>JALSLU010000126.1 GCA_026988125.1 Sulfurospirillum sp.
GGCTTTTGTGGCACTTGATTACGGTGTTACACCTCCTCACCATAGCTACGGCTATGACTCGTCGGTGTGCCTTGCACTCAAATGCCACAAAAACCACTCAGGGTATCTTATGGTGCGTAAGGTCAGTGTATAAATCGGGTTAAAATGAAACAATTTTTCATCATTTTAAATAAAAATTTATGCTGTTTTTAGTACCATTAGGAAAAAGGGATTGTGAAATGAGAGTGTGTTTTATTGTTATATTGATGCCTTTTATGCTTTTTGGTGCAATCAAGACACCTTCAGATGTTTATTCATATGCAATCACAGTAAAGAAAAAGTTAGAAATTTTAAGAGAGCAGGAGGGGGTTAAGAAGGATTTCCCTATAGTTCAAAAACAGCAAAATAAATTCCCAAGGCATGTTATACAAAAAGCTTTGGAAGTGCTCTCTAAGATAAACCTCTATAGAGTTTCAAAAGGCTATGGTGAAATCTACATCCCACCATACCCTGCTAGGAACATAACTCCTAGTGATGTTTTTAGCATAGTAAAGAGGCTTGATGGAGAGATAACACCTTTTATATTTGATAAAGATAAATTAAAATCCATAAAATATATAAAATTTTCAAAAAAAACACCAAATGATGTTTATGCGCTATTGTGGTCTATCTCACTAGCATTTGATTCACTCTTGGGCATACATGGCTATACCCCTACAGATGTCTATGCACTCAGTCAAAAGGTTGTAAAGACTGTCAATTTTTTAGCAAAATCTCAAAATATACACAAAAATTTTGAAAAACCAAAAAGAGTTCCAGATCTTAGACCAAATCATGCACTTTATAGGTCTTATGATTTACTTCAAAAAATCTCTGAAGCTGAAAAAAGGCTTTGGATCACCCCAAGCGAAGTACCTCAAAAACCCCAAAGAGTTGTCACTCCTACAGAGGTTTATGACTCTTTGCAGTTTAACATAGCCGAACTTCAAAGGATAAAGCATAGATTGGGTTTGGAGAGATATTTTAAGCTAGAGGATGTCAAGAGTGTAAAATCTCCCTCGGATGTTGTTCAAAACTTAGAATATGCCATAGATATTATGCCGACATTTTCTCTATCGAAAGAGTTAGTTCAGTATCCGTCTAACTCTTTAAATAAAACACCAAATGATGTTTTTGGAGTAACGGTTGAGATTTTAAGAAAGATAGAGAAATTAAAAAATATAAGAGGAATTACTCAAAGAGAGAAAATTCCACCATACATATATGGGCTAAAACCAGCTCATGCCTATCAAAAGGCGATTGAGTCTATAGAAAAATCTATAAAACTAAAAACTGAGTTTGGTTTTTATCCATCAGCGGTTCCAACAGCCCCTCTTAGAAAAATCACACCAAATGAGGTTTATGAGTTAGTTTTGAGGCTTGATGGGATTGTAACACTTCTTTTAAAAAGTAGTGGGTTCAAAGATGAAGATGAATATATATATAAGCTAGACAAAAGAAGATACACTCAAAAGGTACCAAGTGATGTTTATAATAATCTATGGAAAATTTCAAATAATTTTGATCTGCTTTTAGCTAGAGAGTACACTCCAAATGAGACATATGCAATGGCTGCTAGGATAGAGAAAAAAGTAAAACTTATTTTAGATATGTTAAATGTAAAACATAAAAAAACAGCTTTAGTAAAGATTGATGAGACTAAGTACCCTAGCGATGTTTTTGCTTTAACACTAAAGGTGTTTAAAGATATAAAGAGAATTCAAAAGAGATTAAATATGGATGTCTCAACCATACTTATTCCTAAAGAAAAAAATATAACACCAAATACCGTATATAACTCTTTGAGGATTTTGAATGCAAGTTTGAATCAGATACTAATTTTTCTTGAAGCCGATGACTCCAACTTAGCTAATACTAGTGAAAAATTCAGTAATAAAACTCCAACCGATGTTTTTGCTTACTTAACTTACATACAAAATAGTCTGAATTTGATTTTTAAAGATGAGAGCTATGAGTAATAGAAAAGTAAAGATCAGTTTAGCCGTTAAGCTTTCACTCATAATTATGCTAACCTCTTTACTAGGGGTTAGTGCGGTAGCTTATCTTGCGATATCTCAGGCAAAAGAGGTATTTAAACAAAAAAATGATTCAGCAATTCAAAGAAGCCTGCAGAAGTATGAGAAAAATACTCAAGACAGCTTAAAAAAATTAAAACAAGATGTGTTGATGTTAGCAAATAATAATTCAGTAAAAGGGTTTATAAGAGCTTTTAGAAATAGATTTAACTATGATGAGGTTGAAAATAAAACTATAGACATATATAAAAAAGAGTTAAAAGAGCTCTTTAAGATAGTTCTAAAACAGAATAAAAACTATTTTCAAGTAAGGCTAATTGATCCAGTTAGTGGAGAGGAGCTTGTTAGGGTAGATAGAAAATATGGTAAAATCTTGGTAGTGCCAGACTCTAAGCTTCAAAATAAACTAAGTAGAGACTATACTCAAATGGCTATAAAAAAAAGAGGTGAGTTTTACATATCTAAGATAGATTTAAACAGAGAATTTGGTAAGATAGAATTTCCGATAAAGCCAACTTTGAGAGTTGCAAAGCTTACTTCAAATGATCTGAAAAACTCAGGTATAATTGTTATAAATGTGGATGTAAGTGAGCTTTTGGAGTTTAATAAGCAAAGAAGAAACAAGATTATAAAGACTTACATAGCTAACAAAGAGGGATATTATCTTTTAAACACCAAAGAGCCAAACAAAGAGTTTGGATTTGAGTTTCATAAGGATTATCTCATATATGATGATTTTGAACAGTTTAAAGATTTTTATAATTCAGATGAGGTTGCTTTAAATATAGATATGCAAAATTCCATATTGAAAGCAAAAAAGATTTTTATAACTCCCAAGAGGTTTATAGTCATAGCAAAACACACAACCGAGTCACTCTTTGGTAAGAGTGAGCAAAACTATTTTGCAAAACTTCTGTTTTTTATAGTTTTAACTGTTATAGTTATATTTATAATTACCGTTGTGGTTGCAAGAAAGTTTACCCATCCTATAATAAAGCTTACAAAGGTTGCAAATGAGATTGCTGAGTCAAGGGGCTCTAAGAAAGTATGCATAGATGTTGAATCAAACGATGAGATAGGAGAGCTTTCTAGTTCCATAAAAGTTATGCTAGATACACTATTGAAATCAAAACGAGAGTTAGAAGAGTTTGCTTCTAGGCTAGAGATAGAGGTTGAGAAAAAAACTCATGAGCTTAAGGTAGTAAATGAGGGGCTACAAAAAAAGGTTGATGAGAAGTTGGCAGAGCTTAGAAAGAAAGACCAAGTTCTACTTCAACAAAATAAAATGGCAACTATTGGAGAGACCATTGGAGCTATAGCACACCAATGGAGACAACCACTTAACTCTTTGGCATTAAATATACAGATGCTTGTAGATATGGCTGAAGATAAGCAGTGTAGTGTTGAGGAGATGGAGGAGTTTGTTGATAAAAATATGAAAACCATACAGTTTATGAGCCAAACCATAGATGATTTTAGAAACTTTTTCAGAGAGGATAGGGAGGCTAGTAGATTTGATGTAAAAGAGGCTATAGAAGCGACACTTGCACTTCAAACCAATCAGTTAAAAAATAATCATATTGATTTAGATACAAATTTAATCTCCATTGAGATTTTGGGTTACAGAAGTAAGTTTATGCAGGTTGTTTTAAATTTAATTTCAAATGCTAAAGATGCGATTTTGGAAAAAAGAGAGAGAGATGTAAGCTTTGAGGGCAAGATAAACATTGTAATGAAGAAAAATACAGATGGATTTGTTGATATAGAGTTTGAAGACAACGGAAAGGAAATTCCAAAGGAGATTGAGAAGAAGATCTTTGAGCCATATTTTACAACAAAAGAGCTTAATAAAGGAACAGGAATGGGTCTATATATGGCAAGTGAAATTATTGCCAACATGGATGGTGAATTGATGTTGAAAAATGATGAGAGAAAAGTATTTATAATAAGACTGAGGATAAAATAGGGATGGCTAGGGTAAAAGGCTCAAAAGAGCTAAAAGAGATGGTAGTGCTTTATGTTGAGGATGATGACTCCATAAGGGAGTCATTTGAGCCATTTTTAAAAAGAGCAGCTAAAGAGCTGATAATTGCTAAAAATGGACAAGAAGGGGTTGATTTATATAAAAAGAATTTAGATAAAATTGACATCATAGTAAGTGATATAAAGATGCCTGTAAAAGATGGACTAGGGATGTCAAGAGAGATAAAAGCTATCAATCCAGAGATAAAAATAGTCCTCATAACTGCTTTTGGAGACAGTAAGTACCTGCAAGAGAGTATAAAGATTGGGGTTGATGCCTACTTTTTAAAACCCATTGATATAAACTTGGTATTTGCAAAGCTAAATCAATTGGCAAAATCAATTGTATATAAAAATGAGGCCAATGAGTATCTTCATATGATGCAAGTTGTACTAGATGAACAAATTGAGGCAGTGCTTGTTGTTGATAGTAACAACAAGGTTAAAATTTACAATAAGTCATATAAGAACTTGTGTAGACAGAAGAGTGTAAATCTTTTAAATGCACTTGATTTTTTTATGGATGATTTTGAAGATAAAGAGTACGGTAAAAAGTTGGATGATGATTGGTTAAAGGAAAAAAGATGTGTTTTAAAACAAAAAAGCACTGGTAAGTACTTTCAAACTATAGTTAAAAAGGTTGATTCTTACACAATGGTTAGTCTAACCGATATTTCAGATTATAAGGCTGAGAGTGAAAAGCTGAGACTTGAGATTAGCATAGATAAGCTAACAAAACTCTATAATAGAAAGATTTTAGATAGTGTCTATAAGAAATATCTTGACTCAAAGGTTTATCTAGCCATTATAGATATAGATAATTTTAAAAAGATTAACGATACATTTGGACACTTGGCAGGAGATGAAGTTCTTGTAACTTTGGCAAATATACTCAAAAATTCACTAAGAAAAAATGATTTGATTATAAGATGGGGTGGAGAGGAGTTTGTGATTGTCTTTGATGGGATTAAAAATGATAATTTGGCGTTTGTTATAACTGATAGTTTAAGAGAAACTATAGAGAATACTACGGTTGATGTTGTTGGAAACTTTACATGTAGCTTTGGTTTGGCAAGTATGATCATAAGAAAAAAAGAGGACTTTGATGTACTTTTTAAAAAGGCAGATGAGTTACTATATAGAGCCAAAAGAAATGGAAAAAATAGGGTTGAGATGGATAAAGAGTAGTGATTAATTGTATAGATAAAGCTTGAATTTAATCTATTTATGTTAGCCTCAGTATTAAAAAATAGATAGGAAGTTTTGATGAATATAAAGAGGGTTGTAAAATTTAGTTTTATCTTAGTATCTGTCTTAATTTTAATTTTGACTTTGACTAACTTTATAGCACTCTACCAGATAAAGCAAAACAATGCCTTAAGAAAAAATATAGTTCAAATTGTGTCAATGCAAGATAGTATGAGTAGTCTTCTAGAACAGCTTTTCAATACCAAAAGTTTAAAGGAGCTTGAAAAATTTGAAAAGAGTTTTATAAAGTATGAAAAGAGCTTTGAAAAACTAAGAGATAAAATTAAGCTGTCTGGTAAAAATTTTTATATGCAATTTATTAAAGATTTGAGACAAGAGGGTGAGATTTCTAAAAATTTAAAACTACTTTATAAAAATGAAAAGAAGATAGAAAAAATGTTTGAGACTGCTTATGTTATTCAAAAAAGCAGAATTAACTATAAAGATAAACTGCAAGTACTGTTACCAAGAGAGAAAGAGTTAAGATATATTTTGGCAGATGAGGTTTATAAATCAAACGATATGAAGTTAATTATGCTCTTTGATGATATGAAATACTACTCCAAAGAGGCTCTATATCAATATAAGGATGAAAAAAGTGTCAATAAATGGATAAAATCTATAAAGCCAATAGAAAATTTCTGTTTAAGCTCAGTTGTAGAAGAGTACATATCAATTTCTAAAAAGATAGGTGATTTTATTTTGAAAATAGAGGATATTAGATTAAAAGAGGAGAGATTAACTAAGGATATTTCAAATATATTGGAACATAACAAGAAGATAAGTTACAACATAGAAAAAATGGCAGAGAACTTTCTCTCATCATATATAAATACTATCTACATTTTTATATTTTTTCTTTTTATCTCTATAATTGTTTTGATTTTAATATTATCTTATAGAGTATATAAAAATGTGGGATTATCTGTAGATGAGATAGAAAGTAGAGTCAAAGAGGGGCTTGAAAAGATTCAAAAATTAAATAAAGAGATAGAAGATACCCAAAAAGAAGTAGTTTTTACCATGGGTGCTATAGCTGAACAAAGAAGTAAAGAGACGGGAAATCATGTAAAAAGAGTAGCTCGATATAGTGAACTATTGGCAAAACATTATGGATTGTCTAAAGAGGAGTGTGAGTTACTTAAACAAGCTTCACCAATGCATGACATAGGCAAAGTAGCAATCCCAGATTCCATACTAAATAAGCCTGGAAGATTTAACGATAAAGAGAGAGAAATTATGAATACTCATGCAAAAATTGGTTATGATATGCTAAAACATTCAGATAGAAAGCTTTTGAAAGCTGCTGCAATAGTTGCGTATGAGCATCATGAAAAGTGGGATGGAAATGGGTATCCAAGAGGATTAAAGGGAGAGGATATCCACATTTATGGAAGGATTACAGCTTTGGCAGATGTTTTTGATGCACTTGGAAGTGATAGGGTTTATAAAAAGGCTTGGGATGATGAGAGGATATTTACACTAATAAAAGAGGAGAGAGCAAAACACTTTGATCCTAAATTGGTAGATATCTTTTTTGAACATTTAGATGAGTTCTTGAAAATAAGAGACTCTCTTAAGGATAAATTTTAATATGAATGAAAAAATAGAACTAGGAAAGATAAATTTCCTAGAGGTAGATAGAAAAAGTGATCATGGGTTGTATTTGGTAGCGAGTGATGGGGATGATGTGCTTCTTCCAAATGCTTATGTGGATGAGAGTATGCAAATAGGTGATCTTTTGGAGGTGTTTGTTTATAATGACTCTGAAGATAGATATGTAGCAACAACTCTTCAGCCAAAAGCGATGTTGGATGAATTTGGTTATTTTGAGGTGGTAAGCGTAGAGAATTTTGGGGCATTTGTTAATTGGGGGCTTCCTAAAGATCTTTTTGTTCCTAAAAAATTTCAAAGAATCCCTCTTGAGGTTGGGATGAAGTTTGTTTTTAGAGTTTGTTTGGATGAAGATAGCGATAGACTCATAGCAGCCCACAAATACAATAAATTTTTATCAAAAGATACCCACAAACTAAAACCAAATCAACAAGTGAAGATTATAGTTAGAGAAAAAACTCCACTAGGTTATAAAGTTATAGTTGATAACCTTTATGAGGGAATGATATATCATAATGAGATATTTGAGACTCTTTGGATAGGGCAGAAAAAAACTGCCTATGTAAAAACTATAAGAGCAGATAAAAAGCTAGACATTTCACTTCAGCCCATAGGAAAAGACAACAAAGAGAGTGCGCTATATAGAGTTCAAAAGGTTTTAAAGTCCAATGGCGGAAGGATGAGCTGCAACTCAAAGAGTTCACCTGAGCTAATAAAAGAACTTTTTGGGCTTAGTAAAAAGAGCTTTAAGAGTGCTTTGAGCGAGTTAAAAGAAAAGAACATAGTTGAAGTTTATGAGGGCGGTATTTGTTTGAAGTAGCAATTGTAGGAGCTGGTGCATCTGGGTTGGTAGCGGCTTTGAGTGTTGCTAGAAGAGGAAAAAGGGTAGTAGTTTTTGAAAAAAATTCAAAAATAGGAAAAAAACTACTTGCAACTGGTAACGGAAGATGCAATATATCAAATAAAAGTGTAGAAAAATCAAACTTTCACTCTAATAATCCTGGTTTTGTTGAGAGTGTATTGGGGCAGTTTAGCACTTCTGCATGCAGAGATTTTTTTGAAGAGCTTGGCATAGAGTTTAAGGAAGGTCAAAAAGGAAGACTCTATCCTATGAGTCTTAAATCTTCAAGTGTGGTTGATTTGCTGGTTTATGAGTGCAAAAGAGTTGGTGTTGAATTTAGACTATCTAGTGAAGTTAAGAGAGTTAAGAAGATAGGTGAGAGTTTTTATTTGTTTATAGAGGATGAAAAGATTCAAGCAAAAGTAGTCTTATTGGCAACTGGGAGTTTGGCTTTTGGTGGAAGTAGTAGTGGTTATGAGTTTGCAAAAGAGTTTGGACATAAGGTTTTGCCAATCTTTCCTTCGCTTGTTCAATTGGTTTGTAAAGAGAATTTAAAAGAGATTAGCGGTGTAAAGGTAGAGGCTTTGGTAGAGGTTTGTTCTGAGCCAAAAGAGAGTTCATTTGGGGATCTTCTTTTTACAAACTATGGGGTTTCTGGTTCAGTAATTTTGGATGTAAGCAGGATTGTAAGTTTACATGTAAGCAGAGGTGAGAGCATAAAACTAAAGATAGATCTTTTTAGTGAACTCTCAAAAGAGGCACTTAAAAATAGACTGAAAAATAGACTGAAATTTGCAAACCAAAAGAGTGTTGAGCTATGGTTGGATGGATTTTTAAATCCAAAACTTGCCAAATTTTTTGCTAAAAAAGTAAGCAAAATTAGAGCCGACGAGCTAAACCAAAGAGACTTAACAAAGCTAGCTTATGAGTTAAAAAATATGGAGATGCTTGCAATAGAGACAAAAGGCTTCAAAAGTGCAGAGGTTTGTGCAGGTGGGATAGATACAAAAGCGGTAAATTCAAAAACTATGGAGTCAAAACTGGTAAAAGGACTCTATTTTAGTGGAGAGATTTTGGATGTCGATGGGGATTGTGGGGGTTATAATCTTCATTTTGCTTGGGCTAGTGGATTTGTAAGTGCAAATTCCATATGTGATATGCTATAATAAAGCTCGAATTATGATAGGTATAGGAATGCAGATGTATGATTTTACAGTAGTGTTAGATAGTGAAGCTAGAATTGTAGAGTATGAAGATAGAGCCTCTTTGCTTGGTTATGAGAAAGAAGAGGTTTTGGGCAAGAACTGGTTTGATCTTTTTATATCTGATCCAGATTTGCCAAAGGTGAAAAAGGTCTTTAATGAGCTATTTGATTCTGGAGACATTATAGAGTTATCATCATATAGAAATGATGTTAGAAGAAAAGATGGAACGCATGTTTTTATGGATTTTGATAATCATATGTTTTTCGATGGCAAAGGTAGGCTTTTGGTAGAAGCCAATGCTAATGAACACTTTAGAGCTCTGGATTAAATATAACGAGGTAGGAGTTTTTTATGATTAGGGAAATACTAAAACCAAAAAGTGAAGTAGTAAACATTAGGGTTCCAAAAGAGTATATTGGTAAGGAAATTGAGGTTATAGTTTTTTCTAAGCTAGACATACAAAATAGTTTTATAGATAAGAGAGTATCATTGGCAGAAGAATTTAAAAAATTGATGGAAAAAACTCCAAAAATGAAAGATATTAGCTATAAACTTAAAATGGAAGATGAGATAAATAACTTTGACATACTTTGATACAAATATTTTGATTTATGCAACAGTTGAGCAGGATTTAAAAAAATTTCAAATTTCAAATGATTTGATTTACGAGGCAATCAAAAGTAAAAATTTTTTTATATCTCCACTTGTTTTGAGCGAATACATTTTTATACTTTCTAAATTAAAAATAGCAGAGCAATGTGAAGAGCAGATTGGTTTTTATAGTAAATTTATTGATGGCTTTGTAGATAAAGGAGCTGTAGTTAGTGCATATTTTAAGTGTAGTATTAAAAATAAATGTAAAAATATCAATGATTATATCCATCTTGAAATTGCAAATGAGTACTGTAAAAAATTTGTCACTTTTGATAGTGATTTTAAAAATTTAGAACAAAATTATGACTTAAAAATTGAGATTCTGAGTTAATCTATGAGTAAATTTACACACCTACATCTACACACAGAGTACTCTTTGCTTGATGGTGCAAACGAGATAGAAAAATTAGCAAGTGAATTTGAAGCATTTGAAGCAATGCATAGAGATGATTGCAAGAAAAAAAGTT
>JALSLU010000127.1 GCA_026988125.1 Sulfurospirillum sp.
CACTTGAATTGTTTCTAAATATGACAGCTATCTGCTCAAAAGGAGTATTTGAAGATTTGATGAGAGATGACATAGCTTTGTATTGATCAAATAGCTCACTATAGATAAGTAGTTTTGGAGACTCACACTCACCAACTCTTGTAACTTCAAGCTTTTTTTCATAGAGTCTCGGATTGTTTTTTATAACTCTATTTGCCAAAGAGAGGATTTTTGAGGTTGAACGATAGTTCTTATTGAGAGTAAAAATTTTGGCATTTTCATACCTTTTTGCAAAAGAACCTATGATGCCAATGTCAGCTCCATTAAAAGCATAAATACTCTGATCATAATCCCCGACACAAAAAAGAGATCTCTTATCAAAACTATCAATAAGTGAATTTTGTAGTATGTTTGTATCTTGGTACTCATCCACCAAGACTTCACTAAACTTTATGGTATCATTTTTTTGTAGTTCATCTCGCATCATTATCAGTAAATCATTAAAATCAACATACCCATACTCTTTTTTAAGAAGCCTAAACTCTTCAAATATATCCTCATAAATATCAAAATAAACTCCATGCTCGCTATCTCTCTGTTTTAACCAATCACAAAATGTTGAGTTTAAAGAAGAGTTCTGATATAGCGAAAACAGTTCATACATATAAGATGCACTATAGGGTTTTACAGAACTATCAAGATGGTCAAATCTCCTTTTGTCTCTTATGGTTTTTAGAAGTATCTTCAAATCTTTTGGCTGTTTTAGAGCTATCTTTTTACCAAGTTTTCTCAAAAGTCTATAGCTAACTGCGTGAAATGTTCCTGACTCAATCCTCTTTACAATCTCTTTGTTAAAATGCTTAGCAACTCTCTCAAGCATCTCGCTAGCAGCTTTGTTGGTAAAAGTAAGCAGTAGTATATGCTCCGGTTTTACACCATGCTCTTTTAACAGATATGCAATTCTCGCAACTATTGTAGAGGTCTTACCAGTCCCCGCACTTGCTATGATAAGGTTTGATCCAGCACTTGCGGTTACCGCTTTTAGTTGCTCACTGTTTAGTCTCGAAAGGGGCATAAATCTCCAGATAATTTTTTTTGGGAATTATAGTGGAATTATGTTTGCTTTTAGGTTAAAATTACGGCATAATGTCACTAAAATATTTCAAAAAAAGGAAAGAGTCATGAAAAGAAGTGGTTTTACAATGGTGGAGTTGATCTTTGTGATCGTAATCATAGGTATCTTAGCAGCGGTTGCTTTGCCTAAGTTTGGTGGAGTTAAAGATAGAGCAAAAATAGCTACAGAAGTTTCAGCCATGGACTCATTAGATAGTACAATGAAAGCAGAAATAGAATTTTCGCTAGATGATTTTAATGAAGTTAAAACTTTATGGCACAATGTGGCTTATCCTAGTGGAGCACTAGCAAGTACAAGATATGGAGCTAATAGATTTTATCACAATTCAGTCAATAATGAAAATAAAGTGCTAAGTAAAATTTTAAAAGATAAAGGTGGAGAATCTTTTAAAATTGTAGGTGCCGCAGCATCTTCTGGAACACAAATTGTGGGATATTATACTGCTACTAACCCATCACTTGATGTTCTATTTTTAGTAGGTCCTGCTTCAAATCCTAATAGTGGTATTAAAATAGATCAAGAAATCGAAGGTCAAGACATTCCTGGTAAACCAGACAGAAATGATATGTGGGTGTTCAATCCAAATAGCTTCGATATCAATGTAACTAGTGGTGCATACACTTTAGGAGAATCTACCGTTGTAATACCAGCAGAAAGTATAGCTTTGCTAGATATCAACGGCACAGATGATTTGACTGCTGGTCAAAATATTAGAGGATTAGACTTAATAAGATCTGACCTATCTACAGGAAGCAGTACAAATGATGTTTTAGAAGTATCTTTTTAATATGAGAAGAAAGCACTTACAATGGTAGAGCTTATCTTTGTAATTGTTATTATAGGAGTACTCGCTTCGGTGGCTATTCCTAAGCTTTCAGGTGTAACTAATGGTGCTAAAAAGCTGCTGAGATAACTACTGTCTCAGCAGTTGTAACCTTTTAGGGGTCAGGGCTAAACTCTAAACTTTTTTACAAATAGTTTTTACTTCTAGTAAACTTAAAATTTTTTTAAAAGATATGCTATAATTCTCCATAAAAGGAAGCGGTGTGAAAAGAAGTGCATTTACTATGGTTGAGTTGATTTTTGTGATTGTTATAATTGGGATCTTGGCTAGTATAGCTATCCCCAAGTTTGGTGGTGTTACAGATGGTGCTAAAAAATCTGCTGAACTTGCCACTATTTCGTCCGTAGTAACTGCTCTTGAGAGTGCCAATGGAGAGTGGAGCATAAATGAAGGTAGTTTTACTTGGGGTAGAAATAGACCCTCTAGTGAGCTAAATAGCACAACAGGCTATCCAGATGAGCTAAGTTCTAGTGATGATAAACCATTTGACTTTGTCATAAAAGATAGTGGAAAATTTAAAAGAGTGACAAATATAAATGGTTTACAAATTTTTACAGGACCTGCAAGCGATGCTCAAAATGGGGTAAAATTTCCAACCGATGCTCCAAATCAAGACATAGCTAACAAACCAGATAAAAATGATTTTTGGGTGTATGCTGCACACAAAAATGACTGCAACATAGCATGTATAAACTGCAACCAAAAAAGACTCTATTATGGTGATTTTATACTTATAGATGTAAATGGAACATCTCCAACTGATTACAACTCAATTGACTGCAACTAAAAAACCTCATCTAAAAACCTTTTCACCTCATCTTTGGTTATGCTCTCGTTTTCATATATGCTGTTGGCTATCTTTTCTAGTGGTTTGCTCATACCTATGAGAAATTTTTCAACATCCTCTTTTGCGTTTTCTAGCAGTTTATGAACATCTTCTGTATTTGAGACTAAACTCTTTCCCATACCATACTTTTGCGACATCTGTTTTGCTATATCTCTTGCTCTTTCTAAATCTTCAGCACTATTTGTAAAGATTTCATTGTATCTTATCTTTGAGATTGCAATTCCAGCTAAATAAACCTTAATCTTAGAAAACATAGAACTTTTGGATTCTATCTCTAAATCCAACTCTTTTAGCCTATCATTGACTAAAGAGATTTTATCAAAATCGCATTCAAACCAGTACGCACACAGAGCCTTAGCAGCCTGATAGTAAGACTGTATCTCTTTCTCTTTTTGGGAGAAGTTTAAAACCTTTCTCTTTCCTAGAAGTACCTTTTGCCTAACAGCAAAAAAATCATCCTCGTTTATAACTCCCCTTTGCTCCCTTAGTGCATTTATAGCAGCCTCATTAACCAAAGTAGCCAACGCCGCTCCACTAAAGCCAACGCTCATTTTGGCTATCTTTTTTACATCACCATCAAAGTTTTTATCTCTTAAATAGATCTCTAAAATCTTTACTCTATCTTTTATATCTGGCATTGGTATGAAAATTCTTCTATCGAATCTGCCTGATCTTAGGAGCGCTTCATCTATGATCTCTATCTTATTTGTTGCCCCTATGACTATAACACCACTACTATCTTCAAAACCATCCATTTGGGTTAGGAGTTCATTTAGGGTCGATTCTCTTTCATCATTTCTTAAGCCTCCCCTTGCCTTTCCAACAGCATCTATCTCATCTATAAATATAATCGATGGAGCATGAGCTTTAGCATATAAAAAGAGCTCTCTTACTCTTTTTGCTCCCATTCCAACATAGATTTGAACAAAACTAGCACCACTTTGATAAAAAAATGGAACATTGGCTTCACCTGCAACTGCCTTTGCTATCATAGTTTTGCCAACACCAGGAGGTCCAATAAGCAGTACACCCTTTGGAAGCTTTATACCTCTATTTTTATACTTTTTAGAGTTTTTCAAGAAATCTACTATCTCACTTAACTCCTCTTTTACATCACTAATCCCTGCAATGTCTGAAAACTTATAGTTCGAACTACTTCTTTGTATAATACTCCTTCCAAAATTTTCATAAGCAAAAGCATTTTGCTGATTTATTGCCTCTTTTTTCTCCTCTTCTTTTCTTCTCTTATTGGAGTAAATACTAAACATAAGTAAAATCATAAAAATAATCAGTACAATCACAGCATCTTTAAAAAAAGATGCCTCTTTTACAACTTTTATGGGAACAAAGCGCGCTAACTCTTTTAAGTTTATAGCATCTTTTAAAATTACATAGGCTTTAGTATCTGTTTTTAGTATGACTTCATCTCCTTCTAAGCTAGCTTTTTTAAAAACCTGATCTTTTAAAAGACTATTGTACTCATCTAGGCTTATAACCCTGTTTCTATCTCTCAAAGCTACACTCAAAACCAAAATAACTATCACACTAAGTGACATTATGCTTATGAGGAGTTTTTTAGATTTAAAATTTGGCATAATTTGCATCCTTTCTTACTTCAAAACTATCTAAAACTACCCACTCTTTTGTAATATCTCTTGATGAGTTTATAAAAACTCTGTTGTAAAATTGATCATACCCCACATAGTAATTCTCTTTTTTCTCTTCGACCAAAACATTTAAAGCTAGAGAGTTTTTCAATCTAAATTCATAATTCTTTATCTCCACTAACTCCTCTATACTCCTAAGCCTTCTTTTTGCTTCATCTCCTCTAACTTCTTGTTTCATTTTACTACTAGCAGTACCATCTCTTTTTGAGTATATAAAGGGGTGGATGTGTGTTATAGGAAATCTCTTTAGCATATCAAAACCATCTAACCACCTTTCTTCGCTCTCACCTGGATGACCTACTATAAAGTCTGTTCCAAGAGCAAAACCTCTGCTTGATAACTCACAAAAGAGCTCCAAATCTTTTTTTACACTATTTCTTCTTCTCATAATCTTTAACATCTCTTCATTTGTGTGTTGAAGCGCAATGTGAAGATGCTTCTCAAGCCAATCTTCACTCAAAAGTTCTTTAAATTCACTATCTATTTGCATAGGCTCAATACTTCCTAGCCTTATTCTTCTTACACCTCTTATAAGTGAAATTTTCTTTAAAAGTTTTGCCAATGAGCTACCTTTATCTTCTCCATAGCTTCCTATGTTTGTTCCTGTTAAAACAAACTCTCCAAAGCCATTTGATGCTAGCGTTTTAACTTGCTCTAAAATCTTTTCTTCATCTTGACTTCTAGCACCACCCCTAACTTTAGGAATTATACAGTAGGAGCATTTAAAATTACACCCCTCTTGAATCTTTATAAATGCCTTTGAGTGAGATTTAAACTTTGTAACTATTGTGGAATCTATTGAGTTTAAATCTCCCAACTCCATAAATGGCTCACTCTCTTTTAAAAGGGAGTTTATACTCTCCTTTTTAGAGTGTCCTACAACTCCAAATACTCTATTACTTTTTAAGAGTTCACTCCCTTTGCTAAAAGCACCACACCCTGCTATTATAACTCTTTTGTTTTTTCTATTTAGCCCGTTTATATAGCTTCTAACTCCACTATCTGCACCATTTGTCACTGTACATGAATTTACAACAACTACATCTGCCAAATCCTCCTGGTTTACTATTTCAAAATCTCTAATGCTTTGTTTCATTACCTGAGTATCATATATGTTTGTTCTACAACCAAATGTTTTAAAAAAAACTTTTTTCAATTTATTGCCTCTTTGGTGTTACTTTGCACAGTTGTTGGTTTCGGATTTATATCTATAGTTTGTCTTGGATATGCTATGGTTATATCATCCTCTTTATTGAAAGCCTCTATAATCTCAGCACTAATAGAGCTTCTAAGAGTCAAAGCTGCATAGGAGTTTGTCATATACCATGTACTTATTGTCAAACCATGAGGCTCCAAAAAGGAAAAAATTCTAGGCTCAACATTTGTATTTTTTAAACTATATTGATTTCTAAGTTTACCAAGACTCCTCCTAGCAATGCTAGTGTAACCTTTTGAATACCTTTTAGTAATCTCTTTTATAATGTGCATCGCCTTTTTATAGTTCGAATCAAAAGTTATAGTTACATCTATCCCATCCCAAACAGTTTTTAGGGTTACATGTGTATAGTTTGCTATAAGAGTTGTAAATACAAAGTTATTTGGTATAAAGATCACTCTTCCTGCTCTTCTATTTTGTAAGTAGGTTGTTAGGGTGATATCTTCTAAAATTGTTATCCTTTGTAGAGATATATCGATTATATCCCCAACATATGGAAGTCCATCTTTTTGAACCTTTACCCTATCTCCTACCTTAAAACTTCCACCAAAAACAATGACCATCCATCCTAAGATATTCATAAACCAATCTTTCATAGCAATCGCAATACCAGCCGATGCAAAACCCAAAATTGTCACCATGTATGTTACATTTTCTATATATGCGAAAAGCAGTATAATTATAATTAAGCTGATATTGATAAGATTTATAGCCTTATTTGCCATATAAAATCTCTCATTATCTTTTATGTATCGTTTAATCATAAATTTTGCAATTAATGTAAAAACTATTACGACCAGTATAAAAAGACCTATATTAAATGCCCTTTTAACTTGAAAGGTTATATCATCTTTTACCTCTATGATAGTTCTTTCTATTTTTTTTGAAAAAACTTCAAATGTTGTAGCGGCTAACTCATGAGCTCTGTTAAACTCTTTTAAATCTCTTTCAATCTTTTTAACTTTTTTTAAAATTTCTTCATTTGGAGTTAGCTTATAAATCTCTCTTAGTAGTGCCCTCTTCTCTTTTAGTTTTTCTATAAGAGTATCTAGCGATTCAATTTTGCTCTTATAACTTTGCATATCTTCTTTTAACTTTTTTATGTAGGAAAATGCTGCAATAATCATAAACGGGTTTGTTACATTTGGTTTTATTTCTAACTCATCTGGTTTAATTATCTTTATAAAGGGTGAGTATTTATACTCCTTTAGGAGTTCTATCTGTTTTTCTAGCCTATCTTGCTCTTTTAGTAGCTCTTCATACTTTAGTTTTGACTTTTTATCCCGTCTTTTAGATAGTCTTCTCACCTTTTTATCTACTATCTTTAACTCTTCTAAAAGCCTATTGTATGTGACAAAATTTTCATACCCAATTAGCCATATATTGTTTTTAAGCTCTTCGGTAATTTGAGTTATCTTTTCATTTAGTGATTCGATCTTTAGTCTATTTGCCTCTAAAGATACATTATCCTCGTTTGCACATAAAAGATTAACAAAGATAAAAAAAACTAAAAAAAACTTTTTAATCATTGAACTCATCCAAAACACTCAGAACAAGAGATTTTTCTATATCGTCTCTCATACTAAAACCACCTATGCTATCTGGGAGTATAAATTTTACCTTTTTATTAAAACTCTTTTTATCTAACATAAAACTCTCATAAAATTTTTCAGACGAATTCACTTTGTAACTTATGGGTAAATCATAACTCTTTAGAAGTTTTTCAACCCTTTTTAGCTCCTCATTTTTTAGTAAACCAAGCTTAAGTGCCAATCTATTTGCCATATTCATACCAATAGAAACTGCCTCTCCGTGAAGATACCTTCTATACTCAGTCTCATTTTCAATAACATGGCAAAATGTATGCCCATAGTTCAATACCGCTCTTATACCAGCCTCTCTCTCATCTTTACTAACTACATCAGCCTTAATTTGTATAGATTTTTTTATAGCATATTGTAAGTTTTCTTCCTCATATAGTGAATTTATCTCTAACCACTCAAAAAAATCTTTATCAAATGTTACAGCCATTTTTACAATTTCAGCTACCCCAGCACTAAACTCTCTTTTAGGTAAAGTTTGCAAAAAATCTGTTTGACAATAGACTACTTTTGGCTGCCAAAAGGAGCCAATTAAATTTTTTCCATATTTATTATTTATCCCTGTTTTGCCACCAACACTAGCATCTACCATACTTAAAAGTGTGGTTGGTACTTGAATAAACTCTATACCTCTTTGATATATAGATGCTCCAAAGCCTGTCATATCTCCTATGACGCCTCCTCCTAAAGCTATTAGGTAGGACTTTCTATCTAACTTAAGTTTAAAGCACTCATCCAAGATGTAATTTAGAGTTTCAAAGTTTTTATACTTCTCTCCATCTTTTACAATTATCACTCCATACTCTTTTACTTTTAGTCTCTTTAAAAAATCCTCTAAGTGTAAAGGAGCAACTCTATCATTTGTTACTATTGCAACTTTTGAATTTAACTCTATAGTATCTAACTCATTTATAAATACACTATATGGTTTTTCACAATTAATCTTTATCTGCACACAACTCTCCTTATTTTGACTCCAAATTATACCGACATAGGTATAAATAACTGATAAGAATTGGACAATTTAAAATAAAGCCTCTCCATATCTGTCGAAAAAACTGATAATATATTTGACTTTAATATCTTTGAATTGAAAGGTACAAACTGTAAAATGTCATCTCTATATCGTAACTTTATAAGAGGGTTTTTACTTGGTTCTTCAATCTCCACCTTTTGTGAAAATAGCTTTGACAAGTTATCAAAATGCTCCGCTAAAGAGTTTTTTCCATGTATATCATTTGGATTAAAATTATAAAGTTTGATTTTTAGATTCAACTGTTGTGCAACATCAAAAATAAC
Source organism: Sulfurospirillum sp. (assembly GCA_026988125.1). GTDB lineage: Bacteria > Campylobacterota > Campylobacteria > Campylobacterales > Sulfurospirillaceae > Sulfurospirillum_A. Next base: position 8,589 of record JALSLU010000127.1, read on the forward strand.
TGCAGACTCTTTCTCTATATCTTCACTATTACTGCTTAGAACAACACCCTCTTTTAGATTCAAAAAACCTGTATTGCCAATCTTTAAAACTGGCAATTTTGAATCATATAAATCACCTATATTTTGATTGAAAAATTGATTATCTACAACTATTAATCCAATATCCAACTCATCTAAATCTCTATTTAAAACTCTTTTGGATCTCCGTTCAAAATAATCAACACTCACAACTATATGACTAGAATGAAGCTCTTTTAGTCTTTTAAACTGTTCACTAAATGTAGGATTAATGATCTTAATATATAACTTCATACTGTTGATTTTTGAGTGGATCAACATAGCATCATTTATTAGTAACTCTATCCTCTTTTGTGACATATTTTTCATATCTATAAGGGAGTATATAGAGTTTCCAAAAGGTGCTGGGAATTGACCCAACTCCCTTTTTATACTTCTATAAACACTCTGCAAAACTATAGGATCGCCAACTGCCAAAAGTACATCATTGGGCTGTACCATCAATGTTGGTCTAGGTAAAATAAGTTTATTTGCCCTATAAACACCAGCAATTCTCCACTTTTTTTGTGCTATACTAGCTATGTGCCTATAAACATATGAGCTACCAATCGGTACTCTTATCTCCATAATTTCACCAGAACCCAAACCAACATTTTGTGCAATTACAGGCATATCAGGTAAAAAGTCTATAAATCGGTTGCTCAAAACCGCTTTTGAGTCTAAAATTTCAAGCCTATAGTCTTCTAACTCAACTCCCCATCTATCCATCAATATAATTTGAACCTCTTTGTTGATATTTCTGATATTTTTATATGTACCAATTGCATCTATTTTTTTAGAAACAATAATCATAATCTGGTAGTAATCTCTACCAAGAAGAGGTGAAATTTTCTCAAAACTAGTTGGATCAAAGTTATAAAAAGTAAAATTTTCTAACTTTTTTGATGGAAGTGTCTTTTCTCTATAATATACAACATCAAAATAGTTTTCACTCGCACCTGTCTCTAAAATCCTTTCCAAAAACTTTTTTGCCAATCCACCATCAGCTATTATCAATATTTTTTTCATTTAACTGTCTCCTTTTGCTTGGGCAAAGCCCAAGCAAAATTCCTCTCACTGAAGCACGAAGCAAAGCTTCTGTATGGCTTATTTATCGTCTCTTTTAACTTGAACCTTGTATTTTGCACTCTCTTTAAGAAAGCCCAAGCAAAATTCCTCTCACTGAAGCACGAAGCAAAGCTTCTGTATGGCTTATTTATCGTCTCTTTTAACTTGAGCCTTGTATTTTGCACTCTCTTTGAGAAAACCCGAGTTAAATTCATATGTAGTTCTCTTTCACTAAAAATTGTGTAATTTTTCATTTATTATTATTCCTTGCAAAAGATAGTTTTATATACTTTTTGCTACTATTTTAAGTACCTAACAAAAATGG
>JALSLU010000128.1 GCA_026988125.1 Sulfurospirillum sp.
TAAAGATTTTGTTTCACTCTCCAAAGAAGTCGCTATTAAAATGAGTTTCTGATGAATTAACTCAAAACTATCTTTTGAAAAGTTTATATCTTGCAGATCCTGCTTTATATCCCTTACCTGCTTGTTGCTTAAATCGCTGCTATCTATTAATTTGAATATTTTTTTATTTATATCATCAAGAATTTTATCTAGTGAAGAAATTTTACTCTTAACCTCTTCCTTATCTAACTCTATTCTCTTTTTTATAAAGTGTTTTATCTCCTCTTGCATAGCTGGTGTTGCTAATGCTTCAGGAGAATTTCTCAACTCATAGCTTATTGCAGCAAGATCATCATTCATACTTGAAGCAATTGACGGAGTTAGAGTAGCTATAATCAAAGGAGCAATAGTTTTGTACACATTTGTCTCATTTTCACTATCTAAAATTTTTATAATATCACTAACCATAGCTTTAAGATCTTCTTTATTGATCTTTCCATATTTATCTAGCTTTTTTAAAAAGCTATCATCATAGTTTGTTATAAAATCAAACCATTTATCTCGAATCAGCTCAATAGAATTTAAATCATGTTTTAATTTCAACCTCTCTAAAGAGGCATTTGCAAGAGTCGTGGCTTTTTTATCATGCAGTAGTGAAATAGCTTGCAAAACTCTACTTGATAACATTACCAAAGAGGTTATAATCTGCTCAGCTTCTCCTGAATTCAACCTATTTAGCCTTGCAATAATAAAAGCCAATAATTCATCTACAGATGATACATTTATCTTCCTTGCTTCATTTGATAATGTTTTATCAAGTTTTTTTATATAGTTAGCAACTTTTTGACAATCCTCAATAACAACACCTCTTCTTTTTGCAACTTCACAAAAAACTTTTTCATAATTTGAAGGTGTTAAATTTAAGTGTTCTTCTCTAAGCTTTTCCAAACTCTCTTTAATGATTTCATTAATTGTATTTGACATTATTTCCCCTTAATCATTGCATCTACTGAAATTCTAGAGATAAACTCATTTAAAGCATCTAGTGAAGCATACTTTATAGCTTCAAATCTTTTCACATCTGAAATTATACTATCAGCCTCTATAGGAAAATCATACTCTCCACTAGTTGAAAACTTTTTTGATATGCCTGAGTTTGCTTCATAATTTATTTGCAATGAAACCACCGTCTTATAAGATACTACATAACCATCTTTATCATACAAGATTGGCAAAAAATTAACTGAACCTATGCTTATATAGAGCCTACTATTGGAATCTTTCTTAGAAGATATTTTTCCACCTAATCTTGTTATAACGGCCTCATTAACTGCATCTTTAATTAAAACACTATTTTTTGGATCTTTTCTGCTTATTTTTACATCTACAAATATTTTTTTACCAAGCATTTTTTGAGTATATGTTGAAGATGGTCTATACCCACACCCAACTAAAAAAAATAGAATTATAAAAGATCCAAATATTTTAAACATCTCTACTTTACCACCAAATTTACAAGCCTATTTGGAACATAAATCTCTTTTATGAGAGTTTTTCCATCGATCCACTTTAATGCTGCTTCTTTAGCAAGTGATAAAATTTCATCTTTTGAGGCATCTTTTAAAACCTCAACTTCACATCTTTTTTTACCATTGATTGTAACAGGAAGAGTCATAGTTGATTCTACAAAAACCTCCTCTTTAATCTCAATTTTTCTAAAATTATTGAGTCCAAAAAGTTCACTACTTAACTCCCAACAAATATGAGGAATAATTGGCTCAAGAAGATTTAGAAGTATAAAGTAGCCCTCACTCCATACATCTTTGTTGTTTTGAGCATTTAGTGCATTTAGTGCCTCCATACAAGCCGCTATTAGAGTGTTAAAGGCATATCCTTGCTTGAAAACTTCATTAGATTTTTTTAGAGCCTCATAAACCTTTTTTCGTCCAAACTGCTCCTCTTTTGAAAGAGCATTATGCTCTATCGTCGGTAGCTCTTCTATCTTAGAGACATTTTTGCTTCTATCAACCAATCTTTTTATAAATTTATAAGCTCCCTCTACTCCACTATCGTTCCACTCTAGCTCTTTTTGAGGAGGTGCAGCAAAGAGTATAAACAGCCTTGCAGTATCTGCTCCATACTTGCTAACTATCTCATCAGGATCTACAGTATTGCCCTTGCTCTTACTCATCTTTGAGCCATCTTTTAAAACCATTCCTTGAGTTAAAAGATTTGAAAATGGTTCATCAATTTCACAATAACCCAAATCTCTTAAAACCTTTGTAAAAAACCTAGAGTACAAAAGATGCAATATAGCATGCTCAATTCCACCAACATACTGATCAACACTCATCCAGTACTTAGCACTATCTTTTTCAAAAGCTACCTCTTCCCAAAGCTCTCTTGGGGTGGTGTATCGTAAGAAGTACCAGCTCGATTGGACAAATGTATCCATAGTATCGGTCTCTCTTAGTGCATCTTCACCACACTTTGGACACTTTGTATATTTCCAAGTCGGGTGAGTTTCTAGCGGATTTCCTTCACCACTTATGGTAACATCCTCAGGAAGTGCAACAGGAAGATTCTCTTTAGATTCAGGCACTAAGCCACACTTTTTACAGTGAATCATTGGTATTGGGGCTCCCCAATACCTTTGGCGACTAATTCCCCAGTCTCTCAATTTATAATTTATAACCTTTCTGCCAAGTCCGTTTTTTTCAAAAAATTCTATAATTCTCTTTTTTGCTTCGCTTGAATTAAGCCCACTAAATTCACCAGAGTTTACCAAAACCCCAGCTTCTGTAGTAGCTTTTGAGCCATCAAAACTATCTTTTTTATGCTCAATTGATTGCACTATTGGCAGGTTGTACTTCTTAGCAAACTCAAAATCTCTCTCATCGTGAGCTGGAACTGCCATAACAGCACCTCCACCATACTCAATCAAAACAAAATTCGCTACCCAAACAGGGATTTTATTGCCAGTTAGAGGGTGGATTACATCTATCTCTAAACTAATCCCCTCTTTTTCTTGCATTGCTCTATCTCTAGTGCTAACAGATTGCATCTGCTTTATCTTTTCTATCTTTTCTTCACTAATCAGATCATGTTCAATCAAATACTTCACAATCTCATGCTCAGGAGCCAAAGCACTATAGGTTACTCCATAGATGGTATCTGGTCTAGTTGTAAATACCTCATAGCCGTTAAACTTACCATTAAGCTTCTCTTTTGACTCACCACTAAGAGAAAATTTAAACTCAAGCCCTTCACTTCTTCCTATCCAATTTTCCTGCATGGTTAAAACTTGATTTGGCCATCCATCTCTTAGTTTTTCTATATCATCTAGCAACTCTTGTGCATATTGAGTGATTTTCAAGTAGTACCCTGGCATCTCTTTTTGCTCAACAGGGTTATCACATCTCCAACAACACCCCTCCTCTACCTGCTCATTTGCTAAAACCGTATGACAAGTTTCACACCAGTTCAAAGTCGAGTTTTTTTGATAAACCAAGCCCTTGTTAAACATCTCTATAAAGATTGCTTGCTCATGTTTTGTATAGAGTTCATCACTAGTTGCAAACTCTCTATTTTTAGAAAACGATAGCCCAAGCGCACTTAGCTCTTTTCTCATATAGTCTATATTTTCATATGTCCACTTTTTTGGATGAACTCTATTTTTTATGGCCGCATTTTCAGCGGGCATACCAAAGCTGTCCCAACCTATTGGGTGAAGCACATTAAATCCCTGTTTTCTAAAATTTCTAGCAATAGCATCACTTATTGTATAGTTTCTAACATGCCCCATATGAATCCTGCCACTAGGGTATGGAAACATACTTAATATATATTTTTTTTCATTTTTAGAACTTTTTTGGGGCTCAAACGATTTATGCTCTTCCCAATAGTTTTGCCACTTTTTTTCTATCTCACTTGGATTATAATCCATAAATAAACTCCGTTATTAAAATTGCTCTTCAGTTTTAAATGCTTCAATCAATACTAGCGATAGTGAAAATATATTTGCTACAATCGCACCAATCGCCAAAGATATTGCCATAACTTGATCTCCAGCAATTACTAAAAATATAAAAGCTGGAATCAGATGTAAGTCAGCAACTAATGAACTAGCAAAAAGCTCTGCAGCCAAGATATTTTTAACCCCAATTTTCAAAAGAGTCGAAATAAGATTAATACTAGCAGCTATAAAAAGTGCAACTTCATTATGCTCATATAAAAAACCTACTGTAGTTGTTAAACTCATAAGAGCAAAAAATATATAAATTACCTTACCCCAATCCATAGCTTCTCCTTATTTTCATCTCTAATAACTAAACTATTCCTTGCTCGTACTGAGCTCTCATCTTCTCTTTTTCTATTCTTCGTTTCTCTTTTAGAGCCTCTTTTTTCTTAAACTCCTCAACACTAAAATTTAACCACTTAAGTATAGGTGAAGCAACAAAGATTGAGCTATAAGTTCCAACTATAATTCCAACTAATAAAGTCAATCCAAATCCGTGTATTATCTCTCCACCGAAAGCCCAAAGGGTCAAAATAACAAAAAATGTTGTCAAAGATGTCAAAATAGTTCTAGAAAGTGTTTTAGATATGGAGCTATTTATTATCTCAAAAAGATCATTACTCTTAGACTCTCTTAATTCCTCCCTTATTCTATCAAAAACAATAATTGTATCGTTAAGCGAGTACCCAAGAAGTGTCAAAAGTGCTGCAAGTATGTCAAGGTTTACATCAACTTTAAACAAAATTATAGCTCCAATTGCTATAGAGATGTCGTGAACTAGAGCAATTATAGAAGCAATAGCAAATCTCCACTCAAATCTAAAAGTTATATAGACTAAAATTGCCAAAATAGAGACAACCATAGCCATAATTCCCTTTTCTCTAAGCTCGCCTCCAACTTTTGGTCCAACTATGTCAACTCTTCTTATCTCAAAATTTCCTGTCCCTTTTAAAAGCTTTGCAACTTTATCACCCAAGTCCTCTTTAACAGAGTCACTACTACTCATAAACCTAATAACAACCTCATTTGGACTACCAAACTCAGTTATGGATGCATTTGCAAACATTTTATCTTGAGCTATTTTTTCTCTCATAAGTTTTATAGGAGCCTTACCTTCGTACTTAACTTGAACTACTGTTCCTCCAGCAAAGTCGATTCCATAGTTTAAGCCTTTTGAAAAAATCATAACATATGAAGCTAGAATTAAAACTATTGAGAGCATTAAAAAAGGAAGACTTTTCCCCATAAAATCATAAGTTCTATCTTGTGAAAAAATTTGCATTATTTTGCCTCCCCTTTAATTCCAAACCATAAAGAGAGATTTTTTCTCTTCTCAATTTTAGGTAGCAGATACTGATAAATCCCATGAGTTCCCAAGATTGCTGTTAACATAGAGGCTAAAATCCCTATGCTCATTGTAACTGCAAACCCCTTTATAGGACCTGTTCCATAAGCATACAATACAATCGCGGCTAAAAGTGTAGTTATATTTGCATCCAAAATTGCACTCATAGCATTTTCATAGCCCTTCTCTATAGCCTTTTGTATGCTAACTCCCTGCCGAAACAGCTCTCTAATTCTTTCATTGATAATCACATTGGCATCGACCGCCATACCAACAGTTAGTACGATCCCTGCCATTCCAGGAAGTGTTAGAGTTGCACCAAAAAGCGCCATAACTGCTAAAACTATAAAAAGATTTACTATCAAAGCAACATCTGCAATTACACCTGCGATTCCATAGTATAGAACCATAAAAATAACTACCAAAACAAATCCTAAAGCCAAAGCAATCATACTAGCTTTTATGCTATCTGCACCCAAACTTGGACCTACACTTCTTTTTTCTAAAAGCTTAACCGGAGCCAAAAGAGCCCCACTTCTAAGTGCAATAGCAACATCACTAGCCTCATCAACGCTAAATCCACCGCTTATCTGTCCACTTCCTCCCCCAATTCTCTCTCTAATAACTGGAGCTGAGTAAACTTTATTGTCCAAAACTATTGCAAGTCTGTTTCCAACATTTTTAGCTGTAAAATCACCAAATATCTTAGAACCCTCTGCATTTAGAGTGAAGTTAATAACTGGCTGGTTCATTCTATCAAAACCAACTTTTGCATCAGTTAGCATACTTCCATCTAAGATAGGCACCTCTTTTACTATGTGCTTTTTACTAGGGACTCTAGCATCTTCTAAAATTACATCTCCATACTCTTTGGCTTCTTGCTGAGTCATGGTATAAGCTCTATCGCTTCTTTGTTCATCTATGGCCATAAGTTGAAGATGCGCAGCCTTTGCTATAAGCTCTCTTGCCCTTTGCTCTTCCTCACCTGTTTTTATACCCGGAAGCTCAACTAATATCTTATCTTTTCCCTGCCTTGCAACATTTGGCTCAGCTAATCCAAATTGGTCTAATCTATTTCTAATTGTCTCAACTGCTTGATTGATAGCATACTCTTTGGTAGCTTCAATTTCCAATGGAGTTAAGTTTATTGTATAGTTTAGTCCATCTTTTTTAATCTCTAATCCAGGAATCTTTTTTAACATTTCATCAATATTCTTCTCTTCATCTGGATCAACTAAAACAAATTTAACACTATCTTTGGTTACTTTTAAACCATCTATGATAATGTCATTGTTATCTGTAAAATACTTTATACTTGATGCGATTGATTTGATTTTACTTTTGATTGCCTCATCAGTTTTTACTCCAAGAAGCATATATAGACCACCTTGAAGGTCAAGTCCTAAGGAGATCTTAGCACCCTTTTCAGTCTGTAAAAAGGTTGGCATAGAAAAACCTATGCCAAATATGATAGCAAGAAAGAAAATCACCAATCGATAATTTAACTTTCCCTTATTCATCTACTTTTTTCGCCACATACTCTTTAGAGATTTTTACCGTTACTTCATCATTAAGCTTAACTTTGATAAAATTCTCTTCTGGTTTTACAACCTCAGCATAAATGCCACCATTTGTGATGATTTTATCACCTTTTTTGAGACCTTCAATCATCTCTTTATGTGCTTTTGCCTGCTTTTGTTGAGGCCTAATAACCAAAAAGTAAAAAATTGCAAACAATACCACCAACGGGAGCATCGATGCAAAAATATCTGAACCACCTTGCATATGAATCCTTCTATAAGAAATTTTTAGACCGCTATTCTACCACTTTTTTTATAATAAAAGGCTTTTTTATTGCATTTTGTCTATCACTTTTTATCTATCTTGATTATTTTTCTCTAAGTATAAGATTAATAGATACAATTTTTGCTCTTTTGGGATTTTATTTTTTACTAAAATCTGAAAAAAAAGCTCTCTTTTGGACTGGTTTTTTTATAGGTATTTTTTGGTTTTATTGGATTAGTTTAAGTTTTAGATTTTATGATGGTCTATCTTTTTTAATTCCTTTTGTTTTTGTGGGCATAGGATTATTCTATGGTTTGATATTTTATATAGTTGCAAAACTCTCAAAAACGGTTGAACTAAGAGCTGTATTTATATTTTTACTCTCCTTTTTTACTCCTTTTGGATTTAACTGGTTAAAGCTGGAGCTTGTTTTTATAAACTCATACTTTAGTACAAATATCTATCTATATGGAGTGTTTTTAGCCCTATTGACTCTTTTTATGAGGCTAAAAAAAAGACTAAAAATCATACCTATAGCTGCTCTAATTGGACTTCTATTTGCAAACTCTCAAACTACGCCAAATTTTCCTAAACTTAACATTGCTCTAAGTGCAACAAATCTCCCTCAAGATAAAAAGTGGAATCCTATGTACAAAGATGAGATAATAAGGGGCAATTTTTGGCTTATAGATGAAGCCATAAAGCAAAAAAAAGATTTAATAGTCCTAAGCGAGAGTGCATTTCCACTCTATCTGAACATCGAAGATAAACTCTTAGAGAGATTAAAATCTCTATCATTTCAAATTCCCATAGTAACCGGAGCCCTTAGAGTACAAAACAATAGAGTATATAACTCAACATTCTATTTCAATCACGGAAAAGTTCAAATTGCAGACAAAGTAGTACTCGTACCATTTGGTGAGCAAATTCCATTCCCATCATTTATGAGAGACTTTATAAATGAAGTATTTTTCAACGGTGCGAGCGATTATCTAAGTGCTTCGACTCCAACTGACTTTGAAATAAAGGGCTATAAGTTTAGAAATGCTATCTGCTATGAAGCTACAACTGATGAAATCTATAAAGATAGCCCCACTTATATAGTCGCTCTTAGTAACAATGCGTGGTTTACGCCCTCAATTGAGCCAACACTACAAAAACTACTCTTAAAACTATATGCAAAAAAGTACAACACCATCACATACCACAGTGCAAATAGTGGCATAAGTGG
>JALSLU010000129.1 GCA_026988125.1 Sulfurospirillum sp.
GTCAGTTACTAACTGCTTTTTTAGAGGTGCCCTTAGGAAATTGAGAGATAGCAACTCCTGTTAGTATAATAACGCTTGCAATAGCTCCTTCAAAGGTCATCTTCTCTCCTAAAATCAGATAAGAAAGAACAACTGCAAAAACCGGGATAAGATTTACATAAACGGAGGCTTTGCTAGCTTCTACTCGACCAAGGGCAAAGTTAAAAAGTCCATTTCCTCCTAGAGTTACTACAACTCCTAGATAGATTGTCCAAAGAGTAGCTTCTAAATTAAAATCAAATGTTGCATAATCAAACTCATAGAGTCCAAATGGCAAAAAGAAGATGGTTCCTCCAAAAAATTGTATGGCAGTCAAAAAAAGAGGTGAGAATTTTTTAATCAAGTGGCGTATAGATATAGCGTACCCAGCAGCAACTACCATTGCTAAAAACTCTAAAGTATTTCCTAGAAGTGGATTTGATGCATACTCATTTTGGTTAGCACTTAAACTTAACCAAATAGCTCCACCCACTGCAAGCACAGCCCCAACTACCAATCTTCTTGTTATGCTCTCTTTCAAAATAATAGCCGCCCCAATAGCAGTAATTAAAGGCATCATAGAGGTAATCATTCCAGCTTGAGCGGCACTAGTGTATTTTAGAGCATTTGATTCAAATAAAAAGTACAAACAAGGCTCAAATATAATCATAAGAGCAATGTACTTTATATCCTCTTTTGTGAAATTTAATCTTCTAAAAGATTTTATGAAGTATAAAAAACAAAGACTTGCAATAAACATTCTTGCAAACATTACGCTCATTGGTCCATATGAAGCTATGGCAGATTTCATAGCTATAAATGAACTAGCCCAAACTAACATCGCAGTAACTAAAGCCATCACCGCTACAAAGTCTACACTATTTTTTTTCATTTTACTCAAATCTTTTTTTAACGAAATAGTATCATAAATTTGATAGAATACACACATGAATTTTATAAAACTTTTTTTAATGGTAATTTTAGTCATTGTTTTTTTTAGAGGTGCCCTTAATTTTTTTCAGTCAAAAGATGAGTTTGATGGGAGTATCATGTTACCATACGGTACTAAAATAGTAGCATTTGGAGATAGTATAACCTATGGATATAATGTACCAAGAGACAAATCATACCCTGCTCAGCTTGCAAACTTGCTTCAGGTTGAAGTTATAAATGAAGGGATCAATGGTGAGTTAAGCTCTGAAGGATTAAAAAGACTGCCTAATGTACTAGATAAACATAAACCAAATATACTCATAATTTGCGAAGGTGGAAATGATATAATTCAAAAAAAGAGTTTATTTAAGGCAAAAGAAAATATTAAAAGAATGATAAAAATTACCAGAGAAAAGGGAGTGTTCGTTGTCATCGTAGGTGTACCTACAGTAGATATATTAACTTTAAGTACAGCAGAATTCTATTATGAAATTGCTAAAGAGATGGATGTTCCACTAGAAGATGAAGCACTTGAAAAGATTTTAAATGATCCAAATCTAAAAATAGATTATATCCATCCAAATGAAAAAGGTTATGAAATCTTAAGTAACAATTTAGCAAATTTAATTATATCAACATATGTTCCTAGCGATTTATCTGAGTAATCATGTAACCCATTTTTTATACTACAGTATCAATATACACAAACTAGAGCTTAAAAAATACTTCTTGTTTCAAATTTACTCAACTTAAACAGTTTGCACTACTTATTTACTAAAAATTTACTCTTTGCTATGCAAATGCTATTTTAAAACTTTACTATTTGAGTTGAAAAATTAAAAGTATATCTTCTCTTCTTGTTGAGAGTTATACTATAAAATCTACTAAGGAGAACTTATGAACCAAGAAGTTGCTGATGCTTATTGGAAGGAAAACATCTCAGCAATTATGAAATTGCTAGCTGTTTGGTTTATTGTTTCATATGGTTGTGGAATCATTTTCATAGATGAACTCAATACTATTGAGTTTGGAGGATTTAAGCTTGGATTTTGGTTTGCACAACAGGGTGCTATATATACCTTCGTTATCCTAATCTTTGTATATGCAAAGTGGATGGAGAAGATAGAAGAAAAATATGACATACACGAATAAGAAGGATATATAATGGAATTACAAAGTTTAATTTATCTATTTGTTGGTTTATCATTTACTCTATATATAGCAATTGCTATATGGTCTAGAGCAGGTTCTACAAAAGATTTTTATGTCGCAGGAGGTGGGGTTCATCCCGTTTTAAATGGTATGGCAACTGGTGCAGACTGGATGAGTGCTGCTTCTTTTATATCTTTAGCGGGTATCGTCTCTTTAAAGGGAAGTGACGGTGGTGCTTATTTGATGGGTTGGACTGGAGGATATGTTCTCCTTGCGATGCTTTTAGCTCCATACCTAAGAAAATTTGGAAAGTTTACTGTCCCAGATTTTGTTGGAGATAGATACTACTCAGATATCGCTAGAACAGTTGCTGTAATTTGTGTTATTTTTATATCTTTTACATATGTTGCAGGACAAATGAGGGGTGTTGGTATAGTTTTCTCAAGATTTCTACAAGTTGATGTTAACACAGGGGTACTTATAGGAATGGGTATTGTATTTATCTATGCAGTTTTAGGTGGTATGAAGGGAATAACATATACACAAGTCGCTCAATACTGTGTTATGATTTTTGCTTTTACAGTACCAGCAATCTTTTTATCTCTTCAAGTTACAGATAAATTTTTACCTCAAATTGGTTTTGGAAGCACTATTCCTTTTCAGTTTGATGATGGTATAAGAATGATAGAGAGTGGTACATACTTGCTACATGCTCTAGATCAATCTATGACTGATCTTGGATTTGGAGCATATACAGTCAGCCATGGTGGAACTTGGAATGTATTTATGCTAACTACTGCATTGATGCTTGGAACTGCTGGACTTCCTCATGTTATTGTTAGATTTTTTACAACTCCAACTGTAAAGGGCGCTAGAATAAGTGCTGGTTGGGCATTGGTTTTTATTGCTATATTATATACTCAAATTCCAGCTGTTGCTGCATTTGCTAGAATAAATCTTATAAAAAATTTACAAAATGTTGAGTACACAAAGTTTGTAAATGGTGAAGCAGTTCATTTAGATGGTACAAAAAATGATGGTAGATGGTTTAAAACTTGGGAAAATTCTGGACTTATAGGTTGGGCAGATAGAAACAATGATGGAAAGATTCAAGTTGCTGCAGGAAAGGCTTTTGAAGGTCCAAAAGGTAAACCAATTTATGATGGAGAAAAAAGAGGACCTAATGGCGAGAGATTAACTAAAAACCCTATGCCTTCGCACAATGTGAGTGCTCAAGAAATGAGAGCAAAGGGACAAATGGTAAATGAAGTCTACTTAGATAGAGATATAATAGTACTTGCAAATCCAGAGATTGCTGGTCTTCCAAACTGGGTTATAGCAATTATTGCTGCTGGTGGTTTGGCTGCAGCACTCTCAACTGCCGCAGGTTTGTTATTGGTTATATCTACATCAATCTCTCATGATCTCTTGGGTAATATGCTCATGAAAGATCCTGTGACAGGTAAGTCAAGATTAAGTGACAAAGCAGAGTTAATGTGGGCTAGAGCTGCGGCTATAGTTGCTATTTGTGTTGCTGGATACTTAGGTATAAATCCTCCTGGTTTTGTTGCACAAGTTGTTGCATTTGCTTTTGGTTTAGCAGCTGCATCATTTTTCCCTGCTATAGTTCTTGGAATTTTTTATAAGAGAATGAATAAGGAAGGAGCAATTGCAGGTATGCTTACGGGGTTGATTTTTACTTTTAGCTATATTGTTTACTTTGTCTTCTTAGGTGGAGATAAGGCTGACTATCTTTGGGGGATTGCACCTACTGGAATTGGAACTATTGGTATGATTCTTCACTTTATAGTAGCAATTGTTGTAAGTAAATTTACACCTCCGCCACCACAAGAGATTCAAGATCTTGTTGAGAGAATTAGAATTCCAAGAGGTGCTGGCTCAGCTCATGCTCATTAAGATTAAGTACACCACGCTTGTGGTGTACTTTTATTCTTTTATTAAGCTACAGTTGTAGTGTAGTTTTATAAAAGAATAAAGGGCACCTCAAATAGGTACCCTAAACTTAAGGTTACAAAATGAGCTTACATGATCAAGAGGCGTTTTTACGCTCTATTCATCCCTTTGATCTTCTTACACACAAAGAGTTAAAATTTGCAGTCAACTCTATAGACATTGCATACTATCAAAAGGACTCCACTCTAATATCTTCACAAAAACCAGCAGAGTTTCTTTATATAATTGTAAAGGGTGAAGTTGGAGAGTTTCATAATGAGGAGCTAGTAAAGGTTTATCATAATTCAAATATTTTTGACGCAGATTCACTTATCTATGATAAAACTGAAGATAGCTTTATAGTCTTAGAAGAACTTATATGTTTTGAGATGAAAAAAGATGACTTTAAAAAACTTCTTGATTTAAACAATTCTTTTAAAGAGTATTTTATAAACGATTTGGCAAACAAAATCCAATCTGTCAAACAAAAGGAGTACTCTACTCAACTTTCAGGATTTATGATAGCAAAGGTTAGTGATTCTTACCTTCACGAGCCTTGCATTGTTGATGCTAAAACATCCATTATGGATGCATTAAAAGATATGGAATCAAAAAAATCAAACTGTATTTTAGTTGATGAAGATGGAGATTTAGGAATAGTAACAGACAGTATAATAAGAAAACATGTTTTATTTGAAGATTATGATAAATTTGCCCCTATTGGCCCAATTGCACTTAGACCAATAATTAGTATAGATTATGATGATTTTTTATTTAATGCACTTCTTTCGTTTACAAAAAACTCTATAAAAAGAATTATTGTAAAAAAAGATAAAAAAGTTATTGGAATTTTAGAACAGTTAGATTTGTTAAGCTATTTTGCAAATCATACCTATCTTGTAGCTGTTCAAATAAAAAAAGCAACCACTATAGAAGAGTTAAAAATAGCTAGTAATGATTTTATAAATATTATCAAAAAACTACATGCCAAAGGCACGAAAGTAGAATATATTGCAAAACTTATTAGTGAGCTCAATGAAAAAATATATGAAAAGCTATATTATATGCTACTCCCAGAAGGGTTAACGCAAAAAGCTTGCTTAGTTGTTATGGGAAGCGAAGGAAGAAAAGAGCAAATGCTAAAAACTGATCAAGACAATGCCCTAATAATTAGTGATGATATAGATGCCAACCTTTACAAAGAGCATATGGAAAAATTTACTGAGATACTAATAGATTTTGGATTTCCTAAATGTGAAGGTAATATAATGGTCTCAAATCCATATTGGAGAAAACATAAAAAAGAGTATCAAAAAGAGGTAGATAGATGGGTTGAAGCTCCCGTAGGTGATGACTATATGAACTTAGCCATATTTTTTGATGCTACAGCCGTTGCAGGTGATCATAAGCTCTTGTATGGTGTTAAAGATAGGATTAGATCCAGTGTTAAGGACAAACCAGTATTTATGGCAAATTTTGCAAAAGCTACACTACTTTTTGAAACTCCTATTGGTATGTTTACAAATTTGATAGCAAAAAATAATCTCATAGATGTAAAAAAGGGTGGAATCTTTCCAATAGTACAGGGCATAAGAAGTTTAGCACTTGAAAATAATATTTTTAAAACGAATACAAATAGTCGCATTAGAGAATTAAAACAGATGAAAATTTTAGATAAAAGTTTTGCTGGTGCTGTCGAGGAGGCTTTTGATACTCTTCTTAGCTTAAGACTCCATGATAGATTACGCTACCTAGATACAAATAATGATCATAATAATATGATAGATATAAAAAACTTAAATCAGCTTGAACTTGAGCTACTTAAAGATAGCTTTAAAATAGTTAACAAATTTAAAAGCTTCATTTCACATCACTTTAAATTAAATTTGGTACAGTAATGCTAAAAAAAGTTTTAGATAACTTTAACAGAAAAAAACTAAAAGACGATAGATTTTCCTTTTTATTTGACAAGTCACCTAACGATGAAGTGGTGGTTTTTGATACTGAAACAACCGGACTAAATCCTAAAAGTGACGAAATTCTCTCTATTGGTGCTATTAAAATAAAAGAAAATAAAATCCTAACATCCAAAAAGTTTGAAATTTTTGTACAGCCTAGTAAAAAAATTAGTGAAGAGAGTATAAAAATTCACCAAATAAGAAATATAGACCTACAAAATGGGTACCCACCAAATGAAGCTATTGAAAAATTTCTCTATTTTATTGGCTCACGACCTTTGGTTGGATACTATCTTGAATTTGATATAAAAATGATAAACAAATACCTAAAACCACACTTAGGAATAAAGCTTCCAAATAAACAAATTGAAGTCTCCGGACTCTATCATGACAAAAAAATAAAATTTATTCCTGATGGTATAATTGATCTAAAGTTTGATAGTATTATGAAAGATTTAAACTTGCCAATTTTTGGTAAACACAATGCCATAAACGATGCTATAATGACTGCAATGATGTATATAAAGCTAAAAAATATTAAACATCTTTGATGTAAAAGTAACATTTAGCTCCATAACCACACTTTTTTAAAAAGTCATTTTTAGGAACTATATCTGCATGTCCCAAGTATAGCCTTCCATCACTTTTTAAACATTTTTTAAAAATATTTAAAGCTTTTAGTCTAGTTTGCTCATCAAAGTATATGAACATATTTCTAGATATCACTAGATCAAACTTTTCGCCATTGCAAAAATCTTCATCAAATATATTTGCAACCCTAAAATCAATAAAAGAAAATAGATCTTTTTTGAGTATGTACTTTTCATTTTGAAATGTAAAATACTTCTGAGCTAAATTTTGCTCTATTTTATGTAGTGCTCTACTGCTATAAAGGGCCTTTTTAGCCTTATCTACCATTTTTGAATCAATATCTATACCATATATTCGATAATTAAAATCTCTTTTAGCTTCTCTTAGCATAATAGCAAGCGTATAAACCTCTTCACCCGATGAGCAAGGAGCACACAACACTTTTGCCTCTTTTTTTAAATTAAGCAAAAATTTCACAATTTCTTCTAACTGCCTCTCTTCTCTAAAGAAGTATGTCTCATTTACCGTGATAAGATTAATAACTTCTTGTTTTAAATTATTATCTAATTTTGTCTTTAAAAAAAGTTCACTAAAACTAAAAATATCCCTTTTTTCACAAAAAAATTTTAATCTATTTTTAATAATATGCTCTTTTAAAAACAGATCTATTCCCACATTTTCTTTTATAAAAAATAAAACTTTTTCTATGTTAGAGTCATCAAAAACTTTAGGCTCACTCTTTTGTTCAATCTTCTCTTTTTCATCTATTTTAAAAAACATCTCTGCATTGTCCTAAAAATTTTTCATTTTCTCTATTATGCTATCTAAACATAAAATTTCTATATCTTTATTTAGTTCTTTTGCGACTTTTGGCATACCATAAACTATGGCACTCTTTTCACTTTCTGCTACACAACAAGCACCCTTTTTTTGAAGTTCAGATAAAGAGATGGCTCCATCTGAACCTATACCTGTTAGTAGTACCGCTAAGATTTTATACTCTCCAACTAAATTTAACGCTGAATTAAAGAGAAGGTCTATCGATGGATTAAAATATGATTTGCAAAATATAGCATCTTCTAAAAAAAGTTCTCTATGTTCTTTTAAAAATTTACAACTTTTTGCACAAACATATAATGTATCATTAACTATTTTTTCTCTTTTATTAACTAAAACTACTTTTTTGTCCAATTCATCTGAAAACTGCTTTACAAAACTACTAACAAATGCTTCATTCATATGCTGTGCAACTACTATTGGAGTTTTAAATTCTCTTCCTAATGAAGTAAAAATTTTTTTAAGATGTCCAGGACCACCTGTAGAAGCACCTATAAGAATCAGTTTTTTTTCTGTACCCATTCTACAATATTTTCATCCCAAATTGAGCTAAAACTATCATAAGTACTAAGCTCATAGGATAAACTGCAGCATATGCTATAGAGGGATACTCGGTTTTAGTTATACTATTTACCATAGTTAAAGTTGGAGTTGAGACCATACCGCCTGATAATAACCCTAATATATTTAAAAAGTTCATCTTAAAATAAAACCTACATAAAATAGTAACTAAAGTAATAGCCAAAACCAACCCAAAAAGAGCTATATAAACTGGTATAAATCCATTTTGTGTTACAGATACCTCCAAGTACTGTCCCGCATTTGTACCAATAGTTGCCATAAATATCAATTGACCTAAAGTTTTCATCATACTATTTGAGTGTGGGGATAGTTGCCAAACGACTGAGCCTATTCTACCCAAACGACCAAGAACTAAAGCAGTAAGCAAAATGCCACCAACAAAACTTAAAGTTATACTCCCAATACCTGGAAATCCAAAAGGAATACTACCCAATATAATACCAAATACAATCCCAAGTGATATAGGTAAAAAATCTGCTGCTGGATACTTCAAAAGGTCATCACCAATTATTTTTGTAACCCTATCTCCATATTCTTTTGGTGCTACAACATAGAGCTTATCACCAAGTCTTAAAGTTAAACTAGGATCAGGAGTTATATCAATACCAGATCTCCTTACTTTTGTTATAACAGCTCTTAATGCTTTTAACTGAGTAAGTTCAGCAATCTTTTTTCCTACAATCTCTTTAGAAGCAACTAGTAGCCTATAAACTTTCATATCATCATGAAACTCTATATTTTCTTTAACCTCTTCTCCAACTATTAGCTCTAGTTTTTTCAATTGACTCGTAGTCCCACTAGCTCTTATAATATCTCCTACATGTAAAACCATATTCCCTTTTTCATCACTACTTGGTTGTACTTGCAATTCAATTCTCTCTATAATAGCACCTGTCATATCCTCTATCTGAGTTTTAGTTATGGTAGCATTTTTAAAATTTTCATTTAAAACTCTGTAATTTTTTGTATAAACATCTGGATATTTTGATCTTTGCTCTTTTTCATAAAGCTCAATCTCCCTAGATATATCTACTCTAAAAATGATAGGTAAAAGTCTTATATAAAGAACAGTCACAACAATACAAAATGGATAAACCAAACCAAAAACAACTGAAGTCATTGGATCATTATTTACCTCTAAAGCTGAAGCTAAAGCAGGAACGCTTGTTGTTGAACCAGAAAAAATACCCTCAACCGTTCCTACAGGAAGCTTTAAATAGTAACCTATAGAAAAGATTACAACAAAGATAATCATTACCAGCAAAATTGCTAAAAGATTAAGTCTAACACCATCTTTTTTAATGGTTTCAAAAAAACCAGGACCAGACTGCAATCCAACAGCATAAATAAAAATAGCCAAACCAAAAAATTTAAACTCATCATTTATTACCATTCCAAAGTGTCCAGCAATTAGTGCAACAATTAACATAGCTGTTACATCTAAAGAGAAGCCTTTTATCTTTATATTGCCAAGCAGGTATCCTATAGATATGATTGAAAAGAGATAAAATATTTCATTGTGTATCATTTTTGTACCATAAAATTAAATTGGGAAATTATACAACAAATTTCTGAAAAACTAAATAGAATGTTCGAACCAAATTATGCAATCTGTTTTTTAAAATATCATTTTAGTGCCAAAAAGGTAGTAAAATTTGCATACTTAAAGATAGTCTCAACAGTTCCAAATCCAGCATCTCTTACCATAGCCCTATTTTCCTCTTCACTGTATGGAACCAAAACATTCTCCAAAGCCTCCCTTTTTTGAGCAATCTCAAACTCACTATAG
>JALSLU010000130.1 GCA_026988125.1 Sulfurospirillum sp.
AAGTTCCACTCTCCATATCTTTACACTTAACGCTATCTATAAGCTTTAATTTTGAGTATTTTATCTTCGATTCACTTATAAGTTTTGAAATTTTTTCATCTTTTTTTAAAATATTTTCTTTTAAGTCACGAATTTCTTTCTTTAGTTCCTTTTGTCTATTGTTATATGCAAGCTTTAATGCTTCAAAAGATTTTTTGATCTCTAAAAGCTTTTTATTGTCACTTTTATTGAGTTGTTCTATCTTTAGTTTAAGCGAACTTTTCTCTTCATTGTTTTTTTCTATCAACTCATTTTTAGCCAAAAGGGTTTTTTTATAATCATCTATTTTGCTTATAAGGTTACTATTTTTTTCCCTAAGCTTATCACTCTCTTTTTGTAGTTTAGCAACTTTGTTCTCCAAAAAAGCTACTTTATTATTTAAAATTTTATAATTTTGGTTGTGTAGCTTTTCTTTATCTTCAAAAAGTTGTTTGCTTTTAGACTCCATACTCTTTTTTTCAATCAAAAGATTTGAAATTCTCTCTTTTAGAGTTGCAACCACCTCCTTTTTTTTAGATAACTCAAGATTTAAACTCTCTAAATTAGATTTATAAATTTCTAAATTTTTAACTAACTTCTCTTTATCCTTTAAACTATTTTGAAGCTCTAATTGTATAGTTTTTAATTTTAAATCTGTTTCGCTCCCTTTATTTTTTAAAATATCAATTTTCTCTTCATACTCCTTTTTAAATTTTTCCAAGGAGTCTATATAGTACTTTTTGATCTTTTTATTTTCTATATTATGCTCTTTTATTACCTCTTTTAACTTGTCAATATTTTTTTGATTTTGTTCATTAAGTGCTAAAATTTGCTCTGTTTTTTCATTTAAAAGCTCTCTTTTTTCATTTATAAGCATATTTATCTGTTCATAAAGTTTTTTAGAGTTACTTTCAAATCTTTGTTGTAGAGTTGCTACCTCATTATCTTTCTCTTTTAGTTTTTTCTCTAATTTTTTTAACTCTTTTAAAAAACTTTTTTTTACTAGTTTAAGCTCTTCACCCCTCTTACTCTCTAGTGCATCTCTTGCTTTTTTATTTTCTTTTAACTTCTCTTTTAGCTTATCAATCTCTTCTTTATAGAAATTAATTTTTTGAGCATATTCACTCTCTTTGAGATTAAATTTAGAAGAGAGTTCAACATTTTCTCTTTGTAGTTCATTAAGCTTTGCTGTTAGAGTACTAATATTTTCAAAGTGCTGTTTTTCAACTTCATTGATTTTTTCTAAATTTTCTGCTATTAATGATTTTATCTCTTCTTTATGATTTAACTTTTGCTCATTTAGCTCTTTTAATAGTTCATCATTTTCATTTATTAGCAGCAGGTTTCTATCTTTAAAATATGCAAGTTGTTCCCGTGCCATTTGAAGTAGTTTTGATAATTCTACCTCATCATTTGTATCTGCTTTTATTACATTTTCATCCTCGTCAAATAGTTTTTGCTCTATAAATTTGTCATTAGCATCATTTAAAACTTTATTTTTATCTATATATCTGCTTTGTATCTCTTTTGGAAGATCTTCAAATTTTAAAGAGTTTTTTTCTACATAGTTTTGATTTAGCTCTTTCAAACTAATGCCACCAAAATTTCCAAAAAAATAACTAAATACAACAGAACCTAAAAACATAAAACCTAAAATTACACTTAAAAAAACTAGAAATAGGTTTTTATCTTTTTTCATCTAGACTCTATTTCCCTTTTGTAAAATATGAGTAATTATACGATGTGCATGATTTAAGGCAACTGCAATTGAACCTCCACTTTTAACCGCTATATCTCCCGCTAAGTAGAGACCTTTTGTCTGAGTTTCAAAGTTTTCATCAAAAATAGGCTTACTATTTTCATCAAATGTCACACCACACTTTTTCAAAAAATCAATAGGTGTAGTTCCTCCAATTGCATATATAACTCTATCATATATAGTGTAGTAACCATCAGTAAAGTTTACTTTTACTAATCCATCCTCATTTTCTAAAGATATAATATCCGTGTTCATCCTGAGTCTCAATTTTTCTTGCCCATCATACTCATATATCATCTTTTCATTAATCTCATTTAGTCTTGTAAACTTCTCTCGTCTATATACTAATGTCACAGTATTTGTTTTTGAAAGCTCTATAGCATACTCAACTGCAGAGTTCCCACCACCTACGATCAAAAGCTTTTCACCTTTAGAACACTTATCTAAATTGAAATTTACTCTACTTCTTATGGATGGAGGAATTTTATAACTTGGCTTGTTTGGCTTACCCATAGTTCCAATCGCAATAATTATATTTTTAGAGCTATAACCAGCTCTATCTGTAATAACATGAAAAATTTCGCCATCTTTTTTAATCTTTTCAACTTCACTATTAAAAGCTGAGTCTATACGCTCTTCATCAAGTAATTTATCAAAATAGTTTAAAGTACTCTCTTTTGTACCATCTTGAAAGTCTATACTTCCCTCCAACTCAACAATTTGTCCTTTATAGTCTTTATCTACTCTTTTGTTATCTTTATAAAATTTTCTAATGGTTTGAGAGTGATTATCTCCCTTTTCGATCAAAAGTACCCTCTTAAGTCCACCTTTTTTTGCCTCTACGGCTGAGCCAATTCCACCTGGACCACCACCAATAATTATTAAATCATAAACTTGTTGCATTAGTTTTACCTTATTATTAAGATTTTTATACTATATTATATCTAAATTTTATTTTATGACACCTAAGTGTCCTTTAGGAGTGTATGGCTATGGAAAATTTTTTAAACTCTCTAAAATCTGCATCTTATGTTGCTTCATCACTAAGTTCAAAAACAAAATGTGAAGTATTGAAGCAAATGGCTATAAGACTTAGAAAAAATAGAGACTACATAATAAATGAAAATAAAAAAGATTTACAACTCGCAAAAGATAACTCCCTTAGTTTAGCACTTATTGATAGGCTTTTACTAGATGAAAATCGTATAGAAACTATGGCAAAGGCTATTGAGGATATCTCAGCATTAAAAGAGCCTGTTGGAAGAGTCTTAGAAGGGTGGGTGGTTCCAAGTGGAATTCGCATAGAAAAAGTTTCTATTCCAATTGGTGTTATTGCTATAATTTTTGAGAGCAGACCAAATGTAACAAGCGACACAGCAGCCCTTTGTTTTAAAAGTGGAAATGTGTCTGTTTTAAAGGGTGGAAAAGAGGCACATTTTAGTAACCTTGCTATTGCTAAAACTCTTCAAGATGTATTGATTTCCAATAATCTTCCAAAAGAGATTATCACGCTAGTGCCAGATAGCTCAAGAGAAGCTATGAATAAACTCATAAAGATGGACAAATATATTGACTTAATTATACCAAGAGGTGGTGAAAGTCTTATAAGATATATTTCAAAAAATGCCACTATTCCTGTTATTAAGCATGATAAAGGATTGTGCCACACCTATATAGATAAAGATGCAAATAAAGAGGATGCTATTAAAGTATCTATAAATGCAAAATGTCAGAGAGTAGGAGTTTGTAATGCTATGGAAACTCTTTTAGTGCATAAAGAGATCGCAAGTGAAGTTTTAAAAGATTTAAAAGTAGAGTTTGACAAGTACAAAACAACACTTAGAGGGTGCAAAGAGACTCAAAAGATTATAGATGTTTCACCAGCAACTGTGGAAGATTTTGAAACGGAGTATTTGGACAATATTTTATCCATAAAGATTGTTAATGATCTTAAAGAGGCAATAGAGCATATAAACAGATTTGGCTCAAACCACTCTGAAGCAATCATAACCCAAAATTATAACACAGCTGAAGAGTTTCTAAATAGCGTAGATGCAGCTTGTGTCTACCTAAACGCAAGTACAAGATTTACTGATGGTGCAGAATTTGGATTTGGTGCAGAAGTTGGTATAAGCACAAACAAGCTACATGCTAGAGGTCCTATGGGCATAAATGATTTAACTACTTACAAATTTAAAATCTATGGTCAAGGTAATGTTAGAGAGTGAATTGGTACTTAAAATTCAAAATTTGACTTTTGGATATACAAAGAAAAAATTGCTATATAAAAACTTTTCACTAAATTTAAAAAAAGGAGAAGTAGTATCGATAGTTGGACCAAGTGGGAGTGGAAAAAGTACACTTTTTGAACTTATTACAACTAATTTAAAGCCACTAAATGGAAGCATAAGTAGTAAAAAAATTTCGCAAATTTTTCAAGATCCATATAGCTCTTTTCATCCAACATATAGTGTTTTAAATCAAATCAGCGAAGTTGCCAACATAGATAGATATAAAGAGATCTGTGACTCTTTGGATTTAGATGTTTCATTAGTAGAAAAAAAACCACACAAGCTAAGTGGAGGTCAGCTTCAAAGATGCTCTATCTTAAGAGCCCTACTTATGAAACCAGATCTAATCTTAGCAGATGAGCCAACAAGCGCACTTGATAATATAACCCAATTAGAGGTAATGAAATTACTTGTAAAGTTTTTAGACAGAGTTGGTATACTTCTTATAACTCATGACCTAAACTTGGCAAAATGGTGCAGCGATAAAATCATAGAGTTGTCTGAAGCTTAAACTTCAGACGACTTTTTTCTATCCATAGCCTCTTTTAATTCATGGGCTATCAAAAATGCAAGCTCTAGTGCCTGATCAGCATTTAGTCTTGGATCGCAGTGGGTATGGTACCTCTCTTCTAAATCTTTTTCTGTTATATCTTTGTGTCCACCGGTACACTCAGTTACATCTTGACCAGTCATCTCTAAATGAACCCCACCAGGAAAAGTTCCCTCAGCCTTGTGAACATTAAAAAAGCCTTTAACCTCTCTTAATATCTCTTTGAACTCTCTTGTTTTGTAATTGTTTGAAGTTTTTATGGTGTTGCCATGCATAGGGTCTATACTCCAAATAACATTTTTGCCACTCTCTTTTACGGCTTTTAGTAGCTTTGGAAATTCACTCTCAATCTTATCTGCTCCCATTCTGACAATCACATTTAGTCTGCCCTCTTCATTTTGGGGATTTAGCTTCTCGATCAACTCAAGCAGACTATCAGGAGTCATAGTAGGACCAGCTTTTATGCCTACAGGGTTTTTCACGCCTCTTAAAAACTCTACATGAGCCTCATTTGGATCTCTAGTTCTATCCCCAATCCATAGCATATGAGCTGAACAGTTGTACCACTCGCCACTTAGACTATCCACTCTTGTTAAAGCTTCTTCATAATTTAAGAGAAGTGCTTCATGAGAAGTATAAAGAACTGTCTCATTTATAGATGGTGTATTTGATGGATTTATGCCACAAGCTTCCATAAAATTTAGCGTTTCAGTGATCTTGTCAGCCAACTGCTTGTACTTCTCGCTCAAAGCGTCATTTTTCAAAAACTCCAAATTCCACTTATGGACTTGGCGAAGATCAGCCATTCCACCTCTAGCAAATGCTCTTAGAAGATTTAGTGTGGCACTAGATTGATTGTAAGCCTTTATCATCCTTTTTGGATCTGGAACTCTCGCTTTTTCATCAAACTCTATTCCATTTATAATGTCACCTCTATAGCTAGGTAATTTAACCCCATTTTTCTCTTCAAAATCACTACTTCTTGGCTTTGCAAACTGACCTGCAAGTCTTCCTACTTTTACAACAGGACATCCACCTGCAAAAGTTAAAACTACAGCCATCTGCATCATTACTTTAAATTTGTTTTTAATGTTGTCAGCATTAAATTCACTAAAACTCTCTGCACAATCACCACCTTGGAGCAAAAATGCCTCACCTCTAGCAACTTTTGCTAACTCTTTCTTTAGTCTTCTAACCTCACCTGCAAAAACCAAAGGAGGATACTTGCTAAGTTCCTGCTCCACACTTTTTAATTCATCTATGTTTGTATATGTTGGTTGTTGTTTTATTGGGAAATCTCTCCAAGACTCTTTTGACCAATTATTCATTACTATTTACCTTTAATAAAAAAATTTTCCAATTATATCAAAAAAATGTTAGAAAAAAATTTCTTTTTCAATTTTTTCTATTTAGGGTACCTCTAAATATCAAAAAATATATGTTACCTGCTGAAACAATTTTGAAATTTTTAAGCAATGATTCTTTTTTGTGCAACTTTTTCCACAAAAAAAATCTTTTTTTATGTACAATAACCAAGATGAGTGTTTTTAACATTAAACCCGAATTATGCAGTAGGATTTGCTAAAGTAGTACTTATATCCTAGCCTATTGCATAATTCGGGTTAAAGAGATAATGTTGAAAACACACATAAAATTTAATAAAAAGGATTCATATGACTAAGATTGCAAAATTGTCATTAGCTGCGTTGGCTCTTATAGGTATGAGCGCAACTGCTGGAACACTAGAGGATACAAAGAAAAATGGATATGTAAAGTGTGGAATTGATGGAGGACTACCAGGGTTTTCTGAAATTTTAAGTGGTGGTGAGTACAAAGGAATAGATGTTGATGGATGTAGAGCAGTAGCTGCTGCAGTTTTAGGAGATGCAAAAAAAGTCAAATTTGTATCTTTAAATGCTAAAGAGAGATTTGCAGCTCTTCAATCTGGTGAAATTGATTTGCTAGTTAGAAACACAACTTGGACACAAACAAGAGACACTTCACTAGGATTAAACTTTGCTGGTGTTAACTTTTACGATGGTCAGGGTTTTATGGTTAGAAAAGATTTAGGCGTAAAGAGCGCTAAAGAGTTAGATGGAGCTTCTGTTTGTATCCAAACTGGTACTACAACAGAGTTAAATGTTGCAGACTACTTTAGATCAAACGGTATGACATATAAATCAGTTGCATACGATGCAAATGATCAAGTGGTAAAAGCTTATGAGAGTGGAAGGTGTGATGTTTTAACATCTGATTCATCTCAGCTATATGGATTGAGAACCAAATTAAAAAACCCAAAAGCTCACATGGTTCTTCCTGAAATTATCTCTAAAGAGCCATTAGGTCCTGTTGTTAGACAAGGTGATGATGTTTGGTTTAACATAGTAAAATGGTCATTCAATGCAATGGTAGCAGCAGAAGAGGCAGGAATCACAAGCAAGAATGTAGATAAGTTGAAAAAGACATCTACAAACCCTACTATAAAAAGAATTTTAGGTACAGAGGGTAAAATGGGTGCAAACCTTGGCTTAAGTAAAGATTGGGCATATAACATAATTAAGCAAGTTGGAAACTATGGTGAAGTTTTTGAGAGGAATGTTGGTAAAAATACTCCACTAAGAATTGAAAGAGGAATTAATGCTCTTTGGACAAATGGTGGTCTTCAATACTCTCCTCCATTTAGATAAAATACTTAAACTGAAAAAAGGTAGATAATACAAGTTATCTACCTTTTTTTTTGCCTAAATGCCTAAACAAATATGGTAAAATAACCAAAAAATTTTAAGGATAAAAAATGACAACACCCAAAGGAGAAGCTTAGCTATGATGCAGCTTTTAAGGAATCAGAAAGTTAGAGGAATTATTTTCCAAGTTTTAACAATTATTGGATTAGTTGCTTTTTTGTGGTATATTGGCTCAAATACAGTTGCCAATATAGAACAAAGAGGCATAAAAACTGGTTTTGCTTTTTTAAATAGTACTGCTGGATTTGGGATTGATGAGTCTCCTATAGAATTTTCTCAAAGTGATACTCACTTTAGAGTTTTTTTAGTAGGTCTATCAAATACACTTATAATTGGCTTTGTAGGTATAGTTTTTGCTACACTACTTGGATTAATTATTGGAGTTTTAAGATTATCAAATAACTGGCTTATCAAAAAAATTGCTGCAGCATATATAGATCTATTTAGAAATATTCCTGTACTTTTACAAATACTTTTTTGGTACAATGTAGTTTTAAAAGCACTTCCCGTACCTAGACAAAGCATAGAGCTTGCAGGTGGAATTTTTATGAACAATCGAGGACTGTACATCCCTAGACCCGAATGGAATACTACAACTATGGCTGTGATTGCTAGCTTTTTTGTGGTTGCAATTATAATCTATTTTATAAATAAATGGGCAAATAAAAGACAAGAGGAGACTGGAGAGTATTTTCCTGTTATTTTGGTAGGTATAGCTATGTTTATAATTGTGCCTACAATTACCTACTTTTTAAGTGGTGCTAATTTTAACTTTGACTACCCTCAACTAAAAGGTTTTAATTTTAGAGGAGGAAAATCTATATCTCCCGAATTTTTAGCTTTAACATTTGCATTAGTAATCTACACTGCAACATTTATAGCTGAAGCTATAAGAAGTGGGATTGAAGCGGTTAAAAAGGGACAAAAAGAGGCTGCTGCTTCATTAGGCTTATCGCCTTACCAATCTTTAAAACTAGTTGTTCT
Organism: Sulfurospirillum sp.; assembly: GCA_026988125.1. Lineage (GTDB taxonomy): Bacteria > Campylobacterota > Campylobacteria > Campylobacterales > Sulfurospirillaceae > Sulfurospirillum_A. The sequence continues at coordinate 8,347 of JALSLU010000130.1, forward strand.
TCCTCAAGCAATAAGAATTGCAATCCCACCAACTATAAATCAGTATCTAAACCTTATCAAAAACTCTTCACTTGCAACTGCTGTTGGATATCCTGAGATAGTTACAGTTTTTTCAGGAACATCATTAAATCAAACAGGACAAGCAATTGAGATAATTGCTATGACCATGTTAGTATATCTAACTATAAGTTTAATAGTTTCAGCAATTCTAAACTGGTTTAACCATAAAATGAAGATTAAGGAAAGATAGCATGGCAGTATATGAATTAAAACAAGCAAAACCAGCTCCTTCAAGCACAAAAGGAGTGATTCACTGGCTAAAAGACAATCTTTTTTCTAGTCCTTTAAATGCATTTATGACACTTTTAGGTATATATTTTTTATATCTGATTATTCCACCTTTTATACAGTGGGCATATACTGATGCTAACTTTGTTGGTACTACTAGAGATGATTGTGGTGGAGATGGAGCTTGCTGGGTCTTTGTAAAAGCTAAACTAGATATGTTTTTGTATGGTTTCTACCCTCAGGAAGAGGTTTGGAGACTTAAAAGTGCTATGGGACTATTTTTTGTACTAATTGCGGCATTTAAACTATTAAAAAACAAAATTGCAAAGTTTATAATTTTTGTTTTATATATGGTAGTCTCCTTTATACTCATACATGGTGGATTTTTTGGTCTAGAAGTTGTACCAACTGACAAGTGGGGCGGATTGATGCTAACAATTGTAGTCGCTGCTGTTGGAATCATATTTTCTTTTCCTATTGGAATTGTCATAGCTTTTGGTAGAGCTTCAAATCTACCCGTTATTAGAAGCATATGTGTTACCTATGTTGAGTTTATAAGGGGAGTTCCTTTAATTACTATTCTTTTTATGTCATCTATTGTATTGCCACTCTTTTTTCCAGAGGGAATGACATTTGATAAACTTTTAAGAGCTCTTATAGGTATAACACTTTTTCAAGCAGCCTATGTAGCAGAGATAATAAGAGGTGGTTTACAATCAATTCCAA
>JALSLU010000131.1 GCA_026988125.1 Sulfurospirillum sp.
CTTTCTTAGAAGCAAAGCTCCTAAGAAATTCCTCTCACTGAAGCACGAAGCCAAGCTTCTGTAAAGCTTGTTTATTGTCTCCTTTCTTAGAAGCAAAGCTCCTAAGAAATTCCTCTCACTGAAGCACGAAGCCAAGCTTCTGTAAAGCTTGTTTATTGTCTCCTTTCTTAGAAGCAAAGCTCCTAAGAAATTCCTCTCACTGAAGCACAACCTTACAGTCATATTGTAGTTTACTATCTTTTTTAAATATCTCATTATGTAAACTGCCTTGTAATGGTTTTTTTAACCTCTTTTATATCCTCTTCATCTCCAATTACAACAAGAGCATCATTAGCTTCAAACCTATACTCCTCCCAGTCTGGATTGAAAATATAATTTCGACTATTTCCATTTTTCAAAACTGCTATGGTATTTATATTAAAATCCTTAAATCCAATTTCACTCATAGTTTTTCCTATTAGATTACTATCTTCCAATATATCTATCTCATCTAAAGCGATACCCTCTTTTTTAACTAAAAGATTCTCAATTGCATCAAATTTTACAGAATTCCCAATATACTCAACCGCTGCAACAGCTACAGTCTCATATGGAAAGATGACAAAATCGGCTTTAGCCAATTTAAATTTTTTTATATTTTCAAAATTATTTGCTCTAACTATTACATCAATTTCACTTCTCTCAGCTTTAATTGTCAAAAGTATAGATAGATTCAAAGCATCATTCTCAGTAGTAACAACTACTTTTGAGACATTATTGTTAAAAACAACATTTTTAATCGTTTCATAGTCACTTGCATCATCTCTTATATAAAAATAACCCAACTCTTTTGCTTTTTGGATATTTTCTTCATCTCTATCTACAACTAAAAACTCTTTTGAGTTTTCACTCAACTCTTTACATAAAGTCCTACCCATTCTTCCATGCCCAAAAACTACAATAAGATTATCAACCTTGCTAGCTTTTAAAAGTTGTCTATCTTCTAGGACTATGTCTATCTTTTCTGATAATGCATTTGTAACTATAGAAGTTGCCAAAATAAGTATGAAAAAACCTCCTGCAACCAAGAAAAAAGTTACCACTTTTCCTGTATAAGTAACTGGAGTTATATCTCCATATCCTACTGTTGTAATTGTGATTATGGACCAATATAGGGCATCTAAATAGGAGTTTATATTTGGATTGTTTCCAATTCCTTCAAAAACATACATTATAGTTGCAGACATAAAAATGGCAAAAACTCCCATAATTGCAAGGAAATTAAACTCCATTTTTTTATCTTTTAGTACTTTAAAAAAGGTATTTAGACTTCTTGTGTATCTAAAGATTTTTAAAAGTCTAAAAATTAAAAAAATTCTTAAAACTCTCAAAGGCCTATAAGTAGGCAAAATTGCTAATAGATCAATAATAGACATAGGAGAAAAGATATACTTAAGCTTTGCAACAGTTATCATCTTTAAAATTTCAGATAATCTTGGCTCTTTTTTTATCTCTAAACACTTTTCATGATAGGAAATAATTTTTTTACTAAGGTTGTCATGTATCCAAAGCCTACCCAACCACTCTATTATAAAAATTACAACTGCAATATTTTCAATCAACTCAAAATGGTATGGTAGATGGTGAGCAATATCATAGATCAAAATAAAAACCGTAACTAAAACAAGAGCTATGATAAATGCATCAAAATAGGGTTTAATCTTTGACTTTGGATTTTCTAAAATATCATAAGTAAAACCTTTTATCCTCTTATAGCTTGCCGAAGAATCTAAAAAATATGCTAAAGAGATAAAAGGTTTTGCAAGCATAATTTAACTCAATTTTTTCTTTAAAAGTTCATTAACTTTTGCAGGATTTGCCTTACCCCTGCTAGCTTTCATAACTTGTCCAACAAAAAAACCAAATAGTTTTTCTTTTCCACTCTTATACTCTTCTACTTTGTCAATATTTGAGTTTAAAACCTCTTCAATAATTTCTAAAATCGCAGAATCATCACTAACTTGCTTGAGTCCGAGTTTTTCAATTGCATCATCTACGGTTATCTCATTTTTCATAAGATAATCCAAAACATCTTTAGCAGCTTTAGCACTTATGGTTCCATCTTTGATTCTTCTAACAACCAAAGCAAGTTTTTTTGCATCAACTGGAGTATTTGTTATGCTTTGCTCACCACTGAATCTTCCTAAAAGCTCAACCGTTAACCAAGTAACACTAAGCTTTGCATCAGCACCCTCTTCAATCATCTCTTCATAAAAATATGCCAACTCTTTTTGACTTGTTATGACTGAAGCATCATACTCTTTTATGCCAAGCTCATCTATATATCTGGCCTTTTTCTCATCTGGAAGCTCTGGAATCTTACTGCACTCCTGCATCATCTCATCTGGGATTATAACTGGTAGCAAATCCGGATCTGGAAAGTATCTGTACTCTGCACTATCCTCTTTACCTCTCATGCTCTTTGTTATGCCTTTATCTATATCAAAGAGTCTTGTCTCTTGAACCACCTCTTGCTCATAGACTCCATCTTCCCATGCATTAACCTGTCTTTCTATCTCATACTCTATAGCTTTTTGGATAAATTTAAATGAGTTTAAGTTCTTAATCTCAGCCCTTGTATAAAGCTTATCATCGCCTTTAGGACGGATGGATATATTAACATCACACCTGAAACTTCCCTCTTGCATATTTGCATCGCTTATATCTAAGTATCTAACAATCGAGTGAAGTTTTTTTAGGTACCTCGCAGCCTCATCTGCACTTCTCATATCTGGTTCACTTACAATCTCTAAAAGTGGAGTACCTGCTCTATTTAAGTCCACATGACTTACATTTCCATAGTGAATATTTTTACCAGCATCCTCTTCAAGGTGAGCTCTAGTAACTCCAATCCTTCTTTTCCTTCCATCTTCAAAGTCTATTATAATCTCTCCACCCTCAACTATAGGAATCTCAAATTGACTAATCTGATAACCTTTTGGAAGATCTGGATAGAAGTAATTTTTTCTATTGAAGATCGATTTTTTATGAACTGTAGCATTTATAGCTGTTCCAAATGCTATCGCTTTTTTAACTGCCTCTTTATTCAAAACCGGTAAAGCCCCCGGAAGCCCTAAACAAACTGTACATACATTTGTATTTGGTACATCTCCAAAACTTGTAGGACAAGAGCAAAAAATCTTTGTTTTTGTATTTAATTGTACATGAACTTCTAAACCTATAACAACTTCAAATTTCATTATGAGTTTTCTCCTTAATGCCAATAAACTATGGCTGATTAAAGGTATTTTAACATTAATTTCTTTTAAATTCTATAAGGGCACCTCTAAAACGATAGTAACACTCCAATAACACTTCTTCTGTATAATCACAAACCATAAAAACAATCTAAAACAAAGGGGTTTACAATGATTAAACAAATTTTCTTAGGTTCAGCAATAGCTGCTTCTTTTATATTTACAGGTTGCGGGGGAGGCTCAACTTCCACTGCTCAATCTGAATCTTTAACAACTGGATACTTTGTTGATTCAGCAGTTAGCAACTTAAACTATGACTGTGTTGCTGATAATGTTTTAAACAAAACAACAGCTTCAAATGGAGAGTTTCAATGTAAAAATATGTCACAAGTTAGATTTAGAATTAACAATCTCATACTTGGAGAAATCTCACAACTTCCTGATGATGGGTATGTTTTCCCTCAAGATTTAGTTGGAGTAAGCAGAGAAGATGTATATGATGAAAATGTAACAGCAATAGCAAGAGTACTTCAAATGTGTGACAAAGATCACAATGTAACAAATGGGGTAGAGATAAGTGACGATATACTTGCTGATTTTAACACAAGTGAAACTCTTACAGTTGATAATGTTGATAACTATTTAACTAGAATAAGAGCTAGAAATGGAAATTTCGACATAAATGCAACCGAAGCCCAAAAGCATCTTCATGGAACTGTCCAAGATATTGACTCAAAAAGAGTTGCAGATTTGAATATCTCAACACTTCCTATTTCTGAACTTAGTAACGATACACTAGAAACAATCAATTACATGCTAAATGAAGAAAAATTAGCCCATGATCTCTATATCTCACTTTATGAGCTATATCCTAATCTGTTCCAACTACAAAACATTGCTGAACGCTCAGAAACAAAACACGAAAACTTAGTTTCTCAATTGGCAGATAAATATGGTGTAGAAAATGATTCAAATTTATCTGTAGGTGAGTTTGGGTTGAGCGAAATCAACGGTCTATACGATACTCTTTATGATCTAGGAAAAAATTCGGCGGTTGATGCTCTAAAAGTTGGATGTATGGTTGAAGTAACAGACATAAATGATCTAGATACTGATATAGCTATTGCTCAAGAAGATGGTGCTTTAGATGTTCTTACTGTGTTTACATCTTTAAGGGATGGTAGTTACAATCACTATTGGGCATTCAATAAAGCACTAATCAATCAAGGCATTGAGGAAGGTTGTCGTAGTGCTGGAGAAGAGTATTATCACCCTGAGTATCCACAAAATACCAATCCTAGAAGTATGCAATAAAATTTAATCTGAATGCTTAGTGCGATAAAACACTAAGCATTCAATTCCCACTACTTTCAAATCACAAGCACAAAAGAGTATTTTAGTCTAACTTTTTACTAATCTCCTCCAAAACAGTTGTCTGCTTTTTAATCTCTCTTAACTTTTCAGATTGTATTTGGGCAATCTCAAAAACAACAACAAAAAAAAGACCACCAAGCGAACCTATGAAAGCAGATATCAATGCTATTAAAAAGCCAAAAGAGGAGAAAAATGAGAAAAAAGTCACACTTCCCAAGATAACTAAAGCCCACGATGCACCTTGCAAAAGGCTCAATAGTAATTCAAAGGAAGTGCGTCTATCTCTCATACAACAAAAGTCTTAATGTTCGCTTATTTGAACTGCACTCGCTAAGTAAACATAAGTTAACATCATAAAAATAAATGCCTGTAAAAATGCCATAAAAGTAAGTAGTGCAAAAGGAACCATAGGAACCAACCAAGGTGCCAACATAAGAATAACAGCCAAGAACATATCATCACCCTTTATATTACCAAAAAGACGGAAAGATAAAGATACAATTCTAGATAAATGAGAAACAATCTCTATAGGAAACATAAGAGGAGCTAAAATCTTCATAGGTCCCATAAAGTGACCAAAATACTTAACTACTCCATTTACTCTAATTCCCTCATAGTTGTAGTAAATAAACACTATAAGAGCCAAAACTAGCGTCATATTAACATTACTTGTAGGAGATTCAAATCCAGGAATAATTCCTATAACATTTCCAACAAATACAATCAGTCCAATTGTTGCAATCAAAGGAAGATACTTTCTAGCTAACTCTTCCCCAATAACATCTCTACCCATAGCTATCACACCCTCTAGGTATGCTTCCATTACATTTTGTGTACCTCTTGGAACCAACTGCATCGAAGATGTCGCACTCTTTGCAAGTGCAAAAACTATAACTCCAACTAGAACTATATGAGCTCCAATAATAAATCCATGATTAGAGTTAATAAGACCTATAAAAGTAAAAATCTCACCCATTACTCTTTTCCTTAATGTATAAATTTTGAAAGATTTTATCTTAAAATGCTTTAATTGCTGATTAAACAAGACAAAGGCTTGAAACAAAGTGTTTATGTATAAGTTCTATTTGCTCTTGTGTTAATCTTTTATAGGGCTTGTATTTTCTACACTATCTTTTTAAACAATTTTTGGTTCATTTAGTCAGTACCTTCTCAACTATGCTAGCTAAATCATTTCAAATTATAGCAGAATAATCAAAAAATAATTTACATCTTTGTATAATTCCTTATGAAATCAATCTGCATATCATCAATCGCATCAAATCAGGGTAAAACCCTTCTTACTACTGCTCTTTTGTGGCACTTTAAAAAAGAGGTGAGGCCATTTAAAATTGGACCAGATTTCATAGATCCTCAGTTTCACAAGAGTATTTGTGGAACTCCTAGTGTAAATCTCGATACTTTCTTGATGAGCGAGGAGCAAGTAAAGTGGCTCTTTGACAGATACAAAAGAGAGTTTAACATTTGCGAAGGGGTTATGGGGTTTTATGATGGCTTAGATAGGGGCTGTAGCGCTTATGGAGTTAGTAGGCTTTTGAACATACCTACTGTTTTAGTGTTAGATGGAAGTGGCTCTTACATAACAATAAGTGCAGTTTTAAAGGGCTTAAAGAGTTACAAGAGTGACAACACCATAAAAGCAGTTGTGCTAAATAGGCTCTCTTCAAAGATGCACTTTGAGTTGATAAAAAGACAAATTGAGAGTGATTTTGATGATGTTGTGGTTTTGGGATGGATAAGAAAGGATTTAAAAACTCTAGGCTCTACTCATCTAGGTTTAGATTTAAAAGAGATACCAAAGCTAAAAGAGCTTACAAGTGAAGTTTTAGAGCATATTGATTTAGAAAAATTAGACTCTATTGCTACTTCAAAAGCTCCTACATGTAAAGACTACCCTTTTGACAAGATTGAAAAGATAGACAAAAAGATAACCATAATAAAAGATGACAATTTTTCATTTATTTACCACGACAACATTGAATTTTTAAAAGAGCTTTTTAAAGAGGTAGAGTTTGTGAATGCAAAAAAAGATGAAACTATAAGCAAAGATAGTGATGTGGTCTATCTACCAGGTGGTTATATAGAGAGAGATGATAGCTACAAAAAGATGCAAAATTTTCAAAAATCTCTCATTAGGCATGCAAAAAACAGATACATCTATGCAGAGTGTGCTGGACTTTTGTACCTTTCAAACAGAGTTGATGATAAAAAGATGAGTGGGATTTTGGATATTGATTTTGAATTAAAGAACAAAAGGGTAAGATTAGGATATTATTTGTCTGATTTAGGCATAAGAGGACATGCATTTCACTACTCAAAACCTATAAACCCGCCAAGAGGAGTTGAGCGTTTGAGTAAAAAAGAGGATTTTGGGGGTGCGGATTTTGGCTCATGGAAAAAAGACAAAGTCTATGGCACCTACTTACATGTAACTCTAAGAAATAATTTTGAAAAATTAAGAGGATATTTTGGAATTTAAAAAAGAGCAACCACCTATAAACATCGGAGCTGACATATCTGTAAAGTCATTTGAGATAATAAAAGAGGAGTTAAAAAACTACCCAAAATCAAAAGAGTTTAGCAAAGATGAGCTTGCTATAATCGAGCGCTTGATTCACACTACTAGCTGTTTTGATGAAGTTTTGCAAAACATTTACTTTTCTCCAAATGCGATTGAAGAACTGAAAAATCTGCTTCAAAATGGGGCTAAAATTATAGTCGATGTCAATATGATAAAAGTAGGACTTAGCAGGTTTTATCTTGAGAAGTATAGCAATGAAGTAATTTGTTACATAAATGAGCCATTTACCTATGAGATGGCTGAGAAAAACAAAACAACTAGGAGCTATGCTGCAGTAGTTGAGGCTATAAAAAGACATAAAAATGAGCCAATGATTTTGGCTTGTGGTAATGCTCCTACCTTTATATATGCAGCTATCAATACACTCTTGGATGAGGGGGTAGATTTGAGTCAAGTTGGGCTTTTGCTCTTTCCTGTCGGGTTTGTAAATGTTGTTGAGTCAAAAGAGTATGGCAAAAGATTTAGTGAGCATTTTGGAGCAAGTAGCATAATCATGGAAGGCAGATTTGGAAGCTCGACTATGAGTGTAGCAACTTTACATGCGATTTATAAGCTGATTTTTGATTATGATGGGGACAAAAAATACAATGGCAAATAAAAACATAATGGGCAGTGAGGTGGTTGATGGTTTTAGCTGTAAACCAAAAAAAATAGACCCAAACAAACCTATGATGCACTATAAAACACTAATCTATGTTTGCGAGGATGAGAGATGCAAAAGTGCTTCAAAGTGTGATAAGGCTATGGAGCTTAGAGAGATTGTAAAAGAGTTAGGGCTTCACAAGGGAAAAAATCGCATAAAGATAAGTAGAAGTTTTTGCCAAGGGGCTTGCAGGTTTAGACAAGTTATGCAGATAAATGAAAATACTAAAGCAAACGGAAACACAAAAAACAATGCCATCTGGCTAAAACATACTCACAAATTTTCAAAACAGAAATTTAAAAAACTTTTTTTATCCCTTAGTGAAGATAAAGAGTTAGATGAGTTTGAGAAAATTGAGATGAAGGTATATGAGTAAATTAAAAAAAGGCTATACAACAGGAGTACATGCCTCTTTTGTGTTTAAAAGTGCTTTAGAGAGTTTCTTATCTAGTGGCTCTTTGAGCATATCAAAAAGCAACAAGATGGAAAATGATGATTTGGATGTAACAAAAGGGTGTGAGATTGTTGCTTCAATTAGCCAAAATTTTGATGATTTAGTTTTAAACCAAGTAGAGCAAACTCCTCAAAAATTCTCTTATGCTAGTAACTCCATAGAGATTTATGCAGGAGATGGAGTGGGAGTAGTGACAAAAAATGGGCTAAAGATTGAACCAAATTTTCCCGCTATAAATCCAGTCCCTCTAAAATCTTTAAAAAAAATTTTTGAAAATTTAGTAAAAGATAGAAAAGATTTAAAACTATATTGCACCATAGGTATAACCAATGGTAAAAAAATAGCACAAAGTAGCGCCAATAAAAAGGTAGGAGTTTTGGGTGGTCTTAGCATACTAGGAACAACGGGATTTGTTAAGCCCATCTCCACGGAGGCATACCTAGACTCTATCAGTAGTGAAATTGGCTTTATAAAAACAAACAACCTCACTCCACTTGTTTTTACCATAGGCAATAGCTCCCTTGAATTTGCAAAAGAGAGTTATAGCAAGGAGCAGATAGTTGAAATTGGAAATTTTGTTTATGACTCTTTGGAAATTGCAAATAGTTTGGGTATAAAAAAAGTTGTATTAATTTGTGGAATAGGCAAGATGACAAAGATTGCTCAGCATTATAAAAATACTCACAATAGATTTGGAGAGATAGATTTTTTAACTTTAGAAAAATGGCTTGAAAATGATCTAAATATAAAACTGAGTCTAAATAGTATAAACACCGTAAAAGAGCTTTGCGAAAAATTAAATGAAAAAAAGGAGGCTTTTTATAAAATGGTTCGAAAGAGAGCTACTAGAAT
>JALSLU010000132.1 GCA_026988125.1 Sulfurospirillum sp.
CGATGTACTTTTATGTATGAAAAAAAGGATGACACTAGCACAAGAGAGATAGACCCTATCAAAATCTATACCGAAAACGGACGTTGGTATGTGATAGCTAGAGACTATAAAGATGACAAAGTCAAATACTTCAACCTCCAAAAAATAAAACAGTTCAAAATCACAGAACACACTACCACACTCACATCTGCTATGCAAGCAGAAGCAGACAATATGAAAAGCATCTGGAGCTCTACAGGCAGTGATGAGATGGTGGTGAAACTCTACGTTCAACCCTCTGTAGCCCACTACATCAAAGATATCAAACTCCATAAGTCACAAACCATCTACGATGAACACCATGATGGAGGACTAGAGGTACATTGCACCATTACCCACAAGCTGGAGATACTCCCACAAATCAAGTACTGGCTCCCTCGTGTCTATGTGCTAGAACCCAAATGGTTACACGATGAGATTATGAGAGATTTAGAGATTTACAGCCATGAGAGTGATAGGTTAGACATATAGGTGTCTGGGTGGTTGTGGTATAATGGTTGCATCAAAAGGAGAAAAAGGTGAAATATTTTGAACTGACATGCACGGCATACCTGAAAAACGATATTACTTTTAAAGAGAGTTTTGAAGTAGTATCAAAATACATTAGTTTTTCGATGTCCAAAACAGATGCACTTAACAAGCTACATCAACAAAGAGGGTTTAAATATTATAGTTTTGGTAATTTTTATCCTATAGAAAAAGAAAAGGTCTATAAAAAAGGTAGCACCTATCAATTTGTTGTCCGTGCATTAGATGAAGCATTTGTTGATGTACTTAAAGAGGTGTTACGAAAAAATATAGATAATCCAAACTTTTTGGTACTAGAGACATATAAAAAAACGGTGAAACAGTTTTTTATCAGTGAACTTTACACTGTCACACCCACAATTATTACAACCGACAACGGTTTTTTCTGGACGATGGAAAAAGATGGTGACATTATGAAGCTTCAAAAGCAGCTGCATGATAATCTGGAGAAAAAGTATAAAACTTTTTATGGAAAAGAACTACAAACAGAGCAAAACTTTATTCAACTCTTAGAAGTCAAAAACAAAGTTCCTCAAAATATAGAGATAAAAAAAGATGCTAAAAGAGTGAGGTTTTTTGGCAATAAGTTTAGGATAATTCCTCATGAAGATGAAGTTTCTCAAAAACTAGCTTTTATGGCACTTGGAGCTGGGCTTGGAGAGAAGAACTCTTTTGGGGGTGGGTTTTGTTTATGGAATTAAAATATCAACCTAAAGATATGTTGTTTAATAATGGTATTGTTAATTTATATCAGTTTTTAAAAGAGAAAGAGTTAGATATTATTATAGAGTTTAACAGCTCTTCTTTGGTATTGAGTATTGATAAAAAAAGGTATGAAGAGATATATTTTCAGATTTTAGAAGGATTTTTTAAAGAGTATAATATTGTTCATCAGACTAAAAATGAAAGATGGTTTTATGATGAAAAAAGAAAAGATTTTATTTTAGATAAACGATTTGATGTAGTTGGCAAATCTAGTGGTAATGATATTTTAAGTGGTGTTTATCATTATAGAACTGTTGATGAATCAGAAAAAGAAGATATCCAAAACAAATATCTTCTATTCTGTAAGAAAAATCTTTTTCAGCCTGATTTAAATAAAATAAAAATATCGGATATTGAAAAAGAGTTAAATTTAGATAAAAAACTAGATAAAAATATTAAACTTTTAAAAGTTTTAGAATATTTAGATTTCAATAAAGATAAATTAAATGTTCCAAATGGAAATAATCAAGTAGTGTTAGCAATTACTTTAGATGAGGGAGTTAAAAAGTTTACTAATTATTTTGTTAAAAATACATTGCTAAAGTTAGACTCTAAAATTCATACTTTTGAAGATGGACAATCGAGTTTTCAAAGTATGTTAAAAATTCCTAAAAATTACAAGATAGATAAATGGAATGCTTTAATTTATTGGTTTGGTGGAAGAGTTCAACGGTTTTATAACTATAATTATTTTATATATCCAAATAGTTCTAACCTACAAGCACTTGAAAAATTTAAAGAGTTTTTGAAAATTGATGATGAAAATATAAAAATTAGAGATAAAAAAGGAGATTTAAAAACGATTGGAACAAATATAGACTTTTATAAGCAACTATCATCCGATGGGATAGATAATCAAAATTTTTATATCTCCAACAGTGAATCAGAGTTTGAAGTTAAGTTTTTTATGTATCTTTTCTCAATCATTTATCATATAGAAGAGCAGTATGAAAAGGCAAATAGGCGAAGAAAAGCTATAAGAAAAGAGATTTATGATGCTTTACAAGAGATAACATTTGTAGTTTATACAGATGATGGAATATTTAAGACCTCTTTTAATGAATATACAAAAGCTTATCAGCTTATCAAATTCTTTGAGGTGATAAAAGAGAAGGAACTTTTTGATTATTTGGCTGGTATTTTGGTAACATTTTCTATGTCACAAGGAAGTAAAGAAGTTAATTTAAATCTACAACGATGGTGTCAAAAACTACTCTCTTTTTCAAATTTAAGAAGAGAGTATTATTTGACTAGCTTTAATATCTTAAAAAATGATTCAAAATCATTTGGCAAGAGGCTTTTTGAGTTTGAAAAACTCTATTTAAAAACACTATTAGGAGAAGAAAATATGAACATTCATGAACAATCAAAAAAATTAGGCGATGGCATAGGACATTATTGTGGAGAGTTAAAAGACAAAGATTTGCTTTTTAAACTTAGAAATGTTAAAAATTATAAGCAGTTAATCGCTTATTTTAAAGATTTAAAATTTTCTATACTTAAAAATGATGATAAGGCGAAGTTCTCAAAAGAGTTCAATGAAACTTTGAGTGAAACACTTGAAGATATTGAACCAAATTGGGAGATTGTAAGAGATTACATAGCTATTTATGCGATAGATAAATATAGAGCTGTGGCTTATGCCAAATCAAATAAAGGAGAAAAATAATGTTTTTAAATATAGCGTATATCACAAAAATAAATGTGGCTTCACTAAATGGTGGAGAGGGAACAGGTGGAAATGTAACGGTTATGAAAAAAATAGCCAATGCAAAAGGCGATGAGTTTGCTTATGTATCAGGTCAGGCACTTAGAAGATATATGAAAGAGACACTTCTGCAATTAGGTGCAAGAATTACAGAGGTAGATGAAAAGGGAGAGCCTACTTTTAGAATTGATGATGCAGGTAAAACAATTGATTTAAATAATGCTAAAAATTGGGAAAAGTATAAAGAGATTGCATTTAAAAAGTTTGTAGATTTAGACCTATTTGGTTATATGTTTCCCAAAGCTACAAGAAGATGGTCACCTGTAAAAGTTACTCCTCTTATCTCTATTTTACCATATAAAGGTGAGTATGACTATTTAACCAGAAAACAAAAACCTAAAAAAGATGGAGATAAAAGTGGAAATATTGTTCAAGTTGAGATAGATACTATGAATTTTATGAGAGGTAATATAATGGTAAACACTTCTCATATAGGGTGTGAAGTAGATGAATACTCTTATGAAATTAAAGAAATTTTAAATGAAAAGGAGAGAATTGAAAGATTAAATAGATTTTTAGAAGCACTAAAACACTTTAACGGTGGAGCTAAACAGGCTAGAAATCTTGAAGATATATCTCCTAAATTTGTAGTTATTGCTAAACAAAAAACGGGAAATCCTTTTTTACTAAATTCTCTTGATGTTGATAGTGAGGGTAATATTAATATAGAAAATATTAAAGAGGCAATTGATGATAATAGTTATGAAGATTTAACAATTGGTATTTCAAAAGGTATATTTAATAATGAAGATGAGATTAGGTCATCGTTTGAGAATGTAACAACTGTAAATAAGGCGATAGAAGTATATAAAGATTTGTTAAAGAGTAAATAATGAGAGTGATACGATTTGGGATTGAAGGGTTAATAAACTCTTTTAGAATCCCCTTTTTTAGAACTTATCATAAAACATTTTTAGCACCACCTAAAACAACTGTTATTGGAATGCTCTGTAATATTTCACTAAAATCCCAAAAGGAATTTTTTGAGATTTTAGAGCAAGATAAAATTAAATTATCTGTGATTATTGATAATATTGAAGGTCGTGGAAAAGATTTATGGAGTTATAAAACCATAGATAAAAAAAATCGAGGTAAAAGTGTTATTAGAAGAGATAAACTTTTTATACCAAAATATACTATTTATCTTAAAATAGAAGAGGAAACACTCTATAAAGAGATTTTAACTAATTTAAGAAAACCAAAAAATATACCCTCTTTGGGATTAGATGATGAGTTGATTATTATTGAAGATGTAGAAGAGATAGATTTAATTAATAATGAGAGCAATCGAATTGATTCGCTATTTTTAGATAAAGGTATAGCGTATAAAGCTTTCGTTAAAAATTTAAGCTCTACCATAGAATTACCGATGTCAAATGTTACAGCTACAAAGTTTAAAGGTTTTGACAATAAGGGAAAACGAATATCGCGAGAAGTCATAGAAGAGTTTAGGCAAGTTGAGTTTATTAATTGTGAAATAGAGTTTCAGAATGAAGTTAAAAGCTTTTTAGACAATGAATTTAATAATCGTTTGGTACTCTACTAATGGAACTACTTGCCAAAAAAATAGAAAAAGATGGTCAAGTTATTGCAACACAAAGTTTAGAGCTTCATACAGCTTGGGTTATAGAGGAAGCACTAAAGCTTGTAGATGATAACTCTTTAGATAAAGTCTCGAAAATCAGTGGGTTTAAAAAGAGTAAAATTAGAGATTTAATTTTTTTCTCTGCCTATTTTCACGATATGGGAAAAGCCACAAAAGAGTTTCAATCTACCATATGCAATGGTTCAAAATCTTATCACTCTTTATATTCTGCTAGTGTTCTTGTTGGTATTGAAGATTTTGATTTTTTAGAGGGTGATAGATATATTAATCTATTGTTAGTTATAGCATTAACACATCATACTCTTTTACCTTATGGGGTAAAAGATGTAGAATTTAATTTTTTAGATGATGCAAAAATATTTTTTAATGGGTATAAAAAAAACTATAAAAATTATTTAAAAAAAAATTGTGAGTATGATTTTGAGTTTGAAATAGAAGAAGATATAAAAGTAGAACTAGAGGCAATAGAAATAGAGTTACAATATATAAAAGCTAATCATAAACTAAGAATTTTATATGCCTATGTATCAGGAATATTAAACTTAGCCGATTGGTTGGCAAGTGCAAGATTTAGTGGTACAATTACACCTATTGCTTTTGACATACAACCCTCAAAAGAGGATTTTATGAAGCATCTATCTTTTGATAAACTTCGAGAGTTTCAAGAGAACCTCTCTGCAAATTCACAAAGTGTTTTAGTTGAAATCCCTACAGGAGAGGGAAAAACTGAAGGCTCACTACTTTGGGCTATCAATAATTTATATAACACTCACTCTAAGATTATCTATACTCTTCCAACTCAAACTACTTCAAATAAACTTTATGAGAGAGTGCATAGTTTTTTTGATAAAAAAGAGTGTGGACTTATTCATTCATCGGCAAAAATATTTCTTGAAAAAGAGTATGAGAGAGAAAATGGTGAAGTTGATGAGATATTTAAGAGTGATTTTTTACTAAGTAAGAGCTTTAATAAGCCTATAACAGTTTCTACTATAGATTCACTTTTGAAATATTTTATCAATATTGGACGATTTAATATAGCTACTAAAAACTTCTTAAATTCTGTGATTATTATTGATGAGGTTCACGCTTATGATTTGAAATTGATGGGTTTTTTAAAACGATTTTTTGAGCTTTGTAGAGAGTTTGATGTAAAAGTTTGTTTAATGAGTGCTTCAATCCCTAATAAAATAAAAGAGCTTTTAGGTGTTGAAAACTATCCTTTGATTACCCAACAAGATTTATTTGAGAAAAAAGCGAATGAAATTATAAAGGTAGAAAATAGTTTAGATGAAGATTTGTATTTTATTTTAGAAAAATTTAAAAGTGGGAAAAATATTTTAGTTATACGAAACAGTGTTAAAAGAGCTACATCAACTTTTGAAGAGTTACAAAAAGATATAGATAGTAAAGATATTGTTCTATATCACTCTACCTTTAAAAAAAGAGATAAAAAGTTAAAAGAGGATTTGATATTTCAAAAGCTTAAAGAGAATAAGCCCTTTATTTTGGTTGCCACACAAATTGTAGAAGTGTCGTTAGATATAGATTTTAATGTAATGTTTACTGATAATGCACCTATTGATTCACTTATACAGAGGTTTGGTAGGGTTAATCGTAAAAAGTCAATAGAGCAAAAAGGAGAGATATTTATTTATAGGACAGAAAATCCTCTTCCATATAGAGATGTTATGTTAGATTTGACATTTGAAATAATTGAAAATGGATACTTTGAACTTGGGAAATATGTTGAATGGTTAAATATAGTTTATGATAAATTATTTGAAGATGACATTGCAATAAAAAACGAGATAACACGGCTTTTTGATGAGGGATATAGTAAATATGATGAAGTAATAAAAAAACTTGATGGTATCAAAAAATCATCTGATAATTATGATTTAAGAGATATAGAACAGTCTAAAAATGATTATTTACTTTATGATGATTATATGAATGAGAAGATAGATTCAAAAGATTATTATGAATACACAATTGCATTACCTTACTATCTTGAAAAGAACTTTAAGCATAGTTTGCCCTCTGAGATAGAAGAAAAACTTTTTTATCCTGTTTTAAAACTAGAGTATAGTTATGAAAAAGGTATTATTTTTCCCAAAGAAGATGACTTTGCAAGTTCATATTTTAGTTAAAGAGAAAAAATGAAAATAAACGGAACATTGATAAACTATTACTTCTTTTGTAAAACAAAACTATGGCTTCACGCCAACCGAATAAACCTAGAGGATAACTCCGAAGATGTACGAATTGGTAAGATACTTCATGAACTCCAAGAGAAAAAGAGTAAAAAAGGGGAGATAAGCATTGACAATATCAAGATAGATAAGCTTACTAAAGATTATTTGGTTGAGATAAAAAAGAGCGATAGCGACCCAGAGGCTACAAGGTGGCAGGTGCTTTTGTATCTGTATAAGCTCAAACTCAAAGGGGTGGAGAAAAAAGGTAAGATTGAGTATATTGAGAAGAAAAAGCAGAGTAAAAAGGTGCATTTTGTGGAGCTAGATGAGGTTAATGAGAAGGAGCTTTTGGAGGTGTTGCAAAATATTAGCGATTTAATAAATCTACCTAAACCACCACCTGCTAAGTTTGAAAATCATTGTAAGAAGTGTGCTTATTATGAGTATTGTTTTATTTAGGAGTTGAAAAATGGCAAAGGAACACACACGATATATATTTAGCATGGGCGAACTCAAACGTAAAGATAACTCTATAGTATTTAAAAGTGCCAAAGGAAACGTCTATTTGCCCATAGAAGATACAAAAGAGTTGTACTGCATGAATGAGGTAACGGTCAATACAAAATTTTTGGACTTTATCGCTAAAGCAGGTATAACCGTTCATTTTTTTAATTATCACTCAAACTATAGTGGGAGTTTTTATCCCAAAGAACAGCTTATTAGCGGTGACTTGACTATACGGCAGAGCATGGCATACATCGATAAGCGATTAGAAATAGCCAAAGCAATAGTGCAGGGAATAGCAAATAACATTCATGAAGTACTCTATCACTACTATAGACATGACAAAAAAGAGCTAAAGCCGTTGCTTGATTGGCTTAAAAATGATGTGTCTGCTTTTTTGGAGAAAGAGGTGCATATTAAACAAATACTTTTTATAGAAGGGCAGATATGGAATCGATTTTACGATAGTTTTCAGTATTTTTTACCTGAAAATTTTATCTTGAACAAACGAGTCAAACGTCCACCAGACAACCCTATGAATGCACTGATAAGTTTTGGTAATACCTTGCTTTATACGAAAACCATTTCGGCTATTTATCACACACATTTAAATCAATCGATAAGTTTTTTACACTCTCCAAGAGCAGGACGTTTTAGTCTGAGTCTTGATATGTGTGAAGTGTTTAAACCTATCATTGTTTTTAGAACGATTTTTGATGTGGTAAACAATAGAAAACTACAAGTGGAAAAACATTTTGATAAAAGTATAAACTATGCATTATTGAATGAAATAGGCAAAAAAGTTTTTATCGAAGCATTTGAAAATAGATTAAATGAACCATTTTTGCATCCAAAACTCAAACGAAAAGCGACCTATAAAAGTGCTATCAAGTATGATGCTTATAAATTGGTCAAGTTTTTGCTTGAAGAAAGAGAGTTTATACCTTTTTCTTTGAAGGACAAATATTGAGCAATAAGTATAACTATAATTATGCTTTTGTTTTTTACGATATATCAGATATGGAAACAGAAGCAGGAAAATACAGAGTAACTAAAGTGTTTAAAATATGCAAAAAATATTTCAAACATCATCAAAAGTCAGTTTTTAGAGGTAATATCACACCTGCAAACCTTATCAAATTTAAAGCCGAAGTGGAAAAAGTGATTGATGACAATATAGATTTTATTTCGATTGTGAAGTTAAAAAACAAGCATGTATTTGACGAAGAGATTTTGGGAAATATCGAAAATGAGAGTGAATCCATTTTTTTATAAAATTTTCCAAGCTCATTTGATATAAAAATAGCTTTAATTGGCTATAATAAGCTATCAGATGGATGTTATTTAACAATTTATTGTTATGTAAAAATCAGCTGGAAAAATATTATGAGATGTAGGAGTAGTGGGTATTTGTACGTATTTGACAATATCCAAACATCCTTATTCCCTTACTCGAACCGACACATGAGATGTATTGAAATTTGATTACATCCTGTGCATAGTCTC
>JALSLU010000133.1 GCA_026988125.1 Sulfurospirillum sp.
AACTTTTAAATTTGGCCTCTTTTATGATATCAGTTTTAGGATCAACTGCCCAGTAAAGCCTTACAGCATCACCACAACTCTCTGCACCAAAGTCTGCAACTATCAGTTTGCATCCCATCTCTTTAGCTTCTTCTTCTGTAATTTCACCCATATTTTTTGGGTTATTCATCAACTCTTGTACTTTTTGGCTATACTCTTCCCAAATTGAGCCGCCAATTAAATCATTTTTTGCCATTTTATTCTCTCCTATAATCCACTCTTATGCCATGAAGGCGCATATGAGTATGTGCTTGAAATCGCTCTTAATCTCTTAACAGCTTTGTTTATAACCTCAATTGTGTAATCTATCTCTTCTTTAGTGTTAAACCTAGATAGCGAGAGCCTAAGCGCAGTGTGAGCCAAATCAGCCTCAGCGCCAATTGCTTCCATAACAGGGTTGCTCTCCAAATCTTCGCTAGCACACGCACTTCCAGTACTAGCAGCAATTCCTGCTTTGTTTAAATCCCAAAGCATCGCTTCACCCTCAATCCCTCTAACACTAATTAATATAGTATTTGGAGTTCTCTCCTCTTTTGTACCAACTACAAAGGTATCTTCTATCTTTAAAAGCTCATCCTCAAGATAGTCTCTAAGCTTTTTTACATTGCTCTTTTCAAAGTCTAGGTACTCTACAGCTAATTTCATAGCCTCACCCATCCCAACAATTCCAGCTACATTTAGTGTGCCACTTCTTCTTCCCCCCATATGCTCACCACCGTGAAGTAGGCTTGTTAGTGGCTGAGACTCTTTTATATAAAGTCCCCCAACACCCTTTGGCCCATGAAATTTATGAGCTGAGAAGCTTAAAAAATCCACATCTACCTCTTTTAGATTTACCTCAACTTTTCCTATAGCCTGAACTGCATCTGAGTGAAATAAGACGCCTTTTTTCTTGCAAATCTCACTGATCTCTTTTATAGGAAAAAGCATACCTGTTTCATTATTTGCCCACATAACACTAACTAGCGCTGTCTTATCTGTTATGGCATCTTCAACTGCACTCGCCTCTATAACGCCCTTTTCATTAACTTTTAGGTATGTAACTTCAACACCTAGAGTCTCTAAAAACTTACATGTAGCCATAACAGCAGGATGCTCAACTTCAGTAGTTATTATGTGATTTTTATCTCCATTATGAATGTGGTCATGATAGATTCCTTTTAGCACCCAGTTGTTGCTCTCTGTAGCACATGATGTTATGATTATGTCGTCCTCGTCATTTGCATTTAATCCGGCATAAAGGTTATCCATAGCCTCTTTAAGCGCAGGATGAGTTTCACTTCCATACTGGTGCAAGGAGTTTGGATTTCCATACATTTTGACAAAGTAGGGTTCCATCTTTTTAAACACTATGGGATCAACCTTGGTGGTTGCGTTGTTATCGAGATAAACTCTCATCTATTTTCTCCTAAAGTTTTAATTCGGATAAAAAGTATCCTATTTCATTTTCTGAATGTTATTCTTTTATTTATTAAAACTAGATAAATTTTATTTCCTATTTAAAATTTACAAGGCTAATTTGCCAAAATATTATGATAATATCTCTTCAAGTCTTTTTATAGTTTCATCGAAACTACTAATTTCTTGAGGAGTTTGTTGTAAAAATTGATTCATAAGCTCTTTTTTGGCTATAGCCTCATCTAGCTCTTTATCATTCCCTTGTTGATAGGCTCCAATTCTAAGAAGCACTTCATTTTCTTTTAGGATAGAATTTAATCTTTTAAACTTAGTAGCCAACTCTTTGTGCCTCTGACTTATAACATCACTCATAACCCTAGAAGCACTATTTTGTATATTTATGGGTGGATATATGCCAAAGTCTGTCATTTCTCTACTTAGAACTATATGTCCATCAAGTATACTTCTGCTTTGATCAGCTATTGGATCACTTAAGTCATCACCTTCGACTAGGACGGTAAAAAAAGCAGTAATTGAGCCTTTGCCTTCCTCTTTTCCCGCTCTCTCCATAAGTTGTGGAAGTAGAGTTAAAACTGAAGGAGGATAGCCTTTTGATGTTGGAGGCTCACCAAGGGCTAAGCCTATCTCTCTTTGAGCCATAGCAAACCTAGTTACAGAGTCCATCATAAAAAGAACATCTCTTCCTTGATTTTTAAAGTACTCTGCTATACTAATAGCACTAAAAGCTCCATATTTTCTCATAAGGGGGCTATCATCACTTGTTGCCACTACTAAAACGGTATTGCTTAAATCCCCTCCCAAGTTTTTTTGGATAAACTCAGGAACCTCTCTTCCTCTCTCACCTATAAGAGCTATTACTTTTATGGGTGCTTGAGTGCCTCTGACTATCATGCCCATAAGTGTAGATTTCCCTACCCCACTACCAGCAAATATACCAACTTTTTGTCCCTTCCCACAAGTTAAAAGCCCATCTATGGTTTTTACACCTACGCTAAAAGGTTCATCTATAAGCCCTCTTTTCATAGGATCTAGTGGAGCCTTCATAATGGATGAAAAATTTTGTGTGAGTATTGGTGGCTTTCCATCTTTTGGTCTAACAAATGGATCTACAACTCTACCTAAAAGTTCTTCCCCCACAGGTATGGACATACCTTGTTCATTTATAAAGACCTTATCTCCACTCTTAAAGCCTTCAATAAATCCAAATGGTGATATGAAAAAGGAGTAGCAATCTGTTTGGGTAACCATTCCTAATTCACTTTTTGATGGCTCATCTAAAGAGATAATTTTTACAATATCCCCAATACTTGGTCTTAAACCTTGAGCCTCTATAGTGGTTGAGCTAATTTTTTTTATAGTTCCAAACTTTGGAGAAAGATTCCCTCTTTTTAATTTCTCTTTGAAATTTTTTAGTGCCATTAATATCTAGCTTCAACTGGAGAGTTTATAATGTCAAAAAACTCTTTTCTTGTTTTCTCGCTTAAAAATAATCCACGAAGTGCTGAAGTGGTAGTTGCTGAGTGAGTTTTGCCTACACCTCTCATCTCCATACACATATGCCTTGCTTGAACTACTACTCCTACACCCTTTGGGGCAATTACATCATTTATAGCTTCTGCAATTTGTTCAGTTAATTGCTCTTGGATTTGAAGTCTCCTTGCAAATATATCCACCATTCTTGGGATTTTTGAGAGTCCAACTACTTTGCCATCAGGTATGTAAGCTACATGGGCTCTTCCTATTATAGGGAGAAGGTGGTGTTCGCACATTGAGTAAAACTCTATATTTTTTATAAGCACCATTTGATTATTGTCACTTTCAAAAAGGGCCTCATTCAAAACCTCTACAGGATCCATCTTGTAGCCCTCACACATAGATTGCCAAGCTTTAAAGACTCTGTTTGGAGTTTTTGCCAAACCCTCCCTGTTAACATCTTCTCCAATTAGCTCCAAGATTGTTTTAACAGCCTCTTCAAATCTTTCTTGTTTATCCATATTTGTTGCTCTTTTTTTTATTGGTATCGTAACTTATTTTTGCTTATAATGACATATAAAGTAATTTTTTGCTACACTAATAGGAAAATTTTATGAAAAAAGGGAATGTATGCAAATCAAAGTAGAGAAAATTGATAGTGCAAATGCAAAAGTAGAGGCTAAGATAGATAATAAGCTATTAGAAGAGAAGCAAAATAAGATTGCTAAAGAAGTTGCTAAAAGTATGAAAGTAGATGGATTTAGAAAGGGTAAAGTTCCTCCGCATATTGTTCTTAAGATGCATGGAGATAAGATAAAACAAGATGCAGAGCAAGAAGCGTTAAGTGAACTATTTAATAAAGCATTAGAGGAGTTAAATGAAGAGCCTCAAAGAGTTGTTGGGGAGCCAACTTTTACCAAATTTGATAAAAAAGATGATGGAATTGAGGTGGAATTAAAGATATCTTTTCGTCCCAAGATAAAGCTAGAAGGTTATAAAGAGCTTATACCTGAGTTTAATACTCCAAAAGTTTTGAAAAAAGAGATTGATGAGAGAGTTCAAACTATGCTAAAACTTACCGCTCCACTAAAAGATGTAACAGAGGATAGAGAAGTTAAAGATGGAGATATAGTATTGATTGACTTTGAAGGTTTTATTGATGGAGAAGCATTTGAAGGTGGAAAAGCAGAAAACTATTCACTTGAAATTGGAAGTAAAACCTTTATACCAGGTTTTGAAGAGGGCATAATAGGTATGAAAAAGGGTCAAAGCAAGGATATAGAGGTTACTTTTCCAGAAAATTATGGCTCTAAAGACTTAGCTGGTAAAAAGGCGATTTTTAAAGTAGTTGTAAATGAGATAAAAGAGAAAGATGTGCCTAAAGAGATAGATGAAGAGACTCTAAAAAAGCTTCTTCCAGGAGTTGAGAATCCAACTGTTGAAAAATTGGAAGCTGAGGTAAAAAATCAAATAAAAAATGAAAAATTAACTAAGCTATACTCTCAAGAGGTTAAACCTAAATATGTAGAGGCATTAGTTGAAAAGTTTGACTTCGCACTGCCAGAAAATATTGTAGACCAAGAGATAGATATACAGCTTAGAAATGTTTTTCAAAAGATGAGTAAAGAGGAGATTGAGGAATACTCTAAGAATCCAGATAAGATAAAAGAAAAGAGAGAAGAGTATAAAAAAGAGGCACAAGACTCTGTTAAATTGACATTTTTAGTTGATGAGCTAGCAAAAGCTGAAAATATAAATGTTGATGATCAAGAGATTGCTCAAATGATCTACTTTGAAGCTATGCAGCAGGGTCAAGATCCAAAAGCTTATTATGAGCAATATCAAAAACAGGGAGTTCTTCCAGCTATAAAGATGAGTGTAATTGAAGAGAGACTATTTACCAAACTTTTTGATGAAAAGAAGTAGATTATGAGTTATGTTCCTATAGTTGTTGAAAAGACAGGTCGCGGTGAGAGAAGTTATGATATCTACTCTCGTCTTCTAAAAGATAGAATTATTATGCTCAGTGGTGAAATTAACGATGCTGTTGCCTCTTCGATAGTGGCACAGCTACTTTTTTTAGAAGCTGAAGATCCCGAAAAGGATATCTACCTCTATATAAACTCTCCAGGTGGGGTTATAACGAGTGGATTTAGCATATATGATACGATGAACTATATTAGACCAGATATAAGTACAATCTGTATAGGTCAGGCTGCGTCTATGGGGGCATTTTTATTAAGTAGTGGCACTAGTGGTAAAAGATATGCTCTTCCTAATGCTAGGATAATGATTCACCAACCACTTGGTGGTGCTCAAGGTCAAGCAACAGATATAGAGATACAGGCTAAAGAGATATTAAGACTTAAAAAAACATTAAATGAAATTTTAGCCTCCAATACAAAGCAAACTATAAAAAAGATAGAAAAAGATACAGAGAGAGATTTTTTTATGAGTTCTAGTGAGGCTTGTGAATATGGTTTGATCGATAAAGTTTTAGATAAGAGTTTTAAATAGTAATTGTGCTGTGATGGAAAAAGATATGGAGAAATTTTATGGTTCGCTTAGATAAAAATCGGATTCAAAGTGGTATAACTAAAAAAACTGCTACTCTGCCTAGTATGCCTAAACCTTCGCAAAAAGTAGAAGATAGTCCAAAAACACAAAATGTCAGTGGTGAATTAGAAAAATTTTCTCTATATGTTCTAAAAGTTCTTATAGATGAAAATATCCCTCCAACACCAAACAATTTTCAAATATACTTTGAAAAGCTTTTAGAAAATAAGCCAATCTCTTTTAAAAGAAGGATTAATGAACTTTTAGAAGCGGAAAATGTCAATGAAGATGAACATCGAGCAAAGATGGAAAAGGATATTAAAGAGGGATTTAATCAAATAAAAAGCATTATGCAGGTTGTCTCAACTGTTTATAAAAACCTAAATGTTATGAAGGAGATAATTAAAAAGAGAACTACGGAGTTAGAAGTTAGTTCAAGTCAGCTCTCTGTAAATAACATTGCTTCAGCACTAAATGAGGATTTGAAAAAGTTATCCACTCTTATGAACAAGCAGCTAGGTTCTTTAAAAACATACTATGAAAAAACTGCCGAAATTTTAAAAGACATTGAAGATAAGGCAATATTTGATTCTAGATTTGGTGTTTATAATAGACGCTACTTTATTAAATCTATTGAGAATGAACATAGGTCAATTGAGCAGTTTCATCACAAAAGTAGTATAGTTTTATTAAAAGTTAAAGATAGTGTACTCAATAAAATCGTTAGTACAAAAGACAGAATGATACTTATGAGAAATGTAGCAAAACTTCTTTTAAAAACTTCAAGAAGAAGTGACATAGTTGCTCATTATGGAGAGGGAGTTTTTGGTATGCTTATGAAGCATACAGATGTAAGTAGTGCAACTAAAGCTTGTGAAAGAATTAGTGATCTAATATTTTCAACAAGTTTTTTCATAGGAGATATGGAGATAGACACAGATATTGAGTTAGCAATTGTACCCATAGTAAAAGGATATACCACTGAGGAGTTGATTTCCTTTGCACTAGATGCGCTTCCAAAAAGTGGAAAACATTTAGAGCCATATGTTGTGTGTGAAATTGCTGAAGAGATTGATGCAAATGAGGTTAGCTAAACTATGATTAGAGAGATACTTGTATATCCAAATAAAAAGTTAAAAAAGATCTCAAAAGAGGTAGAAGAGTTTGATGAGAGTTTGCACTCCTTGTTAGAAGATATGAAAGAGACTATGTATGCAAACGAGGGCATAGGTCTAGCAGCAATCCAAATAGGAGTACCAAAAAGAGTTTTGATTATAAATCTGACGGATGAAGATGGGAATCAAAATCCTGATGATTTGGTTGAGATAATAAATCCTGAAATTATAGAAGCCGATGGTAAAACAATTTATCAGGAGGGCTGTTTGAGTGTTCCTAGCATTTATGAAGAGGTTGAAAGGTTTGAGAAAATAAAAGTAAAATACCAAGATAGATTTGGTAAGGTTGTTGAAGAGAAGTTAGATGGACTTATGTCCATAGCTTTTCAACATGAGAGCGATCATTTAAATGGAAAACTTTTTATAGAAAAACTCTCTTATTTAAAGCGTAAAAAATTTGAAAAAGAGTGGAAAAAGAAGCTAAAAGAGAGAAAGTAGTTTGAATAGTTTTAAGTGTGCAACACTTCAAGACAATAAAGCCTACGAGGTGGAAGTAGAGTCTGCTACCATAAGGGCTCTGCCGGCTTTTAGCATAGTAGGTATGGCAAGCCAGTCCATACAAGAATCAAAAGACAGAATCAAATCTGCTCTAAATCATATAAAATTTAAATTTCCCCCGCAAAAGGTAACTGTTAGCCTCTCTCCAAGTGATTTGAAAAAAGAGGGTAGCCATTTTGACCTTGGAATCGCACTTTTGCTGTTTTTTCAAAAAGAGGAAATTACATGCAAAGATTACTATATCTTTGGAGAGTTGAGTTTAGAGGGAGATGTTAGATCAACCACTAGCATATTTCCAATTATTCTCTATCTAGCATCACAAAAAAAGAGTCTGCAGGCGGTAGTTCCTAAGAGTTTAATGAAGAAAATATCTCAAATTCCAAATGTAAAAGCTTTTGGTGTAGAGAGCTTAAGCGAGGCTATATCGTTTTTTAAAGGTGAGCAAAAACTTGAGCAGAGTAGTGAATTTTTTTATAAAAATACTTTAGAAATAGGTAAACAAAAGTACTTTTATAAGAGAGAATTTGAGCTTGATTTTAAAGATTTAAAGGGGCAAGAGAGGCTAAAAAGAGCACTTGTTATAAGCTCAGCCGGAATGCACAATATCTTTTTAGAAGGAAGCCCAGGGTGTGGAAAGAGTATGGCTATAAAAAGGCTTCGCTACATTTTGCCACCAATGAGTATGCAAGAGATGTTAGAGTCAAATGCTTATGAGTGCCTAGAGGGAGAAGATAGAGACCTAACTCCCACAAGAGCCTTTAGAAGTCCTCACCACTCCTCTTCAAAGCCAAGCATATTTGGTGGGGGTAGCATAAAATCTAGTGCGGGAGAGTGTGCTTTGGCTCACAATGGAATTTTATTTTTTGATGAGTTCCCACACTTCTCAAAATCGGTTCTCGAAGCTTTAAGGGAGCCACTAGAAGATAACCAAATACTAATCTCAAGAGTAAACACAAAGGTGAAGTATAAAACAAAGTTTTTATTTGCAGCTGCTGCGAACCCATGTCCTTGCGGTAATCTTTTTAGCGAAACAAAAGAGTGTAGATGCAGTGAGCTTGAGATAAAAAGATACAAAAATAGAATCTCAGAACCTCTTCTAGACAGAATTGATCTCTATGTTCAAATGAGTGAAAAGTTTGAAAATGTTGAGACAAAAAGCTCAGAAGAGATGTTTGATGAGGTGCTAAAGGCTTTTGTTTTTCAAAAAAATAGAGCTCAAGGTGAATTTAATGCAAAGCTTAGTGAAAAAGAGCTTGAAGAGGTAGTAAAGCTAGATAATAGTGCCAAAGAGGTGTTACAAAAAGCGGTGCAAAATTTTGGCTTGAGTCACAGAAGTGTTTTTAAGATAAAAAGTGTAGCAAGAACAATTGCTGATTTGGAAAACTCCGAGATAATCAAAAAAGAGCATATTTTAGAGGCTCTAAGCTATAGGAGAAGGTAGTGCAAAGGGTATTTTATGAAGTTGGAAGCTTAGATAAAAGATGCTATGAAGAGTTTTTTTTAAGCGAAGATCTACTTATGGAGCAAGCTGCAACTGCTTTGGCAAATGAGGTTAGAAAAAGAGCAAAAAGAGGCGATAAGATTTTGTTTGTTTGCGGAACTGGTAACAATGGAGCCGATGGCATAAGCGCTGCTAGAATGCTAAAAGGAAAGTTTGAGACATATATCTACCTGCCACTTGGGGTAAAATCATCAATGGCAAAACTTCAACTAAAAAGGGCAGAAGCTCTATGTGTAGAATT
>JALSLU010000134.1 GCA_026988125.1 Sulfurospirillum sp.
TCTTACTGGGCTTCGCTCGATAAAAAGATGACAATTAAACCAGTACGACCGCAAGGTTGTGCTTCAGTAGCGCGTGAATTTTTATCGGGCTTTGCTCGATAAAAAGATGACAATTAAACCAGTACGACCGCAAGGTTGTGCTTCAGTAGCGCGTGAATTTTTATCGGGCTTTGCTCGATAAAAAGATGACAGTTAAATAAAAAACAAAAACAAGGAGAACAAAATGGGAAAAGTAATAGGAATAGATTTAGGAACTACAAATTCATGTGTAGCAGTATATGAAAGAGGAGAAAGCAAAGTTATACCAAATAAAGAGGGAAAAAACACAACACCTTCAGTGGTAGCTTTTACTGACAAAGATGAGGTTTTAGTTGGTGAGACTGCAAAGAGACAAGCAGTTACAAATCCAAAGAAGACCATCTACTCTATAAAGAGAATCATGGGTCTTATGAGCGATGAAGAGAAGGCTCAAGAGGCTAAAAAGAGACTTCCGTATAATGTGGTAGATAGAAATGGTGCTTGTGCGATTGAGATAGATGGTAAAGTATATACTCCTCAAGAGATAAGTGCTAAGGTTTTGATGAAGTTAAAAGAGGATGCCGAGGCTTATTTGGGAGAGGAAGTGACTGACGCTGTTATTACAGTTCCTGCATACTTCAACGATAGTCAAAGAAAGGCTACAAAAGAGGCTGGGGTGATTGCAGGATTGAATGTTTTAAGAATTATAAACGAGCCAACAGCGGCGGCACTGAGTTATGGACTAGATAAAAAAGAGTCTGAGAAGATTGTTGTTTATGACTTAGGTGGTGGTACTTTTGATGTTACAGTTTTAGAAACTGGAGATAATGTTGTTGAAGTTTTAGCGACAGGCGGTAACGCATTTTTAGGTGGAGATGACTTTGATAACAGGTTAATAGATTGGCTAGCTAGTGAGTTCAAAGCTGAAAATGGTATAGACCTTAAGAGCGATGTTATGGCTCTTCAAAGATTAAAAGAGGCTGCTGAGAACGCTAAAAAAGAGCTATCTAGTGCTACTGAGACTGAGGTAAACTTGCCATTTATTACAGCTGATGCTAGTGGACCTAAGCACCTTGTTAAAAAGATTACAAGAGCTAAGTTTGAAAGTATGATTGAGGACTTAGTTGATGAGACAATCAAGAAAATTGAAGAGGTTGTTAAAGATAGTGATTTAAGCAAAGATGAGATAAAAGAGATCGTAATGGTTGGTGGAAGTACTCGTGTTCCACTAGTCCAGAAAAAAGTTAAAGAGTTCTTTGGAAAAGATCTTAATAAATCAGTAAATCCTGATGAGGTGGTTGCTATTGGTGCGGCTATTCAGGGTGCTGTTATAAAGGGTGATGTAAAAGATGTTCTTTTACTAGATGTTACACCTCTAAGTCTTGGAATTGAAACTCTTGGTGGAGTTATGACTAAGTTGATCGAGAAGGGAACTACAATCCCTGTTAAAAAGACTCAGACATTTTCAACAGCAGAAGATAACCAGCCAGCAGTTACAATCCATGTACTACAAGGCGAGAGAGAGTTTGCAAAAGACAATAAATCTCTAGGACAGTTTAACCTAGAAAATATTCCACCAGCACCAAGAGGTGTGCCTCAAATAGAGGTTGCGTTTGATATAGATGCAAATGGTATATTGACTGTTAGTGCAACAGACAAAGCAACAGGAAAGGCTCAAGAGATCAAGATCACCGGTTCAAGCGGACTTGATGAGAGTGAAATTGAAAAGATGGTAAAAGATGCAGAGTTGCACAAAGAGGAAGATAGAAAGAGAAAAGAGGCTGTAGAGGCTAGAAATCAGGCTGACGCTTTAGCGCACCAAACTGAGAAATCTCTAAGTGAAATTGGGGATAAAATCGATGCATCTGAAAAGGCAAAGATTGAAGAGGCTCTAAATGCTCTAAAAGAGACACTAAAAGATGAGAGTGCTTCAAAAGAGCAAATTGACGAAAAAGTAAAAGTGCTAAGCGAAGCTAGTCACAAACTTGCTGAAGCAATGTATAAAAAAGATGAAGAGGCTAAGTCTAGTGGAGCAAATGCTTCAACTGCTAAGAAAAAAGATGATGACGATGTCATAGACGCAGAGGTTGAGTAAAGATTAAGTGGTTCCACATTTGTGGAACCACTATTTTAATGTTTTAGAGAAAATGTAAAATTTTTCTCCATCCTTATAGCTTCATCTCTACCATAGACAACTATCTCTTTATCTACTTTCAACTCTTCATCTGAGAGCTTTCCAGGGTAGTCGACAAAATTCAAAATATGCTTTATAGAGTTTAATCTAGCCTTCTTTTTATTGTTGCTTCTTATGATTGTCCAAGGGGCTTCAGTGGTATGAGTAGTACTAAGCATCATAAATTTTGCAAGTGTGTATTCGTCCCATAGCTTTTGAGACAGTTTATCAACCGGACTTAATTTGTACATTTTAAGCGGGTCAGTCTCTCTAGCTTTAAATCTTTTTTTCTGCTCCTCTTTTGTAATTGAGAAGTAAAATTTAAAAATCTTTATACCATCATCTACCAACATTTTTTCAAATTCAGGCGCCTCTTTTAAAAATTTATGGTGCTGTCTTTCTGTGCAAAATCCCATAACAGGTTCAACCATAGCTCTGTTGTACCAGCTTCTATCGAAAAATACAATCTCTCCAGCACTTGGAAGGTGTTTAACATATCTTTGAAAGTACCACTGAGTCTTCTCAACATCACTTGGTTTTTCAAGAGCTACCACTCTAGCACCTCTTGGATTTAGGTGTTCAGTAAATCTTTTTATAGTTCCACCCTTACCTGCGGCGTCTCTTCCTTCAAAGATTATTAGGATTTTTAAACCCTCCTCTTTGACATGTTTTTGAAACTTTAAAAGCTCAACTTGAAGCTTTCTTAGCTCTTCCTCATACTCTAGGGTCTCTTTTTTAACCCAGATTTGTACCTTTTCATCTTTTTTTGGCATTGAATCTCCTTTAAGCATTCTTGTTGTATTATAGCATATTTAAAAAATGTTTATTTTTATGTGTTAGACTAATTATGTGCATATATTTTTAAAAGGATTTGATTTTGAAAAGGGTTTGGGGGTTATTATTAATTTTATTTTATCTATCTACAGCGGTGTTTGCAATTACTCAAAAAAAAATTTTATCACCAGAAGAGGCTTTTAACCTAAGTGTAAAAAAGAGTGGCGATGTTATAGCAGTTAGTTTAAAGTTGGGTGAGAATATCTACATATATGATGATAAGTTTAAAATAACCATTGTCAAACCAGATATTGCATCTCTTAATAAAGATTTAAACATACCAAAACCAATAACCTATGATAAACATTTAGTTCATAAAGTACCAAACTTGAATGTTTTAGTTCCTATTGATATAATTAAAAAGTATACTGATGGTGAAAATATAACTTTAAGAGTTGAATTTCAGGGGTGTGCGACTTCAGGAATCTGCTATCAGCCAATGAGTCAAGATTTTGATTTTACGATTTCAAATACAAAACAAAAACAAATTAAAAAACAAAGTAGTCCACTTTCAGAGCAAGATTCCATAGCAAAAAGTTTGGCAACAGATAGTATTTGGCTAGTTTTATTGACTTTTTTTGGATTTGGACTTTTGTTGTCATTGACCCCTTGTATATTTCCAATGATTCCAATTTTGTCTTCTATAATAGTTTCTCAAGCAGATAAAATTACTACGAAAAGAGCATTTTTATTATCGTTAGTTTATGTACTGGCTATGTCTTTAGCTTATACTATAGCAGGAGTTTTAGCAGGTTTATTTGGAGCAAATATTCAAGCTAGCCTTCAAAACCCTTGGATTATAGTTGCTTTTAGTATAGTGTTTGTTGCATTGGCATTTTCAATGTTTGGTTTTTATGAGATTCAAATGCCTAGATTTATCCAATCAAAGTTAGCAAAAAAATCAGATCAAATGCATGGTCATGGGGTTTTTGGTGTAGCAATAATGGGTTTTTTATCTGCTCTAATAATGGGACCGTGTGTAGCGGCACCTCTAGCTGGTGCATTGGTTTATATAGGACAGAGTGGTGATGCACTGCTTGGTGGATTGGCTCTATTTGTAATGAGTTTAGGAATGGGTATGCCACTACTCTTGGTAGGTGTAGGAGCAAAAAAATATATGCCAAAACCGGGAGCTTGGATGAATGCAATAAAAGCATTTTTTGGCGTAATGATGTTAGCTTTAGCTATTTGGACTCTATCAAGGGTAATAGATCCAAGTACTGTAATGTTTATGTGGATGGTACTTTTTATAAGTACATCGGTATATATGGGTGCATTAGAGAGTCTAAAAGATGGTGCAGATGGAGTACGAAAGCTTATAAAAAGTATAGCAGTTATCATACTTATATATGGAGTATTTCTATTTATAGGATTTTCTAGTGGAGCAACAGATCCTTTAAAGCCACTTTCTAAATTTTCTCAAAGTGTAGTAATCACTTCAAAAATAGAAGATAAAAAAGACTCAAAAATATTTAAGGTTGTATCTACATTAGATGAATTAAAAAAAATAATTGAAAATTCAAAAAAACCTGTTTTGATTGATTTTTATGCTGATTGGTGTGTAAGCTGTGTTGAGCTTGAAAAGTATACTTTTTCAGATAAATTGGTTCAAAAAAAGATGTCAGAGTTTGAAAATATAAAGATTGATGTAACTAAAAATTCAAAAGAGGATAAAAAAATTTTAAAAGAGTTTGGTATTTTTGGTCCACCTGCTATACTCTTTTTTAAAAATGGTAAAGAGATAAGTTCTAAAAGAATTATAGGATTTAAAGACGCAAAAGTTTTTTTAGAGCATCTAAATGGTATAATGTAACTCAGTCTATTTTATGAGGGAGGTTTGCATGAAGGTGGTTTTGATTGTTGAAGTTGTTGGGCTTAAAAATAAAGAAACTTTTGATAAGTATTTAAAAAAGGAGGGTTTTACTCCTGTAGCTGGTGAAGAATTTGCATATGAAGGGGATACTACTACTCATCTAAATAGTACTAGAGCTTTTATTTTGGATATAGTAGCAAAAGCACTTAAAGAGAGTGGATTTGAAGAGTGTAAAATAATTTTTCAAGTCGGTGAAAACCCTATGGAAGCTCATAAGTTTAATAAAAAAGAGGATAGTTTTAGTGGGGTTGACCTATAAAGGTAGTTGATTTAACTGCTACACTCTAGCTAAGACTCTCTGTAGATCTTCTTTTGTATCTACACCAAAGCTTTCACTCTCAACCTGCACCATTGCAATCTTTTTACCATGATATATAGCTCTTAGTTGCTCAAGTTTTTCTATATCTTCGAGTGGAGAGGTTGGTAGTGAGCAAAACTCATTTAAACTTTTTTTTCTAAAGCCATATATGCCCAAATGCCCATAGTAGGAGTTGTGCTCGTTTCTATCGTATGGAATTTTGCTTCTTGAGAAGTAGATTGCATAGCCATTGGCATCGGTTATGACCTTTACATGGTTTGGATCAGTTGCAAATGATTTATCTATAGGCTTATAGCAACTTGCAATAAAACACTCTTTATCTTTTACTCTCTCCATAACAGCTTTTACAACTTCAGGCTCAATTAAAGGCTCATCTGCTTGGACATTTATGATTATCTCATCATCTTTAAGAGCTAGCTTATTTGCTGCTTCATTGATTCTATCAGTCCCACTTTTATGTTTGCTACTTGTCATAACAGCTTCATAGCCATAATCTTTTACTAAATTAAAAACTTCACTAGAGTCAGTGGCTATAGCTACTTTGTCTAACTCTTTTACTCTGTTGGCAGTAGCTATGACCATAGGGTAGCCACCGATATTTGCCAAGATTTTGTTTGGAAATCTACTTGAGGCTAGCCTTGCTGGTATGATTATCATTTGATAAAGCCTAAAATGTTGCTCTCAATATCCTCTTTTTTGACTACATCTTTATGAGTAATCTCTTTTTCAAATAGTGAAGATATGCTCTGAGGGATTTTAACTTTTAACTCTTTTGAAATCTCTTCAAGTGCCTCTTTGTCGCTGTATCTTTTGTCATCTTCTTTTATGGCATTTAGCATCGTAGGAGCAAACTTTGTCCACTCAGCAGTTGAGCACATAACACAAGCCAACTCTTTTTCTTTTAACTCATTGTAAGCTTTTAGACAAGTTGCTGTATGAGGGTCCATAACATAGCCACCATTTGCAAACTCTTTTATAGTCTCTTTTGCAAAACTGTCATCACACCAAATCGCACTAAAATCCTCTTGCAGTTCGTTTAACTCCTCTTTGCTTAGCTTATAAACACTATTTTGCTTAAGCTCATCCATCAGCTCCTTGGTTCTTTTAGCTCCAAATTTGTCAAACAAAACTCTCTCAACATTTGAAGAGATGAGTATATCCATAGCTGGGCTTGTAGTTAGCAAAAGTTTCCTATCTCTTAAGTCATACTCACCTTTTGTTATGAGGTCTGTTAAGATGTTATTTATGTTTGAAGCTATTAGAATCTTCTCTATAGGTAGTCCCATTTTTTTAGCATAGTATGCTCCAAGGGCATTTCCAAAGTTTCCACTTGGGACTATTTGGTAGAATTTATCTCCTAAATTTATCTCATTTTGTTTTAAAAGAGATACATAAGCATATATATGATAAACAATTTGAAAGATAATTCTTCCAAAATTTACCGAATTTGCTGCACTTAATTTTATGTCAGATTTTTCAAGCTCATCTTTAAAAGTTTGACTAGCTAAAAGAGATTTTAAAGCACTCTGAGCATCATCAAAGTTGCCTTCTATGCCAATTACTTTTAAGTTTTTTCCATCTACTGTTACCATCTGGAGTCTCTGCACATCGCTTGTTCCTCCATTTGGGTAGAGACAAGCTACTTTTATGTTTGGCCTGTTTGAAAAGCTCTCGAGTGTAGCAGGACCTGTATCTCCACTTGTGGCTGCTAAGATTAGATAGTCTTGGTTTTGCTCTTTTGCTAGGTGAGACAGTATGTGTCCAAAAGGCTGAAGAGCCATATCTTTAAAAGCTCTAGTTGGTCCGTGGTATAGCTCATTTACAAACAGATCATCTTTTATCTTTGCCAAAGGAACTGGCTCATTTGGATTATCAAACTTATCATACAGATCGATTGCCTCTTTTAAAACGCTCTCTTTTATGTCGATTTTAAAAAGTTTTAAAACATCTAGTGTCAACTCTTTATAAGATTTTTTAGTAGCCTCTTTTAAAAATTCCAAATCTATCTTTGGAAGGAATGCTGGAACATAAAGCCCCCCAAAACTTGCACTTGGATTCATAATTGCATATGAAAACTCAACCTCGCTTGCTCTTGTTTTATCATTTCCTCTTGTTTCTATAAACATTTTATTTCCTTATAATAGTTCCTATGCCTTCACTTGTAAAAAGCTCAAGTAAAATTGAGTGCTCAATCCTGCCATCTATTATTTGAGCACTTTTAACTCCACCTTGTAGTGCCTCAATGCATGCATCTACTTTTGGAATCATCCCGCCACTTATGGTACCGTTTGCTTTTAAATTTTCTATATCTGATATGTTTAGATTTGTAAGAAGTTCGCCCTCTTTGTCTAAAACCCCTCTAGTATCAGTTAAAAATATAATCTTCTCAGCCCTAATTGAGGCTGCAATCTTACTAGCACAAAGATCGGCATTGATGTTATAGCCAGAGTGAAGTTCATCATCTCCTGAGGCTATTGGAGCAACTACGGGTATGAATTTCTCTTTCAAAAGATTTTTTATGACCTTTTTATCTATCTTTGTAATCTTTCCAACAAAGCCATACTTTCCACCATTGAGTGGCTCAGCCTTTATGAAGTTTGAATCTTTACCACTAATCCCAATAGCCTTTGCCCCATGGTGGTTTAAAAGTGTTGTTATCTCTTTGTTTATATTGCCACTTAGCACCATCTCTACAACTTCCATCACCTGCTCATTAGTTACTCTAAGCCCATCTATAAACTCACTCTTTACACTTAGTTTTTCTAACATAGAGTTTATCTTTTTTCCTCCACCGTGGACTATTATGGGCTTTAGTCCAACCAGATACAAAAGTATAATGTCTTGTGCAAATTTATCTTTTAGTGTGGGATTTATCTGAGCCGAGCCACCATATTTGATAACTACTGTTTTTTTCTTAAATTTCTTTATGTACGGCAGAGCATCAAGTAAAACTTTTGCTTGTTGTATCTTTTTTTGCATATATATGACTCCTTCAGAAGTTTGTCATTTTAGCAAAAAGTTGCTAAATATTGGTTTATTTTCTCTTTTATTGTCTTGTCTAGCTCAATTTTTAAGTCTAAAATAGAAAGAGCAAAACCAAATTTTTCCATCTTTACTGCATCTTTTGAGGTTGTCAAGATGGAGGTAGCATTGTACTTTTTAACTATAGCTTCAATCTCCTCTTTTGCAAACATGTGATGATCTTCAAAGTAGATTTTCGCTTCAACTTTTGGTAGAAATTTATCTAGCCTTTTTGGCTTAGATATAGCAGTAATTAAAACCATTTTTTGTGTTGGATTTTTTACTTCTACAACTCTTTTAAAATCCTCATCCTCTTTTATAACCAAATCAGCCTTGCCATAGAGCCAAATAGGCTCCCTATAAGCGCCACTTGGAAGGCAAAATGGGAGTTTTGGCTCATTTTTTGCTTTTATGAGTATATCAAATTTTTTTATATGTGCTTTTGAAAAGCCATCATCCAAAAAGATGCAAGAAACTCCAAGATTTTTTGCCTTCAAGATAGCTTCTACTCTGTC
>JALSLU010000135.1 GCA_026988125.1 Sulfurospirillum sp.
TTGTTTGTGCCGTACTTTTAGTTGTTACTGTTTGGGCATTTGAGAATTTGATTAAATCTCCATTTGGTAGAGTTTTACGCTCAATTCACGATAGCCAAAATGCCGCTATGAGTGTTGGAATTGATGTGTCACACTACAAAAGTTTGGTTTTTGTAATATCAGTTGTAATTGCTACAGTTGCAGGAAGTTTATATGCCTTTTTTTCTGGATTTATCTCTCCTGCTGAAGCATCTTTTAACCATTCTATTGAGTTGGTTGTTATGGTTGTTTTAGGAGGTTTAGGAAGAATTTATGGTGCATTGATTGGAGCTGCAATTTTAACAGTTTTACCGCAATTTTTGGCATCTTTTGATGAATATGAAACATTAATTTTAGGACTAATAATAATACTTGTGATGATTTTTATGCCAAAAGGAATTGTCTCTTTATTTGATAGATTTAAGGGCACTTTTAAAAACCATAATGTCTCTCAAAGCCAAAAAAAGGAGACTAGTTGTGCTTCAAGTAAATAATATTTCAAAGAGTTTTGGTGGAGTAAAAGCGGTTGATGATTTTAGTTTTGAGGTAAAAAAGGGCACAATTCACTCCATAATAGGTCCAAATGGAGCTGGCAAGACTACTATGGTAAATATGATAACAGGAGTTTATAAAGTAGATAGGGGAACTATCTTTTTAGATGGTGGTGATATAACAAATATTAAAACAGATAGATTAGTTCACAGGGGAGTTTGTCGTACATTTCAACACTTAGAAATTTGTGGCAATATGAGTGTAATTGAAAATATTATGCTTGGCTTTGATAAATACATGGACAAGAGCATCTTAAAATCATGTTTTAGAGCTAAATCAATTTTAGAGGATGAAGAGAGATTTTATGAAAGAGGTTTGCATCTTCTTGATTTGATAGGATTGAAAAATTTGGCACATTGTGAAGCAAAAAACCTCTCATACGGTGTTTTAAAAAAGATTGAAATTATTAGAGCATTGGCAACAACTCCTGAACTTTTACTTTTAGATGAGCCAGTTGCGGGACTTAATCCAAAAGAGACAGCAGAGGTTTCTGAGCTTATAAAAACTGTAGTAGCGGATGAAGTAACAGTTATATTGGTTGAGCATGATATGAAAATGGTTATGGATATATCTGATTACATAACAGTTATGAACTTTGGCAAAAAACTAGCAGAAGGAACTCCAAAAGAGATAGTAAATAGCGAAGATGTTATAAGAGCATACTTAGGAAGTGGAGTAGTAGGGTGAAAATATTAAAAATTGAGAATCTTAGTTGTAGTTATGATCAAATTATAGCACTTGATAGCATAAATTTGGAGATTAATGAGGGTGAAATTGTCTCTTTAATCGGGGCAAATGGTGCTGGTAAAACTACACTTCTTAGGACAATTAGCGCACTTTTAAAGCCAAAAAGTGGGATGATTTATTTTGGTGGCTCAAACATAACAAATACCAAATCACATCAAAGGGTTAAGATGGGCATAGCTCAAGTCCCAGAAGGAAGAGGGCTTTTTACAACTCTTAGTGTGGAAGAAAATTTAAATCTTGGTGCATATTTAAGAGATGATAAAAAAGAGATTAAAAGAGATTTAGACTATATCTATGATAAATTTCCTATATTAAAAGAGAAAAAAGATGAATATGCTGGCACACTCTCAGGTGGACAACAACAAATGGTTGCAGTTGCAAGAGCTTTGATGAGTAAGCCAAAATTACTTTTGTTGGATGAGCCTAGTATGGGATTGGCTCCTATAATTGTTGAAGAAATTTTTGAAGTTATTAAGTCTCTTAGAGATATGGGCGTGACAATATTTATAGTTGAGCAAAATGCTTTTTTAGCTCTAAACACTTCAAGCAAAACATATGTTTTAGAAAATGGAAAAATTGTTTTAAATGGGTGCTCAAAAGAGTTTTTAAGTGATGATAGAATTAAAAAAGCTTACTTAGGAGCTTAAGAACTTTTTAGTCTGTTTGATTTTGTTCATATTTTTAAGTGTTTGAGTTCGCTTTTTTCTAACTACTTTTAAAGCTTCTTCGATCAGGGCTAATGCTTCCTTAGCCCTGATGTTGTTGCTAAAAACCGGCATAGTATCTATTAGAGATTCAATTTCATTGGCATTTTCTTCTATAATAGCAATTTTGAAATTTTTAATCCAATTCAACTTTTGTTTCCTCATTCCAAGTCTGCAAGAGAACTTTAGTTACATTTAAAACTTCATCAAGTTTTTTTGTATCATTTTTCATGTTTGCTTCGCTTAAAAGCTTTATTTGGTAGGTGTATAAACCACTAAGATAGTGAGCAATCTCACCCCCATCATAGTTCAAAGAGTTTAATAATTCAGAAAAGATAGCAGTTGTTCTGTTTATCCAGTAAACTTTTTTCTCTACATCATTTAGCTCTATAGCTCTTTTTGCCTGAGCAGTAAATTTCAAAGCTCCCTCATAGAGCATCTTTATAAGTTTTTCTGGTGACTCTATCGATACATTATTTTGCGAATAAGCTGAATATGCTAAATTCGTTCTCATTTTTTTTCCTTTATTATTTGCTATTTAGTGATGATTCTATCATCATAGAGAGTGATTGAAATTGGGCATTTAGTTTTCCAATGATTGCATCATATGCCATAAATCTTTCTGCCATTGTGTTGTATTTTGCATCTAGGCTTGCTACTGCCTTTTCTCTCTCTTTAGTTAGAGCTTTATTCTCATTATTTAAATTATTTTCATAAATTCCAAGCATAGAGTCTTGACCTATTACTAGATTATCTAGTAGATCATTAAATGAAGTAAAAATACCTTTAGTCTCTTCGTTGGTATCGTAATTGACGCTGCCAACAAAAAAATCTTTAACATTATCTGGATTTTCACTCATTTTAGCATCAAAAACATCTTTTTTAAACTCGAGCATTCCATTTTCATTTAGTGTTATTCCAAACTCCTCTAGAGTTCTTCCTTGGGAGTCAACAGACAAAAGTTGGCGGTTTATATCTGATTTCATTCTAACGATTTGACTATCACCTTGAAATGTTCCACTAGCCTTGGTTTCAACATCATAATTTGTTGACTCATTTAAATTGCTCATTAAGTCATTATATTTTGTTACAAAATCCTCTAGTGAGCTTACAATGTCACTCGTATCTTGTTTTATACTAACATTACTTAGTCCAACTTCATTAAGTGTTATATCTATACCAACAATCAGATCACTAAAATTATTTTTTGGACGAGTTATAGTAACACCATTGTAGGTAAACTCTGCATCACTTGCTGCTTGAATGTTTGTTAACCCAAGATCAGCTACAGCAGTGCCACCCCCCGTTGAAGTAACGGTTATAGCTTGATCTGCTCCAGTGTCAGTTGATTTTAAAACTAGCTTGTAAGGATTTGTTCCTCCAACATTTAGCAAAGATGCGACAACTTTTCCATCTGTAGCATCATTTATGCTGT
The DNA here is from genome assembly GCA_026988125.1 of Sulfurospirillum sp. Taxonomy (GTDB): domain Bacteria; phylum Campylobacterota; class Campylobacteria; order Campylobacterales; family Sulfurospirillaceae; genus Sulfurospirillum_A. The sequence continues at coordinate 3,457 of JALSLU010000135.1, forward strand.
TTTTTAACTCTTCTAGTGTAGTTGAACTTGTTACATCTATAGCATAGTCTTGACCATCTATATTTATGTTTATAGTATCATTTGTAGTGGTAAATGTACTTGTTGTATCTAAAAAACTATTTGACTCATAAATATCCTGTTTTGCAAGTTTAATTACATCCAGTGTAAAATCTTGTATGGATGAACCAGCCGATGCTTCTACACTCACAGCACTTCCACTACTTGTTGCGCTTCTTTGAAGGTATGCACTCTCATCTGCTAGTGAGCTAGTAGCTCCCTTTAGAGAAGCAGTAAGCGTAGTTAGTACAGATAAATCTTTACTTTTTGTGCTATTGGTTTGAAGTTTTTTATCTATTGGAGCTATTTGTGCATCTTCATCCACTTTTCTTAATTTATCTATAATGTCATAACTTAAAGCACCACTACTTCCAAGACCAATATTGCTTAGTGAACCAGCCATGTTCTATCCTTTTTTATCAAAAATCGTTCCTACAATTTCTCTCATCTTTTCGGAGAGTGCCATAGCCTCTTCACTCGGAATTTTTCTTATGAGTTTTCCAGTACTTTTTTCCAAAACATCTACAAACATAGTATCTATTTTGTCATTGAAACCAAACTTTATATCTGTATTTAGAGATTCCATGTCACTGTTTAATTTTTTAACAGTTTCATTTAACTTTTGAGCTATTTCTTTTTTGTCTTGTTCGTTTTCTTTTGCACTTTTCGAGGCTTTATATGAGTTTTCAACCTCTCTAACTTGAGACTGAGTATTTGGTTTAACAACACTCGTAGAGGTTTCTGCCTGCTTACTTGTTACACTAAAAATATCCATTTTTTACTCCTTAGTTAACTTTATCTTTCACTCAAATCGTCCAAATAAATTTTTTTTTTAGTTTTATATGGCTATTATTTGATTTGTTATACAATAAACTTCTTGTACAAGCCCTGAAAGTGGTTTTGCAAGAAAACTAATTTACTCGATTTTTGACAAAAAATAGGAAAAAATGTGAAGATTTCTTTGGCGTGTCACTCTATACTTCTTGAAAAAGCGTTAGTGATATTTTTAAAAAATTTTATTGTTCCATATAAACATTGCGATTTTGTCATTAGTGATAAAAAGATTAAAATTGACAAACCAGTATTTTGTATATCAAAAGATACCTCTGACTTAAAAATTCCGTTTTCAAAGAGTGCCTTATTAATTTCGCTAGAAGAGTTTTATGAAAATTTAAAACCAAAAGAGTGTAAAAAAAAATCAAATGATTTTTTAGAATTAGAGAGAAAAATTTCTATGTTAATAGAAAATTTTAAAGAGGAATTGATTCAAGTTATAAAAGAGCATTATGAGTAAAATTAGTTTGAAAATTATAGCTGGTAAGTACAAAAATAAGAGATTGAATTTACCATCAAAGATTACAACTAGAAGCACAAAATCTATAATAAAAGAGTCACTTTTTAATACACTTCAATTTGATTTAATAGGGAAAAATTTTGTAGAAGTTTTTGGAGGAAGTGGCTCAATCGGTTTAGAGGCGCTTAGTAGAGGTGCGAAAAAAGCATACTTCTTTGAAAAGGATAAAAATGCCTTTGAAGTTTTAAAAGCAAATTGTAAAAGTATTGCTCCTTCTAATGACTTTGTCTGTATATATGGAGATAGTTTTGTAGAATTTCCAAAATTTTTAAAAAATTTTAATGAGAAAGCATTTTTTTATCTTGATCCACCATTTGATATAAGAGATGGTATGGAAGACATTTATAATAACACCATAGATTTAATTCTTAAAATTCCAAAAACCAACACACATCTCATCATAGTTGAGCATAAAAGCGGCTTAATTCTCCCTCAAGAAATTTCTATCTATAAGAAAATTAAGAGTAAAAAGTTTGGAAAAACTACTTTAACATACTATCTATAATTTTTTTGGAATAAATCTTGCTTGGTATTTGCAAATATGCAACAAGGAAGATTTATGAAGCTAATAAAGGGCTTTTTTATACTACTTTTTTTGATAACATCGCTAAATGCTGAAAAAATTAGAGAGATCGCAAACATAATTGGTGTTAGAGAGAATCAAATAATAGGTTACGGTTTGGTTGTAGGTTTGAATGGTACAGGAGATGGCTCAAGTTCAGCCTTTACTATCCAGTCTATGTCAAATCTTCTTCAAACTGTTGGAGTCAAAATTGATCCAAAAGATATAAAATCAAAAAATGTTGCTGCTGTAATGGTAACAGCTACACTCCCTCCTTTTGCTAGGCAAGGTGACAGATTAGATGTTACCATCTCCTCTATTGGTGATGCAAAATCTTTGGAGGGTGGAACTCTTCTTATGACTGCCCTAAAGGGTGTAGATGGCAATATCTATGCACTTTCTCAAGGTGCTGTTACAATAGGAGGGAAAAATGGCAAAGGCGGTGGAACTAAAAACCACACAACAGCTGGTGCGATCTTCAATGGTGCAATTGTTGAAAAAGAGATTGCATACGATATATACAATAGAAATTTTGCTAGTTTAAGTTTAAAAACATCAAATTTTTCAACTGCTATGTCTGTTCAAGAAAGGCTGAATAAGCATTTTGACTCTAAAGTTGCAGTTGCAATTGATCCTAGAACTATAAGGTTAATGAAACCAAGCGGTGAATCTATGGTGGAGTTTTTAGCAAAAGTTTTAGAGGTTGATGTTGAGTATCAAAAAGAGGAAAAAATTGTCATAAATGAAAAAACTGGTACTATAGTTTCTGGAATAAATATAGAGGTTGATCCTGTTGTTATAACTCACGGTGATATAACTATAAAGATAACTCCTCGAAATAATTTAAATGATTTAAATCAACAAAATAGTGTCGATATGAAAGATGGAGTGAGCATAGGTATTGAAGAAAATATTTTAAATATGCAAGAGGGGAAGATAACCGTTGCAAACATTGCAAGAGCGCTCCATAAACTTGGAGCCAAACCCAAAGATATAATCTCAATTATAGAAAATATAAAAAGAGCAGGTGCAATTCGAGCAAAATTGGAGGTAATTTGATGAATGCTACAGATAAATCAACAATATATTTAAACAATCCATACATGTCATCAACAAGCTTAAATTTAAGTAAAGATGATGAAAAACTAAAGGAGCAAACAGATAAGTTTGAAGCTTTTTTTATAAAAAAGATTTTAGATATATCTTTAAAAAATGAGAATAAACTTTTTGAGAAGGATGCAGGTGATAAAATTTATAACTCAATGTACAACGATACAATGAGTAATTCACTTAGTGGAGGTTTTGGTTTTAGTCAACTGTTGTTTGATTTTTTAAAAGAGAAAAGATAATTCTGAATTATGTAACGGTATTGGGGTAAAAGTTTTTTCATTTTAGTCGATTTATGGTTGTAGAAAATCTTATAAAGGATGGCTAAAATGATTTCAAAAGTAACTGTAGGGAGTTCAGCTTACTTGCAGCAAGTTGGTGTAAACTCAAAAAAAGAGTCTACAAATATTGAAAAAATAAAAGAGATGGATAGAGTCGAATCTTTAAAAGAGCAAATTCAAAATGGTACATATAAATTTGATGCCAAGAAGACTGCTCAAGCTGTAGCGAGGGATTTGATGTAGTCCAAAAAAGGGACAAAAATGTTAGAACACTATTTGAAAGCTTCGATTGAAGATATTGATAATTTGATTGAACTTACAAAAAAAGATATAGCAGATATAAAAAAAGCTAAACATAATCAAATTTTTAAGAGAACTATAATTAAAAATGATTTGATCAAGTCTTTTGAAAATAAAAAAGCTATGTTGGATAACGAGCTTATGAAGTTAGTCAAAAGCAGCTCAACTCAGTCCTTAGAAGAAGTGCTAGATGTTCCTAAACAAGAGATGCTGAATGAACTTAAAATTAAGTTGTCTCACTTAAAAGATAAAAATAAAGAGTATGCAAGATTTGTTGTAGCCGTTAGTGAATTTTATAACTCTCTTTTAGACAGTATTTTTCCTAGAGAGAGTGAGGGGTATCAAAAGCTCAATCATAGACCAGCTTCTATTTTGAAAATTAGGGCGTAATATGGGACTATTTAGTACTTTAAACACAGGTGTATCTGGTTTAAAAGCATCCGAATTAGCTACTTCTGTAACGGGACACAATATTTCAAATGCAAATAATGACTACTATACCAGACAAAGAGTCGTTACTGAGGCTAGTACTCCACTACATACGATTCCTGGTGATGTTGGAACTGGAGTTAGCGTTACTACCATTGCAAGAATTCATGATGAATTTACATATACTAGGTTAAAAGATAGCTCAAATTCTCTTTCGTATGACTCTTTTACAAAAAAATCACTTGAAGAGGTTGCAAAATATTTTCCCGATTTGGATGGTGTGGGAGTTGCATCTGACATTCAAAACTATTTTGCATCTTGGAATGATTTAGCTTCAAATCCTGATGATGCATCTCAGAAAATTGCGTTAGTTCAAAACTCTATAACGCTTTCAAATAATTTAAAAATTTCAAGAGACAATGTAAGAGCTTTACAAGACTCCATAAATGATCAGTTAAAGACAAACTTAGATGAGGTAAATAGAATTGGTGAGCAAATTGCAGAGTTAAATAAATCTATAGCTAGAACAGAATCGATTGAACCAAATAGAGCAAATGATTTAAGAGATCAAAGAGATAAGCTAGAGTTGACTCTAGCAGATTTACTTGATTTTTCAGTTTTTAAAGGCGATATGATTAGTGAAAATGTCCTAGATGCTAATTTAACCGATAGAGGTAGTGCTTATCATTTAAACATTGCTGGGCACTCATTTGTTGATGGGTTTACTTTTCATCCGCTTGAGATATCAAATACAAAAAGTGAGAGTAGTTACTACCAAATATATTCTGTTTCTCAAGATGGTTCAAAAGTTGAAATAACAGATAAAATAAACGGTGGAAAAGTTGGCTCAATGCTTGATCTAAGGGGAAGAAATATAGACATAGCTACAGGCTCATCCTATCCTACTGATGGAGTGCTTCAAGGTTACATTGATGATTTAGATGCTTTTGCAAAAACTTTTGTAGAGCAGACAAACAATCTTTATGCAAGAAGTGCTCAGCCAAGAATGTCCTCATTTGAGAATGAGTTATTAAAAGATAATACACCTTTGA
>JALSLU010000136.1 GCA_026988125.1 Sulfurospirillum sp.
TGTATTGTAAGGCTTGGAGACTATCTACTGCTATATCTCTGTTTCGTGCCATTTTGCCGAGTTCATCGTTTGCCTCTGCAAACTGTTTAACAACTGCAAAAGTACCAGCCATTGTAGCACTTGCTATTCCAACAGCAGACATGAAAGCTTTTGATACTGAAGCAAAACCATCTTTTATTGTTTGAAGTGATTTTTTATCCCAAACAGCACCGAGTGAATATGTTAAATCTCCGATTGTCATTTTAATTATTCCCTTTTATAAGTACCATTATTTTTTATAGATAAAGCTCCAACTTTGCTTTGAGCTTCGCCTTTAAAAGAAGAAGATTTATTGTGTTGTGCCTCTTCAATTTGATTTGACAAGATATTAAACTTCTCTAATCGCTCAAACTCATCGAAGTTCATATTCATAACTTCACTATGAGAAACAAGTCCAGCCTTAACTAAAATAAAACAGCGAATTTCAAAAGCATAAAGCTCACTATTTTGTATTAGTTTAACTATCTCTTTTTCGACTTTACTCTCATTCCTTTTGATGGTTGAGCTTCTTGCTTTCCCTCACCGTTGAGTTTCTCCATAAGTGTTTTTACACATAGAGAAAAAGCAACCATAAGACCACCGATGTCTCCTATGAACTCTTTCTCATAGTCAATAGGTATTCGTTTGTCTCCCTCTTTTTTTAGAAGATAAGTGCTAACTACACTCTTGATGAGCTTCTCATCAAATAGCTCAAAAAGTTTGCTTACATCTTCATCCTCTAAGTTTTCCATGTCTTCAAGATTAGACATAGCACCAGCTATTTTTTTCATAAATTTAAAAGACTCTGAAGTGGTTTTGAAACCTCTTACTGTGTACTTCTTTTTTAACTCATTTATCTTTTTTTCGCTTTGTGCTTTTTGTTCATTCGTCATGATTAAAGACCTTTAATCTCTGCAAAGTTTTTGATAGTGATTTCAAACTGTAGCTCTGGCATTTCTGTGCCTACTTTAAACTCGCCTTTTTCTTGAACTCGTGCATCAAGAGCTTCTACATATACACCTAGCTCTTCCCACTCAAAACGAAAAGGAACAACTGCGTTTGTCTTCTCAAAACCTTTGAGAACTTTTACTGAGTCACTATCAGCCATTAAATTAACTGTTACTGGCAACTCTTGAGCTGAAGACTTTTGTTGAAGCCAAGCAACTGTATCTAAACCTTTTTTAGACACGACCATATTTTCAGGAGTTGGAATAGTGATTGCATCTTCTCCAAACCCTGTAATTCTTACACCACCAACCTCTAAAAAAAGAGATTCTAAACTTATTACTGTATCAGCCATTATGCAGTCCTTTCGATATTAAATTGAGTGTCATCTTTAAATGCTGTGAAATTGATTTCAATAAATTTCATTACTCCAGCATCAAGATATTTGATACTTACTTCTAATTTGCTCTCAGCTCTTAGTGGATTAAGAGTCATAATATAACTTGCACCAAGTGCTGGGTCATCTTCAGCTATAATTTTTTGATTTTGAGCTTTTTTCAACTGAAACAATAGAGTGGAAGCTACTCTTTTTAAATCAATAGTATTAAAAGATAAAACCGAATTGTTAAGTTGAAGTTCATAAAGAGCTTCAATACATGTAACACTAATGAAAATCTCTCCAGCTACACTTTTGATATTTTCATTACTCGCAGTAGTTCCCTGCTTTGTAAATACATACTTTTTTCGCTCTCTGTCATAAACATTACAGTTTTTGTTTAAAAGATTTGTCATCTCAGTTGTAGTGAGATCACTTGAAGAGATACCAGGTAGCACTAAGTGTTTTGCAGATACCATTCCGATTTTTTCCCCTAAGAAACGAGAAATAAAAGCCATATCAAGGCGAAGTGATGAGTGATACCAAACAAAAGAGTGTCTAAGACCTATTGCAGAGATACGACTTGCAAGGTCTGTAGTGTCTACAGCTATTGTCAGAGAATTATTTGTATAAAAACACCCTAACATCTCTTGAGTCTCTATATATTTTGCTAACTCTAGTAACTGGTCATCTGTGTGAGCAGATACAACTGTAACAGCGAAGAAGTCTGTATCTAGTACAGAGTCAAGTCTTACCATATCAGCACTTAATGCACCAATATCTACTATTGTACTATCAACTTTAGCAACTATTACAGTTACAAGTTTAGGCTCTTGCATAAACAAAAGAGTACCAGGATCTATGAGAGCTTGGTCTGTGTTGTCTTCCAAAAAGCCAGTAGCAGATTGATAAACTCTATAATCCTCTGCAAAAGTAGCTTTATCCGTTAAGATAAGAACACTATCAAATGCTGTTTTATTGTAACTTTTATGTGAGATTGTACTTGCGATTACCGACTGTCTATTTAATGCCATTTTTTTATCCTTATGTGAGTGAAGTTGTTTGAATTACATCTACTGTAATGTTGTCTATGACTTGAATGTCATCTATAACAGTATTAGAAGATATAAGTTTAAGAGTAGTTGTCATTCCTAATCTAGCATTTATGTCTCTCAAGCTAGATATATTGTTTGTAACACCAAATCCTAAGAAACCAAAACCAACCTCTTTGAGAAGTTCCCTAGTGGATTGCAGGAGAAATGAACTTCTAAAAGAGGCTATATTTTCATGGCATTTATTGCCTCGAAAATCTACTCTAACATTGATGTAGTTTGTCTCTTTGTAGTTAAAGCTCTTAAGAGTTGCATCATTTACATTTTTGTAAGTCTCTATAAGATTTTCATGTGGGGAAGATGGTTGTAAATTCAATATTGATATAGAGGCATAATTATCAGGCTCTTTAAAAGTCTGATTTGCATCAAAAACCTCTAAAGATGGAATAATGCTCTTTATATGTGCTACTAAATAAATCATAGTTTTTTTATACATTTGAAGTAGCCTTATACACTGAATAATCTTGATGATTTGGAGTTGAATTATCTTCTAATACTGTGTAAATCACATTATTATATGTGACTTCATCAAATAAGTTTAAAAGATGAGGCTCTGAATATATATCTATGACTGATACTATGTATGAGTCTTCATTTAACTTTTTAACAACTTTTCTACCTTTGTCATAAATAGCCAAATTAACACTCTTTGTAGTTCTTACCTGTTCTTGGATTCCCTCTGCATTAGAGCTTAAAGAGTCTAATGATGATACAGAATAAGTTTTTATGTCTGGTTTAAAGATTAGTGATGATTTCATTTAGGAACTCTCACATAACTTACAGCACCAAATATAAGACCACTTCCCGCTAAAAGAGGAGATTTTTTAACATTTGCTAAAACTGATTGAATATCATCTACCATCTCATCTCCTAATTTTTCGAGTAATTTACCTTGCTTTTTTGGTTTTTGTTTAGCAATTAGTGTAAATCTTTTCTTGTATTTAATATTATTGTGTGTATAGGAAATTTCAAGGTAGGGAGTGAAGTTTTTGTTTGCATAATTTATCTCATACGCTTTGTCTATCGCAGACATTCCATTTTTGTCTAACTCGTGGCTTTGAGGGTTTTCTTTAGGATAACCAGCCTTTAGTTTTCCCTCTAGCTTTTTTAAATCGTTATATAGTTTTTTATTTAGCTTTTTACTTTTTACTTTTGCTTTTACTCGCATAAGACAGCACCACTAAAGCGGATAGTCTTTTTAAGTGCTAAAAATTTACTACCATAGGAAGAACGAGAGTAATAGAGTTGATAGTCCGTTGTAGCTATATTTTTTATAGACCTACCACCGCCAGAAATTGAGCGAGATATTTCTACTTCATAATCATCTACACCGATTTCAATGAGTTTTAACTCATGAGCTACTAAAAGAGAGAGAGCTTGGTTATATTTAGCTCCATACTTATCAACACTCAAAAGAGTTGCACACTCTTCTAAGTGAACTGCTACAACTTCATCAGATACAGCATTAAACTCTGTATATCTTGCTTTAAAAGTTGCTACATCCATGTTACTCTCCATCTGGAGTTAATGAGTCCATAATAAGAGATACAATGTCATCTTCTTTTGACCCTGTAGGCAAATCAATATCATTTTCTTTACAATACTGGCGAAGCTCTTTGACTTTAAAAGTATCTTTTAAAATCTCTGCTGTAGTATTTTCTGGTAAAGCAATAGGATCTACTGGAGCTTTAGTTTTTTTAGTATCTAAAATCTCAATATATCCTCTTTTAACATACCACTCAATATCAGCTATTTTTAAATCAGCCTCTTCAAGTTCTACACCACCACCAAGATGAAGAGCAGTAAACTGCTTTCCACATTTTTTAAAGTTCAAGACAATCAGTCTCTGAGTTTTGTTTTTAATCTTCATGATTATAGTCCTCCCATGTCCCAACAAGACAGAGGTTTGCGAAGTGCTAAACCACCAATGCTAAAGTCAGCTGGAACTTTGAACATCAAGTCATCAGCTTGTGGAGCTTTAAAGTTGATTGTATGTCCCCAATAAAAAGCAAGTTTCTTTTTATCTTTTTGAAAAATACGAATAGTATCTTCAGCGATTTGTGCAGATGCAACCACATTCTCTTTTGAATCTAAATGAGGACATTTATTTACAATAAAATCAAGGATTGTTGTATCACTTGTGTCATTTAGAGGTGTCGAAGCAATATACGACCACTTATCAGTAGGAAGTAAAAGACGAGTTGTTTTAGAGTTTGGTTTGAACTCTTGCTGTTTTGTTGTTGCATAAGCAGTCGCAAAAAGGTGGTTGATGTCAGCTAAAATCTCTTTTGGAGTTTTTAAAGCCCATGTATTTCCACCAGCACCAGCTAAAGGAGCGACACTTGGAACATCAGGATTGTTGAAAAAGCCTGTAATTCCTCGCTTTGTATCTCCAAAATATGCTATCTCTTGAGCTAACTCTAAAGTAGCACTGATTGCAGTTTCAACCTTTAAAGAGTCAAGTCTAGTTCCAAGTTTACCAACTCTCTCAAGTTCTTTAAGAGTGTATTTGTACCCAACATTTCCATCAAATAAAGGAGCTTGTTTCATACCTACGAAACTATCAACCCAGGCAATTTTACCATCAGGGTTAGAAAGTTGAGCCTTTCCAGCCTCAGTAACATAGTAATAACCAAATGATGTGGCAGTTCTATCGTTAAGATTTATAATAGGGAATAACTCATTAAAAGTTATCTCTTCATAATCATTTTTGTAAGCCTCAGTCTCAACTCTTACAAGAGCCGAAGCAATATTTTCAGGGTTTACATCAGCGATAGTATCACTCGCTACTAAACCAGCTACTACAGTTGAAAAAAGTTTATTTCTAATCATCTTTTTATACCTTTATTATAAATTTACTTTGATTTGTACTAATCCAGCACCGATCAAAGTTTCTTCAAAAGTAGCTTTAACAGCTACAGCTCTATCAGTCGTTCCATCGTTATCAACATCATTTCTAACATTACCAACAGTTAAAGCACCATTTGAAGTTACACGAGCATAAACAGTTTCACCATCAGTACAAGAAGTTTCACAGTAAGCGAAAACATTACCAGCTTCTAAGAGAGTTGCATTTTTGTTAGCTTCGACTGTAGCTCCATCCATTGCATCAGATTTACAAACAACACCAGCGATAGTATTTGTAAGACCTGTTAAGTTAATGATTCCACTTGCACTAAAAGTACAAAATTTACCTACTGCAATTTGTTCAGCAGTTGTTACTGATTTTGTAGTTAAAGGATTGCTATTTGCAATTCCACCTAAAAATCCTTTTGGTCTTTTACCGTATGTATCTTGAATACTTGCACCCATTATGAGTTACCTCCGAATTTTGAATTAAAGCTATTTTGAGCTTCATTTTGTTCTTTTTGCTTCTCGTCCAATGCTTTAGATGGAACTGCATCTAAGCCTCTAAGAAAAGAACTGTCTGCATCTTTGATTTGTAAAGCTACTATATCAAAAGCTGATTCTATATAGCTCTCTGATTTTCCATCAAGTGCCAACTCTGGTTTATATTTGCCGATTACCTCTTTTTTAAGAGATACCGTATCTTTACATGTAGTATCAATGCCACAATCATTTGCAACAACGATAACACCAGCTAAGTCTTGAGCCATTGCCATAACTGCTTTTGCATCAGTTCCCACATTCTGCTCTTTGTTTGTATCTACTTGAGCTTGAAGCTTGTCAATCTGCTCATCTTTAGTAGCTACTTCACTTTTTAAAGAGTTAATCTCTTCATCTTTAGCTTTCATCTCATCTTCATCAGTTGCTTTTACACCTTTTGAAGCTTCAAATAAACTATCCGCAATGCTTTGAAGATTTTTACCTAGCTCTTCATCAGCTACTTCAACCTCTGAAACTACTTTTTCAGTTCCATCTGGCAACATTCTCTTAAATATCACTTTCATGTTATTTCCTTTGTTTTTGTTTGGATTTGTATCAAATGCTAAAGAACAAGCAGAGCCACAGCGACCAACTTGAACAATAGCAATATGATTTGGTTTAATGTCTGTTTGGATGTAGTCGTAGTCCATATTTTCAACCATTAAAAGAGAGTATAAATACCCAGCCGATAACTCTGATTTTCCGTTTTCAATATCATCAATGGCATCATCATCATATATAGTGATTTCACATTGAAGATATGTGTCATCAACTACAGCCACTTCAGATGATACGAATCCGATTGCATGATATTTTGTATTTTGCGATGTGAGTAGTTCTTGAGGGTGGTCATTTGTAATTACTACATTTTTAAAAGCTTCTAATACTTCAGGTTTAAAAACCTCTTTGGGAGAGCGATACTCTCTGTATAGTTTTGTAGCTTCAAAGTCTGGATTTATTTCAGCACCGTATCTCTCTTGAATACCTGTACGAGCAAAAATACATTTTAAAACTAAGTACCCATTCTCGTTTTTCTTTTTGCTTATAATCTCTACACTATTATCAAAAGCTATAAGTTTATTTTTCATCTTCAACCTTTAAAAAAGAGTAGTAAGGGTTTGTCTCTTTTAGTTTTTTTCTTACCTCTTCTTTAGTAAGTACACCAGCATCTATATAAACCTTATCTTTATCTGCTTCTACCTTTTCTCTATCTGCTATCTCTTTTTTTGTCTCTTGCACTAATGGTTTCCAAATAATTTCACAATCTAAGAGATCACTTTGATTTTCGCTATATGAAGCCACCATGATAAGAGTTTCAAGCATAGGCTCTATTTTGTCAGTTTGTATTCTTTTAATACGATTGTAAAAGTTCTGAAAGTCAGATGCCCCTGTAGCATTCATTCCATCTGGAGACTTACCAAAAAGTAAAGTCGCTGGAATTTCAGCCGAACCTGTTACACGAATAAGTGAAGCGTTGTCTATTTGATGTAAGTCTTTAAAATCATTCGTTCTCTTTACAAAGTCATCTTTAGAGTCAAGAACTAAAGCATTAAGATAAGATTTCATAGTATCTATGATTTGTATTCGCTTTATTGCATCTTCATCTGCATCATCTATAGCTAATTCTGTTAATCCATCAAGCTTGTAAACATTTACATTCGTTTCTGTAAGCATATTTACTATTGCATTTATAGCAGTGTCAGAAGCAATTATAGGCTCTATGCTTCTTTGAACTTTTGAGCCTCCCCAATAGTTATATTCTATCTTTTTATTTTGAGTGAGTTCTATACCTTTAAAGATAAGGAGTCTTGAGCGATGTATGGTTAAAGTCTCTCCATTGACTGCAAAGAGTCTATAATACTCAGGCTCTGAAGTGCTAGTGATTACAGGGATTAGATGAGATGGCTCTAAGATGCGAAGTTTTTTAAACGAGCCTTGTTTTATTGTTTTTAGATTTAATGGTTTATCTTGATGGAATCCATCATTTACAACCATGTATAAAGCACAGCCACCGAATAAGTCTGCATAAGCATGAGCTTGTTTTATTTTTTGTTTTAGCTTGAGCTTTTTAAAAAGCTTTTTTATTTTTTTGATTTGTTCTGATTGAGTTGAAGTTATCTCGCACCATTCACGAGTAACCTCGTTAGCTGGAATGTCTGCAATATTTCCTACAAGCCAGTTGTAGAGATACAGTTCTTCAGCTAGTTCGTAGTTCTTATCTAGGTTAAGAGTTGAGCGAACATAAGAAGTGTTTTGTAAAGTATCTTTTTTTCCACCGATACCTTTTGCAATATTTGCAAAACCATCGTTTGCTTGACTTGCTTTTGTCTTTTTATTCAAGATTTAACCTACTGAAAATTTTTGTGTTTCAGTATTATTAAATTTTTATAGGAAATTTCAAGG
>JALSLU010000137.1 GCA_026988125.1 Sulfurospirillum sp.
CTATATTTTCTTTCACCATCTTTTACTGCCATGATAAAATCCTTCTTTATGAATTTTATCTTTTATAAAGCAATTATTGGTCCAATTAGTCAGTGCCAATATTTTTTTGCATTTATTTTATCATTTTATTAATATCTTTAGTTGTCCAAATAAACACGAGTGGTATATAAAGCAGTGTCAAAAATGTACCTACTATAAGTCCACCAATCGCAACTGCACCAAGTGGAGCCAACCTTTCTAGCCCTATGGCACTTCCAAGTGCAACAGGAAGCATTCCGGCAGAAGTAGCAAAAGCTGTCATTAAAACAGGTCTGGTTCTTATCTTTATGCTCTCAAGCATAGCTTCAACCTTGTTTGCGCCTTGTTGCATTTTCTCTAACGCAAAGTGTATGAGAAGTATGGCATTGTTTACTATAATTCCACTTAGCAGTATAAAGCCCATCATAGCAGGCATAGAGGTGTGATAACTCATAAAAAGAAGTATCCAAGATGCTCCAATTATGGTTAAAGGTATGGAAAGAACAATTATGGCTGAAATTTTAATTGAGTTAAATAGTGCTATAAGAGTAAAAAGAATCAAAATAACAGCAAAAGCAACAGCCCCGCCCATTCTTCCAGCTGAGTCCTTAAACTGTTTTATATCGCCTGTTTGTTCCATAGTTACTCCATTAGGTAGCACTTTCCCTTTAAATGCCTCTTCAAAATTGCTCATAATGTGTGAAATAGCAGCTTTTTCTCTAAAACCATAAACATTTATGGTGTATTTCAACCCCTCTCTTGTGATGATGGTTGGCTCTTTAACTCTTACCACTTTAGCTACTGCCTCTAATGGGATTTTTCCTTTTGGAGAGCTTATAAGAAATGATTTAAAATCTTCTATAGAGTCTCTTTTGTTTTGCTCTACCCATACTCTGATTTTGAAATCTTTTGAATTTGGAAGGTAAAAGTTTGCTACAACAGCACCTCTTATAAAGCTTTGAAGCTGTTTTGATATATTTTCGATGCTTAAATTGTAAAAAGATGCCTTTTTTTCATCTATTTTAAACTCATATACAATTTTATCTTTAGCCCAAGTCTTTGAGACTGAAACAATTCCTTTTGTATTTTTCATAGCATCTTCAACTACTAAAGCAGCTTTTGGTAATTTTTCTAAATCGTCACTATAGAGCGTAACATCTAAGTTTGCTCGTATGCTTGCAAGTGCTGTTGCTCCAAAATCTACAACATCAACACTTTTTATATTTTCTATTTTGTTGATTTTTCCTCTCAACTCTTTTGCGATTTCCCAAATAGTTTTATCTCTACTGTATCTATCTACATAGGTTGCAGTTATGGAGATGTGATCAGTCCCACTACCACTTCCAATGCTCATAACACCAGCCTCGCTACCAATAGAGCTTGATAGATAGAGCAGGTCCGCTTCATCTTTTAGGATTTTATTTACTTTTTTTACAATTTCTCTACTATCTTTAATGGTTAAGTTTGGATCAACCACTATGCTTACCTTGATAGCTCCTGTATCCATAGGGGGCATTAGCTCTTGACCAACAGTAGGCATAACCCCTCTTAGGCTTATTACAAAAAGTACAATTAAGATTTGAATATAGATTATGCCTATAAATTTTTTATCAATAGCCTTCTTAAGAGCACTTTGGAAAAATTTGGCTATAGAAGTATAGAAAAAGCTAGTTATTTTTTTGAAAAACTCTTCACTTTTTAGCACAAAAGGATGCTCTATGGTTAATATTTTAAGTGAAAGCAGAGGAACCGCAGTTATAGAGATGATGTAAGATGCTGCTAGAGCCAAAAGAAGGGTTGAAACAAGTGGCTGAAATACAGTCTGAGGGTAGCCTCCAATAAAAAGCATAGGCGAGAGAGCTATCATGGTTGTAATAGTTCCTGATAGATCTGCAAACATTATCTCTTTTGTTCCTTCATACACAGCTTTGTGAATCTCTTTTTTTAGCTCCCTGTAGTGTCTCTCAATATTTTCCATAACTACTACCGCATCATCCAATAGCAAGCCTAGCGCTAAGATAATAGCAGTTAGGGTTACCACATTGAACTCTATTCCAAATATCCACATAAGAGCTACAGTAGAAGCATAAACCAATGGTATGGTTACTAAAACAACCAAAACTTGTCTAAAAGAGGCTAGAAAGAAAAAGACAACCAAAGTTGACATTATAATCGCATCTCTCAAGGATTCAAACATATTGTTTATGCTTTGTACGATGGTATCTTTTTGGGTATCGGTTATCTTGAAATTTATATTTTTATATTTACTAGAGAGCTTGTTAATTTCTGCTTGGACTAAGTCTATGCTTTTGATTACATCAGCATTTGTTGTTCTTTGGATAGCTATAGCAATTGCAGGTTCTCCATCTCCAAAATACTCTGCACTATTTTCATAGTGACCAAAATAGACCTTTGCTATATCTTTTAGTTTTACATCTTTTGTTATGCTTATGTTTTTTAACTCCTCTATAGTTCCTTTTTTGCCGGCACTTCTTATGAGGAATCTGCTGTTTTGACTTGTCATAAAACCTATGGCGAAGTCATTATCGTTGGCCTTTATCTTAGCTATAAGTGCAGAGATGTCTATGTGGTATCTCTCTAACTCTTTTTTATCTACAATGATTTGAATCTCTTTTTGATAACCACCAAAGATGTCAACATTTGCAATTCCTTCAAGCTTTACTAGCTTGTGTTTTACCTTTGTTTGGGCAAATTGTCTTATGTCTTCTAAGGGGATTGTACCATCTTTGGAGCTTAGGGCATAGGTGATTATGGGTGCAGTAGAGGAGGTTATCTTAATGATTTTCGGCTCTGCGATATTGTTTGGAAGATCTGATTTTATCTTATTTAGCGCATTGCTGACATCACTTGCAGCAGTATCTATATCTTTTGAGTAGTCAAACTCTGCATTTATAACACTAACCTCATCAATAGTGCTTGAGTAAACTCTTCTGATGTTGTCAAGAGTGTAAAGTTCCTCTTCTATGGGAATAGAAATATTGGTCGCAATACTCTTAGCCGAAGCTCCAGGCTGCATAGCTACAACTGCTATGGTTGGATAGTTTGAATCAGGAAAAAGTTTTCTATCTATTTTGTTGTATCCAACTGCACCTAAAAATAGAAAAAGAATCAGAAAGGAAAATATAAAATATGGTCTTTTTAAAAGCAGATCAACTACAGATACCCCTTTCATCTGTTTTCCTCTTTAAGTATGTTTATCTTGCCATAAGTTGGAAGCATAGAGAGCTTAGCCTCTGAACCAACAGCAACTAGCTCTTTTGGACACTCTTTTAAGATGGCATAGTTTTGATTATTTAAGAGAATCTTGACCTCTTGTGGGTTAAATTTATTGTCTTTATATACCATTACATATGTTTTATCTTTTTTGTGCAAAATTGCATCCATTGGTAAAGCACATCCCTCTTTGTAGTCAACTTCAACTTCTATATTTTTATAAGACTTATTTACAAATGGAAGTATGTTATATGGTTTTATCTCTGCAAC
This sequence comes from Sulfurospirillum sp., assembly GCA_026988125.1. Classification (GTDB taxonomy): domain Bacteria; phylum Campylobacterota; class Campylobacteria; order Campylobacterales; family Sulfurospirillaceae; genus Sulfurospirillum_A. The sequence goes on from JALSLU010000137.1 coordinate 3,523, forward strand.
TAAAAGTGCATTTTTTGCATCATCATAAATTTTAGAAATCACTCCTACGGGTTTTTTATCTATATAGACTTTTTGCCCTAAAGTTATAGGGTATGATGTATCAATATAGGAAAAAATTAGTTTTTGATCTTTAGTATTTATAGTAAGCAGTGGTTTTCCAGGGAGTGCTAAAGAACCAACATTGGCACTTTTTGTTCCAACTACGCCATCAAAAGGTGCAGTTATATTTAGATACTTCATTTGAGAGAGTATCTGTTTTATATTTTGGTTAATGCTACCTAATGATGCAAGTTTGTTTTTATACATAACTTCAGAGTTATCATAAGCTTCTTTAGATATAGCCTCAATTTCTAAAAGTTTCTTATTTCTTTTTAGTATGTTTTTTGCATTGTTTAGGTCTGCTTCTAGGGCTAGTTTTCTATCTTTTAAAGATGCCAAAGATGCTTTAAGCTCAGAATCATCAAGTGAAACCAAAAGCTGACCTTTTTTGACACTTGCGGCTTCACTAACATGGATTTTTTTTATCGTAGCACTAAATTTTGAAGATATAAAAGCACTACTACTTGATTGGACTTGAGCTAAAAACTCTCTATATCTGCTTATATTCATATCTTTAGCAGTAGTCGTTTTTATGCTTTTTGTGTAGGTTATGGGCTTAGCTCGTGAGTAAATTGCCTCTTTTTTCTCTTTTAAAAATTTTCCTGCAAATATTGCAACTCCTATAACTACGGCTACAAATATAATCTTTTTTATCATTTTATCTCTCCATTTTTTTCATAAATATACTCTATATAATCCAATATCTTTTGGTATTCGTACTTTGAGTTTATAAGTTTCATATATGCTAAATTCTTTTTTGCTTTAGAAAGAAGTAAATCATCTAGAGTTATCATCCCATTTTCATACTTTACAATCTCAACTTTAACAATTGCATCTAACAACTCATACTCACTCTTAGCAGAATCAAAATTTGCTTTTGATAGAGATAGTTTGTTTTTGGCATTTTTAAGATTTTTTTCAATCTCTAGTTTAGTTTGAATCTCTTGAATTTTCATACTCTGTAGGGCAACCCTCTCTTTTTCTAAAAGTGCATCTTTGTATCCAAAATCAAATACATTCCATTTAAAGTTGACTCCTATTTGCCAGTTGCTTTTAAAGTTTAAATCTCCTCTTTCTATGTAGGTTTTACCTGTAAGGGGAGATGTGTTAGTTGTATCGTTTGGTCCAAAGTTATATCCAAAATAGCTATTTAGCGATACTTGAGGGAAGTACAGAGACTTTAACTTGTCAATTTTTTTTGAAGCTATTTTACTCTTTGTTTTTATGATTTGAAATTTTTTTAATTGCTCCACATTGGTTCTGAAATCTTTATACTTTTGCATATCTACACTTATATCCTCAGCATTATCAAACTTAATCCCTCCTAATACTTTAGATAAATTGGTCTTTAAAATATCTATATTTACCTCTATTTTATCTTCATTTGATTTTGATGAGATATATGCATTTTTTGCTTTTAATAAATCAAGTTTTGATTTAGAGCCAAGTTCGTATTGCTTCTTAATTTGCTCAAAGAGTCTTTTTTGGGAGTATGAATACTCTTTTGTAGCAATAAGCTGTTTTTGAAGTGCTAAGATAGAAACATAGAGCGACTTTACATTATAAACAAGCTCCTCTTTTGCTAACTTTGTTTTTAGAAATGATGTAGTTTGCGATAGATTTGAGATTTGGTAGTTATTTTTTTGTGCATTTCCATCAAATAACACCACACTATAAGATATGCCTGCACTAAACATATCTTTGGTGGTAGGGATTTCATATGCTGCTGTTGGGCTACTTGTCATTTGCATAGGAGGGAGTGGGACTAAAGTTCTTGAATTATTGTAGTGTTCATATGATGCCACAATGTTTACTTTTCCATATCTATCAACTTTGATAGACTCTTTTTGAAGTCTAGATTGTTCCAAATCAAGATAAGTTTTTTTTAATTCGTTGTTATGCTTAAGTGCAAGCTTTATAGCTGTATCTAAACTCATTGCATTAAGATAGTTAAACGATAAAATTATAGATAAAAATAAATATTTTTTTATCAAGGTTCTCTCCTGTATTTTTCAGTATAATACAATAGTTTTGTTAAGCAAATGTTAATGGAGAGTCATGAAAAGAGTTGCGTGCATAGATGTTGGATTAAAAAGAGTTGGAGTTGCTCTAGGGTTAAATGGAGTTGCTTTACCACAAAATGCGATTTTGAGAAAAAATAGAAACCAAGCCTCAAGAGATGTTTCAAGCTTTTTAAAAGAGTGGGATATAGAGGTATTGGTTGTTGGCTTACCAAAAGGTGGAAGCAGTGAGGATGAGATGAGAAGAAGAATTGAGCATTTTGTGAGTTTACTAGATTTTAAAGGGGAGATTTTTTTTGAAGATGAGTATGGCTCAAGCAAAGAGGCGAAGGAGAGTATGCAAGGAGTCACAAAGCAAAAAAGAGATGGAAAAGTTGACTCCTTGGCTGCTAAAATTATCTTAGAAAGATGGATGCATAAAGCTGCTCATCAAAACCAACTATGACTTGATCCTTAAACTCTATTATTGGTCTTTTTAGTAGCATATTTTCCTTAATAAGCCACTCTTTTTTGCCCTCATCATCCAAATTTAGCTCTTTGAGTTTTAGGGTTCTATATTTTGTTCCTTTGTTGTTAAAAAGCTTATCTATGCTTATTTTTTTTAGCCAAGACTCTATTTTCTCTTTTCCTTGAGGCTCTTTTCTTATGTCGATAAAATCAAACTCTATCTCATTGTCGTTAAAAAACTTTATAGCCTTTCTAACGCTTCCACAAGTTTTTATGCCATATACTTTCACTTCTAATCCTTTTTTATATCTTTTTATGGTATTATAGCAGAAACTATTTTACAGAGGTGTTTATAATGCAGGTAAATTCAAACTCAATGATGGCTCATAACACATGGATGAATGCAAATGCCAATAATATAGCAAATGTAAATACCCAAGATTTCAACGCTTCAAGTACAACCATACAGCAAAGTAGCAACACTTCACTTAAAGCAGTCTCCAATCCAACTGGTGGCAGTACAAATCTTGCAAAGGATATGAGTGAACAAATCCCCATAGCAGGAGGATTCAATGCTCAAGCTGCTGCGATTAAAACTCAAGAGCAGATGATTGGTTCACTTTTGGATATGCTAGGATAAACAGTAGATTAGTTAATGAACGATATCCTCTAAGGAGGTTTTCTCTTCATAAACTCTAAGACTTGGGATCTCTATGGCGGAGAGTTTTTTGCCATATACGGCTCCTGTGTCTATTCCTATGAAGTTTTTTGTAGTGTCAATCTTTTTTGTAACTGCATGTCCAAAGATATTTGTTACACTATAGGAATGAAACCCAACCTCCCAATCCTCTTTGTGTGTTTTTTTGGAGGGTCTATTGGTGATTATGGCATCTTTGTATTTGAGATTTTTTCTTCTTTGGTAGTATGGTAAACCAAACCCGTGAGTTATAAAAAAGTTTTCAATCTCTATGTAGTAAGGAAGTTTATTCATCCATTTTAAGTGTTTTGCAAGTAGCTCTAAATCATTTCTGTATGAGAGAAGAGTTTTTTCTCCTCCAAAGCTTTTAAGAGTACCCCAGCTTGTTTTCTCTTTTTTTAGTATATTTTCAATCATAAGTTGCTCATGATTTCCCATAGTAGATTTGTAGCCATTTTCTATGATAAACTCTACCACATCTTTAGAGTATAACCCCTTATCTACCAAGTCACCAACAAAGATAATATCAGATTTTTTTGGAAGCTGTTTTATGAGATTTTTTAGGGTGTGTATGCATCCGTGCACATCACCTATGACAAAAACAGGCTTCATAAGATCAGCATTGCATCGCCATAAGAGAAGAATCTATACCTATTTTTTACAGCAATGTTATATATCTCTAAAGTCTTCTCAATCCCTACAAATGAAGCTACAAGCATAATGAGGGTTGATTTTGGCAGGTGAAAATTTGTCAGTAGATGGTTTACTCTTATAGGTCTATTTTGAGGATGCAAAAACAGATCACTATAGCCACTTCTATCTTTTTTTCTAGCGTAGTACTCTACTGTCCTAGTTACAGTAGTTCCTACTGCAAGGATTGGTTTGTTGGAGTCTATAGCTTTACATGTAGGCTTAGGAATCTCATAAAACTCGGAGTGCATCTTATGCTCTTTTATGTTTTTGGCATCTACCGGTTTAAATGTCCCAGCTCCTACATGTAGAGTCAAAAAGTGGGTTTCGTATTTTTCTTTGAGCTCTTCAAACATAGCATCACTAAAATGAAGTGAAGCCGTTGGAGCGGCTACTGCCCCTCTTTTTTGACTAAAAACACTCTGGTACTCCTCTTCATCCTCCTTCTCATCCTCTCTTTTTATGTAAGGAGGTAGCGGTATGTGTCCAATTTTATCAAGAGTATCAAAAAGTTGGGTTGTTGTTAGTTTTAAGTTGTTTTTGTAAAACTCTACAACTCTTGAGCCATCATCTAATAACTCTACTACTTTTGCTTCTAAATTCTCTTCAAAGTGCAAGATTGAATTGACTTTTACTTTTCCTCGTATATAGACACTAAACTTTTCATCTTTTAGCGGAGAGTTTAAAAGTAGCTCAACTCT
>JALSLU010000138.1 GCA_026988125.1 Sulfurospirillum sp.
TTCTTCTAATTCTTTGATGACTTCTTCATCTAATTTATTTATATATCTCATATTTGTATTATACTGTTTTTTGATGATTTATTTTAGTTAGGTACTTATTAAATCCATCAACCTTATCTAAATAGAGAAATCTACCTCTATATCTTACTAAAAATTTAGATTTATTCTTTTTATTAAACACATCTACTATAGTTTGTACTTCTTCTTTTATTTCGTTTGTAATTTTAATTATTTTTTTCATTTTTCATTTTCCTTTATTTATTAATTTCTACAAAAAATATCCACCTGTATATTCCTGAAAAGCGACTCTATCAAACTTACCATCTTTGATAAAATCATCATAATTTTTTACATAAAAATACCCTCCAAATTCATAACTATAATGGCTTGGCTTTTGTCCCTCTTTATACTTAATTATATTAAAAGTAAAAAATTGCATCAGTGAATTTATATATGACTGCTCATACTTCTTTTCACTAAAGCTTTCTATCTCATTGAGTGCCTTAAAGCTCTCCCACATTTTTTGACCATCAAGAGAACCATCGTTTATATAATTTTTAATTCGCTCATCTTCAAACTCTTTAACCCCTCTATAAATCTCCAAATCTATCTTGAAAGGAAAAAACAGAGTCATATTTTGAGAGTTTATAAGGGTCATCGTTTTACTTATCTCTTTATAATCAAGCTTTTGAAGTAGTGTTGAGAAGTTATCTATATTGCTATTTACCCCACTCTCTAATCTAAGCCCATTTTGTTTTATAACCTCCAAAACTTCATCATAATACTCTTTATAGTTTTTCTCTTTTAAAATAGTGCGATACTTCTCTTGAGTCAAATCAAACCCCAAACGATTATCGCCTTTGTATATTCCACTTGCATCATCTTTATTAAAAAAGTAAACTTTTGAGCCACTCTTTTTACAACTTCTATTTATTCGCCCCATAAACTGCTCTTCACTATCAAGTGTAGATATATCTTTAAATCCCAAATCCATATCTATATCAACCCCAGCTTCTATCACTTGGGTGGCTACTATGATGATAGGTTTATCCTCTTTGCTTTTATTGATAACATATTGTCGGTAGGCTTTGTTGTCATCTCCACTAAGTTCATATACATTTTCATATCTATCTTTTATTTGGTTATAAAATTCTCTAGCACTCTGTTTTTTGATAAACTCAAATAGTATCTTTTGGTAGCCATTTTTAACCTCATCAAAAAACTCTTCTAATCTATCTAAATCTATTTTTTCCTCTTCAAGAAGAGTAAAATCAACCTCTACTCTATCTTTAAAATAACAACTTGTAAAAAACTCATCTCTTTTTTGAGGAGTTATCAAATCCACAAAGTTATCTTTTTTTTCCAAAAAATAGTCCAACTTTGGCAAAGTAGCAGACATAATAATAATTTTGATATTTAACAAAGAGGCATACTTCTCAAAAAACTCAACCATATACCACCATAGTTTATTGTTGTAGCTTTGTATCTCATCTAAAATAATAACCGAATTTGCCAACTGCCACAAAGGGTAGTTATCATCTCTTGAAGTGCCAAACAAGATATTAAAAAAGCTCACATGAGTTGTAATAATAGCAGGTGAATGAAAAAACAATCTACTTACATAAGATTTGGTATAATCGCCCTCCTCCTCTTTTATCGGTGTAATTGAGTTAATGACCTCTATATCTAAACTATCTCCAAAAATATCATCAAATACATCTCTTGTCTGCTCTACCAAAGTATTAAAGGGAAAGATATAAAAGAGTTTATTGAGCCTTTTATCACTCTCTAAAAGCTTTAGAGCCAAATTTATAGAAGTTATCGTTTTCCCACTTCCAGTTGGAGCTTCAAGATAAAAGATATGTTTGTCAATATTTTTAAGTAGATTGAACTCTGCTTCTTTAAAAATCTCATTTCTAACTCTGTTTATACCTTGTGGTTCTCCAAAGTCCTCTAAAAAAGTGGTAAATTTATCTTGCAAAGACTCTTTTTGCTCTTTGTCTAATGTGCCAAAATTATCTACTTGCAAATTAGCTAGATAGTCACCTGTAGCATAATAATCTGATGATACTAAAAGCGAAAAGAGGAGTTTATTTAAGATATAAAATTCAAAATGTGGTATCTTATAATCCACCACATGTTTCAAAATATTTCTAAAAAGATTATCATCTTGAAAACTCTCAAACACAGAGAGACTGCCATGATGTTTTTGCATACTATAAGCAAAGCTATAGACAATAAAAAGCAATTTGTATCTTGTTTTTCTAGGATATTCACATAAAAGATTTTGATAATACTCTATATACATTTTAGCCGAAAGTGGCGAATGGTCACTTGAAGAGGTACTATCTTTATACTCTTTAAAAGATAGATTATTCATCTTTTTGGCTTGAAAATATGGATTTACTTTACCTATGTCGTGAAGGTAGATAGCATTCATAAACATCTCATAGATAAGTTCATTATGCTTTTTGTCTATTTTATCTATCAAACTTTGGATTATACTATCAAGTGATTTTACCTCAAATATTTTTATCAAATAATCCAAAGTTAAACCCAAATGCTCTGGTAAACTCTCTTTTGGTGGGTGTGCTAAGTATTTATCATCTATTCCAAAATTAGATAAAGGTATAGTTTTTGTTTTCATAACAAAATGTATCCTCTGGTACTGGTTCAACTGCCTTACTTGTAAAAATCATTGTTTTATACTCATAAAAATGATACTCTTTTTGCAAAGATGTAGGAGAGACCTCTTGAAATATAAATTCAGGCACATCTATATCTTCTCTAACCCAACCTAAACTTAAACTCTCCTCTTTTGCAAAGAGAGAATCTATATAGATTTCATCATCAATGACAAACAAATCTCTTTTTAACTCAACCTCCTTAACCTCATCTATCTTAGCAGGGTGGTCATTTTTGCCAAGATAAGGGATAAAAACCGATTTTTTGCCAACAAGATACTCTTTTAAAGTCGCATAAACTTCACTTTCATCATCTAAAATCAAAATCTGCCAAGCAGGATTTTCAAGCCACTGCTCACGAACAATCAAATTTCCACCCTCTTCACGACTTGCATACCCAACAGAGTTATTAAAAACTTGAATCTTTTTAGAAAAATATCCACAAGGAGCAAGAGGAACAATAGAGATTTTAAGCTCTTTTAACTTCTCATAAAATTCAGGATAACCATCGTCGTATCCAAGTTTACCCTTTTTTAATCCTCTATTTTTATCGTGAAGTTGTGTATATCCACCAAGCCCAATAATCGCACCAAGCAACCCCAAAAGAGCAACTTTATGGATATTGTTATAGGTAAAATAGGCAAATTGATTAACATCAGGCTTTCTAAAACAAGCTGTTTTACCACTAAGCTCAAAGCTTATTGCTTTCATATCTACAACTCTTCAAGGGTAAAGATATTTTTATGACTTTTAGTAGTAATAACTTTAAGTTTGTATGGATTTGAGTAAACCTCTATCTCTGCTCTATCGCCTACCAACTCCTCAACTTCAGTTAAATCTACCTCTCTTTTTTCGCTATCAAACTCTATATACTCACTCAAATCTGGTAAATATGTACTATTATCTTTACACTCAACAAACAGAGCAAACTCATTCTCACAACCAAACTTTGAGTTGGTACTATAAGCCGTAGCAGAAGTTAAAGCTACTTTTTTAAATGCTTCATAATCCTCTTTGGTATAGTTTGCATTATCTACAATATCTTTGTATTCATCATAATTGTTTGGGTTTATAGAAAATCCATAGAAATAGTGAGCTTCATCTACCGTAATTTTTGTTCCAAGGGTTGCTTGTTTTGCCTCTTTACCTTTTGCTTCTGCTTTGCTATCTGTAAACGGAGATAAAATATCTTGAATCTCAATATTAGTATCATCAAATCTATTAAACCCCTGCCCAAACTGCACAGCCCCAGTTATAGAGATATTTTGCCCCTCTACTGCAAAAGTAGCTCCAAAATTTTTAACATCTATCGCTTTAAAAAGATTGGTCATTACCTCTTTTGTAGGAGTTTTTTTATCTATCGGCTCAAAAAGCTCTGCATATCTTTCACCCAAATCTTTTGGAACCGTTGAGCCTTTTTGCTCTTTCCAAGATTTTATAAAAAGAACTTTTTGCCCCTCACTCTCCCACATCTTCTTCATCGGATACTTCAAAGCCTTATCACTCCCAAATATATCACCATTGCTTGTCGATTTTGGTCTGCCTGTAAAATCTGCATTCCAGTTTGCCATTTTTGCTTTTATACCTATTACTCCATAAACTCTGTTCATATTGTTACTCCTTTTTGTTTTAGTTTTTTAGTTAAAAAATAGACTATCATTTGGCAATAGGGTCTATATTTTCCTTTTGAATTTTTATTTTGATATTTTTTTATATTTTCTTTTAAGCTGTGATTGCTCCAACCAATCTTTTTAAACTCCGAATAGAGACTCCTTAAAGTTTCCTTTCTATTGTTTTTTGAAACTAAATAATTTAAATTTAAAATATCATTTAGCTCGTTATTAATATTATCATCATTAGAATAAATATAACCATCTTTTTTGTACTCTATTTTAGACTCAATATCTGTTAAAAGGTTAATATAATTTAACTCTCTATCGCCTTTTTTTGTATCACAAAACTGCTTTGTAGGAGAACTTCCTTCTCCACCTAAACAAGATATAAATAGATTATTATAATCAAGCTGTTTCTCCCTAAAACCTGACCTAGACTTAAAATGTTCTATCTTTGTATATCTGAAATCAACTCTTTGCATACAATAGCAACAAATATATCCCTGTTCTTCTAAAAGTGCTTTTCTTAAATCATCTAAAACATTTTTGGGAGAATCTTCATATTTTTTTAAACTCTTTAAATCTGTTTTTGTAATACTAGCTCTATAATTTGTTAGACTTTTAGGCTCTTTACTCTTAATAATCTGTTTCAAAACTATTCTCTCCAAAACTCTAAAGAAGTTCTTAATGATGTTATATCTTTATCATCTTTACCTATTAGTAATTCAAGAGCATCAATAAGCTCTTCAGCTTCATCATATTTATCTTCATTTAAAAGTTCTTCACACTCTTTTATTTTTTTGGCGATAGTTGGTTCTCTCGTATAACTAGCCTCCATTACCTCTTCTAATACCCACTCAATATCTCGACCATAAGCCAAAACATCATTGATAACTCCATCTTCTGTAAGAATTCGTATATATTCATTTTTTGCACTTCCAATAATATGAGGAGAATGTGTAGCGATAATAATCTGACAATTATTCTCTTTTGCAAAATTTTCATAAAGTTTCAAAACTCTATTTTGCCAAGCAGGGTGTAGGGATAGTTCTGGCTCGTCTATTAAAATCACACTATCTTTTATCTCTTTTAGATAGAGATATAAAACCTTTGCTAATAGTGTTTTTTCTCCTGTAGATAAGTTGTCTATTACAAAACTCTCATTATTTTTGCTTTTAAAATAGACTTCATCATTTTCATCGACTTTATCAAATTTAATTAACATATTTAACTCTGTAAATATAGTATCAATATTTTCTCTGATTTTATCAAAGACTTCACTTGGTTTTAAATCTTCATTGTGCATAGTTCGTTTAACATAATCAAGAATCAATACTTTTAAATCTTTTATATCTGTGCCAGTTGGGAAATATTTTATATGTTTATTAAAATATTTAGCTTCTAACGAAATCTCTTTAGTTCTTTCTTTCCCTATTTCTTCAAAAGAGCTATTATATGCTAATATTTTATGCTTATTATCCATTTCAAAATCTATTAAGCTTCTATCATCATCTTTATCTAAAATAAAATCAGTAAAATTATAAATATATTCTAATAAAGTTGTTTTTCCACTTCCATTAATACCTGCAACAATAGTAATGTTTTCATCAAACTTCAAATTAAATTCATTAAAAATTTTATATTTTTGTATATAAATTTTATTTATCTTTAAACCTTTTTGATTTCTATAAAAACTTGGAGATATTTTTTTATGCCAATTTTCTATAAACTTATAAGGATTTTTACCTTTTCTAGGTTTTATTAATGATTTATTTTCTAAAGAAACGTCTATATTATCATCAATAAAACTTAAAATCTTTACTTTTCTTCTATATCTAAACCAATCTAATCTTGTAATATCATCATCGCTTATATAATTTTCACTGTCTATTGTATGAATAGAACTATCTTCAAACTCTCCTATAACTTCAACTAATGCGATAGACTGATTACCTCTTCTAATTAAGACTATATCTCCAACATCTAATTTTTCCTTAAAATTATCTAACTCATTTAAATTAGTAGATTTTATACCAACCAATCCAGTTTTTTCTAATAATTCTTCTTCTCTTTTCCATTCTCTATCATTTGGATGCAATTGCATATACCAATAGGTCATAACCTACTCCTCGCTCTTCATATAAAAAATATTATCACTCAAAGCTCCAACTAAAAAGCTATCCATATTATCATTTAGAGATAATTTTTCATCTCCTTCATAAGCCATTATCAAACTCAAAGCATTATTAAACTTGACATATCCTAAACTAATAGCATGTTTATATTTGAAATATTCACTCTCTATTACCCGTTTTAATTTTTTAGAGTTATTTGCTCTTAGGTAGGCTTCTAACATATCCCCCTTTTTTTCATGAGCTTCACTTTGACTTATCAAATACCTTGCCATCTGTCCACTAAGATAAAAAAACTCTTGGCTATTTAAACTCTCATAGTTATTATCTAACAGATTATCCAACATCTTCTCTTGCATCTTTTTAATATCCATAACACTCTCTCCTAATAATGAAAATTTTAAATTCAGACTAACTCCTGCTAATAAGAATCGACCTCTAATCAAATGCTCTATGGCTAAGTATGTAGCATATTTTTTGATAACCACTTTAAAAGCCCTATCATCATACTTTTTAAAATACCCACTCATAGCATCTCTTGTGCTATAAATCAAACTCGCAAATTTATTGTCAAGCTTTTTATAGACTTCACCGTAGTAATTATTTTTCAGTTGCCTATTATACAATATCTCATCTACTCTATCTTCTAAAATGTTTAGATACTCTATTGTCTCATCTTCAATTAAAACTTTATCTTTTTTGATAAGTAGATAATTTTTGATAACTATTGGCTCTTTTAATCTATCTATCTTTACAGGCAAGTAGTCAAAATCTATAACCAAATCTTTCTCTTTAAAATCTCTGTTTATAAAAAAATCATCGCCAAGTGGCTTTTTATTTTTAAAATCTTGAAATTTCAACCAATCAAAAAACTGTTTTGCCAAAAGGGCATTCTCTTTAAGTATAAAAAATGGGGCTTTGCTTTTTCGTGTTTTATGTTCCAAAAATGGCTTCTTGGAATTTAACCCCATATTTGAATCAGAGAGACCAAAAATCTCTCCATCTATATTTTTACTATAACTAATATCATTAAAAATTTTAATAGCATAATATATCTCACTCTCTTTTTTATACTTATCAAGTGGCTCATCAAAAAAGATTTTTATATAGTTTTTAACCTCATTCTCTTTGGCTAACTCTACTATTTTTTCTATATTCTCTCTTATCCATCTATATTTTTTAACAATATCTTTTCTGCGGCTTCTATCTTGTAACTGCTCTTTAAAACCTTCTAAAATTTCTCTCTCTTGCTTTTTCTTAAACTTACTATAATCGCATAGATATTTATACTGTTTTTGTATGGCATCATCTTTTAGTAGTTTCTTAGAGTCTTTAGAAATAAAACTATCTATCTTAACAAATAGAGATAGATAATTAATATTGTGAATTTTTTTATCATCAAATGCTTTATTTGAGTTTAGATAAGAACTATAATAATCTCTTTTCTTAAACCACTCATAAGCACTAAAATTTAGTCCACCCTCTAAATCAGTAAAACTCAACTCTCTATTTTTTCGTTTTACTATAAAAGAGTTAATAGTCTCATCTGTATCTACTTTTATATAAATTCCCTCTTTAAGTTCATAGTTATCCAAGATAAGCTTATCGCCTTTTTCTTCATACTCTTTTCTAAAAACTTCTAAAATATCATAAATCATCTAAGCCCCTTACCCAAACAAAACCCACCCCCAAATGAGTTCTTCTCTCCA
>JALSLU010000139.1 GCA_026988125.1 Sulfurospirillum sp.
AGCTCCTGGAAGATGCGGGAACTCCTGGCATACTGCAGTTTATAAAGGCATCTTTATCCTACAATCTAAGAAATGAGATAGGGCTAGATAGGATTAAGAAGATTGAAGAGGAGTTAAAAGTTTACTTTGGAAGTAGGGTAAAAAAGATGAAAGGTGTAAAGCTTTATTGTAGCTTCAAGCAGGAAAAACTTCCAATTTTCTCTTTAAATTTCAATGGAATTGATCCATATTATATATCTAAAAAATTATCTGATGATTATGGCATACAAACTAGGGCAGGGTGTAGCTGTGCTGGTCCTTATGGACACGATTTGCTAAACTTGGATGACAATCAAGAGTTTAGCTCAAAACCAGGATGGCTAAGGATTAGCATACACTATACTCATACAAAAGAGGAGATAGATAAGCTTTTAAATGCTTTGGAGAAGATTATAAGCAACTAAGGGACTTTCTCCCTTAGTTTACATTTTAAAGAGTTAAGTCCATAATTTTGTTCGCTGTTGCAATTGTTTTGTGATCTAAGGCTCTATCGTTGTTGTCAATCTCTTTAATGATTCTAGCTAGAACTACAAAGAGTGCTCCTAAAATTTCTGGTAATTTTTCCTCTAAATCAACTGATAATGGGTACTTTAATGGAGGAGTTGTTGTTAAAAATTCTAAAATGTCTTTAACTTCAATCTCTTCTGAGAGTTTTTTAAACTCGATCACAGTCTCTTGTAAACCTTTTGTGATAGGTAGATCACTCAGCCAAATAACATCTCTACCATTTAAGTTTGCATTTCTCTCACTTGCTATTAAGAGATCTAGAAGCTTTTTCTCAACTATATCGGTTAACTCTTTTGCATGCCCCTTTTTAATATCTACAGAAGCTGCTTTTCTAAAAAGTGCTTCTAATTTTGTAAAACCTACTACTGCCATTTCAAAATCCTTTTAATAAATTTATGAAATTATAGGGAGTTATAGATTTTTTTTCTGCAACTTATGTAGCATTTATTTTTTGAGTTTGTTTTCTAACTGACCTTACGCACTATAAGCACACCTAAGTAAAATGAGAAAGCACTATATACAAGGCAGTTTACTTTTAGCGTAGCCAAAGCTACGGTGAAAGTAAACTAACGAAGCAGATGGTGCTTTATCATTCTGTCCGTAGGATGATAAAATTTGCACCCTACTGCTGCGGAGTCATAGCTTTATAGTAGAATAACTACAATTTTGCTATACTTCCTTGCATTAGAGTGCAACTTTTATCACCTAGTTGTGCTTATAGTGCGTAAGGTCAGTTCTAAATAGATTGTTCCAAATGGAACCAAAGAGGTTATAAAAGCAACTGTTGTAAATTGTTTTGACCATTTCTGCTCTTTTTTTGCTAAATAAAGAGAAGCCACAAAGAGTAAAAACAAAACCCCATGGGTCATACCAACATATTTCACATAAATAGGGTTGTCATAGATATACTTCATAGGCATTGCAACAAAGAGTAGGATTAAAAAAGATAAGCCCTCTAATAAACTTATGATTCTAAATTGAAGAAGTTTTGATTTCATTAGATGCCTTTTGAAAAAATTTTTGGAGTTTAACATAAAAATAATTTTATTAAGTTTAAGAGGTGGTGGGTTCTGGGCGACTCGAACGCCCGACCGCTCGGTTATGAGCCGAGAGCTCTAACCAACTGAGCTAAGAACCCTTAAGTTTTGGAAGTGACATTCTACCCACAATAACATTAAAGTAAAATAAAAATCAAAAATGGAACTGACTAAGTAAAAAAATCTTAGTAAAAAAATTATGTTGTTCTGTATTTTACAGACTTGTAAGTTTTATCAAATCTAAATGTAATCAAATTTTCCAAGATACCAAAAAATATCATAAAAGTTATAAAACTACTTCCTCCATAACTAAAAAAAGGCAAAGGAAGACCAACCACAGGAGCAAATCCTATGGTCATTGATATGTTGACACCCATATATACAAAGATTAGCAGAGCAACACCAGTTGTCATAACTCTTCCAAAATAGTCCTCCTTGAATTTTAAATTTAGTGTTATTAGGTGTACTATTAAAAGAGCATATGCAAAAATAAGGCCTAGTGCTCCCCAAAAACCAAATCTCTCTACATGATATGCAAATATAAAGTCACTTGTAGAAATTGGTAAGAATTTAAAGTGAGTTTGAGTTGCCTCATCTCTTTGTTTACCATAGAGTCCACCACTGCCGATTGCTATTATGGATTGTTGTACATGGTAACTGGGTTTTTCAGATATAAAATCTGTAATTCTTTTTTTTTGGTAGTCATGCAAAGAGTTATATAGAAATGGGCCACTTATACTTACTGCCAATATGATTGTAATCCAGATTTTTTTGTTTACTCCTATAACAAAGAGTGTGCCATAGCCAACAAGTAAAAGCACCAATGCAGTACCAAGATCAGGTTCTTTTGCGATTAAAAAGAATGGCAATAGAATGTAAAAGCTTAATTTAAAGAAGTCTTTCCATCCGTAACCATTTTCATCAGGAGGATTCTGTTTTATAAGATATGCTAGCATAAGTATAAATGCTGGTTTAACGATTTCAGATGGTTGTATGGTAAAGCGCACAAAAGGAATCTCCAACCATCTTTGCGCTCCAAGTTTAGAAACACCAAAAAACTCTACACTCAGGAGTAAAATAATAGTAAACCAGTAAAAAAATGGGATTAGCCACTCAATTTTTCTGATTGGAATTAAAAAAAAGGTTAAAAAAGCTAAAAAACCTATGCCAAAGTAGATCATTTGCTTGTTTGCTAGGGTTGTATTGGCTTCGCTAATTAGGTAGTATGATACGCAAATAATTGGTATAACCAAAATAGGAATTAAAAAGTCAAAATGTGTTAAAATTCTTTTATCGAGTTGAATCAAGTGAAAATTCCTATGATTTTTTTGAAATTATACTAAAAAGAGTGTTAAATGACTATTATAAGTAGAGACAAGGGTAGATTAGATGTGATTCTTACTAAAGAGCTAAATCTACCAAGAAATCAGATAGAACAGTTTATAAAGCAGGTTGGTGTTAGGGTAAATGGAAAATTGATTAAAAAGAGTGGATATAAACTTGAAGTTGGTGAGGTTGTAGAGTATGAGTTTAAAGAGGCAAGTAAAAGCAAAGAGCAGTATGAAGTTGATTTTGATGTAGAGATTCTTTATGAGGATGATGATATACTCATAGTAAACAAGCCTCCATTTGTAACCATACATAGTGCACCTAGCGTAAAAGAGGCAACACTTGTAGATTGGTTAAAAAAAAAGGGTATTAGGCTATCTACCATAAGTGGAGAGGAGAGGCATGGCATAGTTCATAGGATCGATAAAGAGACAAGTGGGGCATTGGTAATTGCAAAAAATAATGAGGCTCATCAAAATTTATCAAAGCAGTTAGAAAATAAGAGTATGGGTAGGTACTATTTGGCTATTATTGACCTACCACTAAAAGAGGACATAATTGTTCAAAAACCTATAGGTAGAAATCCTAAAAATAGGTTGAAAATGGATGTTATAAGTGGGGGAAGAGAGTCAAAAAGTGCCTTTTGTAAGTTAGCTTTAAGTAAAGATAAAAAAAAAGAGCTTATTTGTGCAAAGCTTTTTACGGGTAGAACCCATCAAATAAGAGTACATCTAAAATCCCTATCAAGACATATTTTAGCAGATAGTTTATACGGTTTTAAGAGCCAATACAGTAAAATACCAAGGGTTATGCTTCATGCTTATGTATTGTATTTAGAGCACCCAAGAAGTGGGAAGAGTATGCGGATTGTTGCACCTCTATTTGAAGATTTTAGAACTCTTTTACACAGATACTTTAATAAGGGAGAGATAGATGAAAAGATTGATAGTAGTTACATTATTGAGCGTTGTAACGCTCTTTGTTAGTGGATGTCAGCCAACACCACAAGCTCCAAAAAAGCCAATTATAGATAAAAATTTACCAACTTTAACACAGATTAAGTTTTTAACAGATATAACTGAAATCGGTTTTGAGTGGAAGCCTGTTTTAAATGAAAACATAGGTGGGTACTATGTCTATAGAACAGAGGCAAACGGTGCTAAAAAACTAGAGAGAGTTGCTACCATAAGTGATAGATATGCTTCTCACTATGTAGATACTAAATTAAAGCCAAATAGTGTTTATTTTTATAGATTTTCTGTTTTTTCGACGAATGGAAGAGAGTCTATACCTAGTAAAACTATCAAGGTTAAAACAAATCCTATGATTGAATCGGTTTCTTTTATAAAAGCGATCAGAGGATTGCCTCATAGAGTTAAGTTGGTTTGGAGACCTCATCCATCACCTAGAGTTAAGTCTTATATAGTTGAAAAATCTAACTTTAGTGTAATTGAATGGAAAACAATTGCGACTATAGATGGAAGATTGAATGCAGAGTATATAGATAGTGGATTAAAAGATAATAAAACTTTCAAATATAGAGTGAGAGTAAAAACTTTTGATGGATTGGTATCGAAGCCAAGTAAGGTTGTTCAAGCGGGAACGAAACCTCTTCCTCCTGTTGTTGAAAATTTAAAGGCATCATATAATTTGCCAAAAAAAATTTTATTGACTTGGGATCCTACTAGTGATAAAGATTTTGCATATTATAAAGTCTATAGAGCGATTAATCCTCTTTTGTTTTATTCATACATAGCAAAAACAAAAGATACAAAATATGAGGATTTGATAAATAAAAATGGAGAATCATACTACTACTATGTAACAATGGTTGATAAAGATGGACTAGAATCACCTAGACAAAAAACTTCTGTAGCTGGAGCAACGCTAGCTGCTCCATTTCCTGCATACATAGTCTCTTCAGGTTTTGATGGTAGTAAAATTGAAATCTCCTGGGAACCAAAAGACAATAGGGCTGTGAAATTTGAGGTTATAAAAGAGTATGGAAATAAGAAAAAAATTTTTACAAATATTAGAAAAAAAAGTTTTGTTGATTATGATGTTAAAAGGGGCGTAGAGTATACATACAAAGTCGTAGCGATCGATAAGTATGGTTTGGCTTCAAATGAGTCTGAAAAAGTTGTTATAGCAATACCTAAGAATTAAAAATAGATGCCAAACTTTCATACTAAAAATTTAGAACTTCCTAATTTTCCTGCAACTTTTGGTGAGAGCGAGTTTTTGCTTCAGGCTATCTCTAAAAGAGATGATAGACTTGTAATGTGCAGATGTAGGGGGGTTGAGCTTCTTATAAAAATTCATCAAACAAAAGATGGCTTCTTAGTAAAAGGCGATAAAATCACTAGACCATCGAATGTTGCAATTTTGCAGCAGGCTCTTAGAGACTTTAGAGATTGGACAAATTCTAAACCTTTTTACTCAAATATTGATTCAAAAAAACAGAAAAACTTGAAACATTCTCCCTATTTGAAAGATATGAACTATTTTGCAAATGAGTTTAAAACTGATTTGGAAATTTTAGTAGAGGTAGGTTTTGGAAGTGGCAGACATCTTTTATATCAGGCTATAAAAAATCCTCATACTCTTGTCATAGGTATAGAGATACACAAGCCCTCAATTGCACAAGTTTTAAAACAGTGTGAATTACAAAATATAACAAATATTTTGGTAGTTGACTATGATGCTAGGACATTTTTGGAATTTTTAAAATCAAATAGTGTAAGAGCAATATTTGTTCATTTTCCAGTACCTTGGGATAAAAAACCACATAGAAGAGTTATAAGTGATGCATTTATAAGTGAATCAAAAAGGGTTTTGCAAGTTGGAGGAACTCTTGAGCTTAGAACCGATAGTGATAATTACTTTTTTTACTCATTTGAAGAGTTTTTAAAACAGAGTAGAGTTGAGTTAAAAATTCATAAAAATAGAGATTTAGAGATTAGTAGTAAGTATGAAGATAGATGGAAAAGATTGGAAAAAAACATTTATGATATAATTATGACAAATCAAGAGTTCTCTAAAGATGTTGAGAGTGTAAAAACTTTAAAGTTTGAAAAAAGATTGGATTTTAGAAGAGTTAAAGATAATTTTAAAGAAATAACTATGAGTTTTGATGGTTTTTTTGTGCATTTGGAGAGAATTTATACCATAAAGGAGAATGAGGGGTTGATTAGAGTCTCTTTTGGAAGTTCACATAGAAATGAGCATAGTTATGTCTATATAACACAAGAGGGTGTTAGCTATATGCCAAATAATATTTTAGCTACAAAAGATAATTTAAATGCACATAAAATCATAGAAGATTTGTTATGGAATATGTAATTCAAGCTGTGGATTTGACACTGGGGTATGGCAATGATGAGCCTGTTATAGTAGATGCAAATTTTAAGATTAACCAGAATGATTTTGTATTTATAACAGGTAAAAGTGGTAGTGGAAAATCTACAATTTTAAAATCAATGTATGGTGAGCTTGAGCCCAAGAAAGGTGATCTAAGTGTTTGTGGTGTACAAATAAAGGGTATTAGTACTTCAAAGTTGAATCTACTTAGAAGATATTTGGGGATAGTTTTTCAAGATTATAAACTTATAAACGAGTGGACCATAGAGAAGAATGTTATGCTACCTTTAATGATAGGAGGTTTTTCTAAAGGAGTTTGCCTAAAGCAGGCTCAAAAACTTTTAAAACATGTTAAGCTACTGCATAAGGCAGATAAGTTTCCATATGAATTAAGTGGTGGTGAGCAGCAAAGAGCAGCTATGGCTAGGGCTTTAGCTCATAATCCAGTTATGATTTTGGCAGATGAGCCTACAGGAAACTTAGATGATTACTCTAGTGAAGTTATTTGGGATCTTTTGAAAAATGCCAAGGAGCATTTGGGCACTACAATTGTTGTTGTTACACACCACATACCCCCTACACTTGGAACATCGTATAAACATTTCTTTTTAGAGAGTGGAGTAGTTTATGAAGTCTCTTAAAAATCATCTCTCTGTAATTTTTCCACTTTTTGTACTTCTGTTTTCATTGCAATTTGCTTTTATGAGTGATGAAATGGTAAAAGAGTTTGAAAAAAAATTGACAAATGATTATACAATTGTAATCGTTTCTCCAAAGAAGATTGATGAAGCAGTTTTAATGAGTAGAGTAAGAGATATAAAATCTATTGAAGAGATAAGCTCAAAAAAAATTATTGATAAATTAAAAGGCAATATTTCAGCAAAAAATTTATCGCTCTTGAAAGTTTCTTTACCAAAATTTTACTCTATAAAACTTAAAAAATTTCCTAGTTTAAATGAGATTGAAAAGATAAAAAACAGATTGTTGAAAACAAAAATGGTTAGCAGAGTGGAAACCTTTGCAAAGACTCATACCAAGGTCTATAGAGTTTTTCTTCTCCTAAAGAGTGTTTCATTTTTATTTTTAATTTTTATCTTTTTTGTCTCTTTTTTACTCATGCTTAAACAGATGAGAATTTGGATACTAGAGCATAAAGAGAGAATGGAAATAATGTCATATTTTGGTGCACCATTTTGGATGAAAAGTGCAGTTTTGTATAGGTTGGCAATAGTAGATAGTTTTATAAGTGCTTTACTAGTATCTGTTATCTATGTAATTTTACCAAATTTAGGTGAAGTGAAAAAATTTATGAATGATTTGGGAGTAGCTTTGCCAAAATTTAATTTATTGATAGATGGTGGTTTTTTATTGGGTGTTTCACTTCTGTTTTCACTTTTTATAGTATCTATCGTCATTAGGAAGATGAAAACCGTATGAAGTTTTTTGTAGTTATAGTTTGTTTGTTATACTCTGTGCTATGTAGTGCTACTACATATGACAGTAAGATAAATTTAAATCAGAAAAAATTGAAAAATAAGTCAAAAATTGAGAGAAAGATAGCTAGACAATTAAATGAAATTGCAAAAGATATAATTAGTGAGCAAAGAAGGCTACAAGAGAT
>JALSLU010000140.1 GCA_026988125.1 Sulfurospirillum sp.
GTATTGCTCTTGAGCCTCTATGAGCTACTATAAGCTTTTTATCTTTTTTAAAATTTTCCCAAAAACCCACTATTTCTACCTTGTAAATAATTTGCCTAATTATACTTTAATTTTTACATATTTAAGCAGTAAAATGATAAAATAAATTTATATTTTTACTAACAAGGGGATAACCTTGAAACAGATAGATTTAAATAACCTATTTCCTAAAAAAACTGCCGATTTTAATGAAGATGAAATCTTTGATATTGCGGTCATTGGAGCTGGAGTTGTTGGTTGTGGAATTTTTAAAGAGTTTTGTGAAAATGGTGCAAAAACTGTACTCATAGAAAAAGAAAATGACATACTTGAAGGTGCTAGTAAAGGCAATAGTGCCATATTACACACAGGGTTTGATGCTCCACCTGACAGTCTTGAGCTTGACTGTGTAAAAAGAGGATACGCAGAATATATTAAAATAAAAGAAAAACTAAACCTCCCTTTTTTAAACACAAAAGCGCTAGTTGTAGCTTGGAGTGATGAGCAAGTAGAAAAACTAGATGCTATTTTGAAAAAAGGCCTTAACAATGGCGTAAAAGAGCTTGAACTTATAGACAACAAAGAGGTTTTAAAAAGAGAACCAAACCTCTCAAGTGAAGCAAAAGCAGCTATACTTGTTCATGGCGAATCTTTAATTGACCCATGGAATAGCCCTTTAGCATATGTAAAACTTGGACTTCAAGCAGGAGGCAAACTTGCATTTTCTCATGAAGTAAAAGATGGACATTTCAATGGGGACTGTTGGGAGATAAAAACATCACAAAAAACCATAAAAGCAAAAACTGTTATAAATGCTGCTGGATTGTATGGGGACATTGTTGATAGCATAAAAGGTAGTAAAGATTTTAAAATCATACCAAGAAAGGGACAGTTTATCATTTTTGATAAAAGTGCATATGAGCTTATAAACTCTATTATACTTCCTGTTCCTACTAAAATCACAAAAGGTGTGGTTATAACAAAAACAGCATTTGGTAACATACTTGTAGGTCCAACAGCTGAAGACCAAGAAAGTAGGACTAGCAGCATAACAAAAGCAGAAACTCTAAAGCAGCTCCAGCAAAAAGCATATGAGCTTCTTCCATCTTTAAAAAATCATGACATAGTAGCAACATTTGCGGGTCTTAGACCAGCTTCTGATAAAAATCACTACAGAGTCAAGATAAACGATGACAAAAACTGGATTACAGTAGGAGGCATACGCTCTACTGGATTGACTTCATCTTTAGGTTTAGCAAAGTATGTGTTTGAGCTAAATGCCAGAAAATATAAAAAACCAAAAGTAAAAAGTAGTCCAATTTACATACAAAATATAAGTGAATTTAAAGAAAGAGACTATAAAAGTTCTGACTATAAAAAAATCATATGCCACTGTGAATGTGTAACGCAAAGAGAGATAGAAAATGCACTGACATCAGAAGTGGGAGCAGGAACCATAGGTGGACTAAAAAGAAGAACTAGAGTAACCATGGGAAGATGCCAAGGTTTCAACTGTCAAGCTGCTATATCTAACATATGTGAAAAGAGTAAATCATGAATAAAATACAAATTGCGATAGTGGGAGCAGGTCCTGCAGGGCTAAGTCTTGCCATAGAACTCTCAAATATGGGATATGAAGATATAGTTGTATTTGATAGAGAAGACGAAGCAGGTGGAACACCAAGACACTGTGGACACTTAGGATTTGGTATATTTGAGTTTTATAGGCTCTTAAGTGGACCTGATTATGCAAAAAAACTTGTGAGTATAGCAAAAGATAAAAATATAGATATAAAACTGACTCACACTCTTGTTGATATCGAAAAAAATACTCTAGTTTTTAGCACCAACGATGGCATACAAAAATATGTTGCTAAAAAAACTGTATTGGCTCTTGGTGCGAGAGAGACACCAAGACCTCCAAGATTTATATCTGGTATTAGAAGTCCTAACATCATCACAACAGGAGCACTTCAGAGATTTATCTACATGCATGATACTGCACCATTTAAAAATGCTGTCATTATTGGAAGTGAAGTTGTAAGTTTCTCTGCTCTGATGAGTGCAAAGCATGCAGGTATCAAGATAAAAGCTCTGATTGAAGAAGAAAAAAATATAAATAGTTTTTCAATTTTGAAGCCACTTAGTGAACT
Organism: Sulfurospirillum sp.; assembly: GCA_026988125.1. Taxonomy (GTDB): domain Bacteria; phylum Campylobacterota; class Campylobacteria; order Campylobacterales; family Sulfurospirillaceae; genus Sulfurospirillum_A. The sequence goes on from JALSLU010000140.1 coordinate 2,172, forward strand.
GTTTTTGAGAATACCTGTAAAAGTAGGATATGAGATAAAAAGCATAAATGGAGAAAATAAACAAGTCCAAAGTGTTACAATCTCCAAAGATGGCATTGATGAAACTATCGAGTGTGATGGAGTTATATTTAGTGGTAAATTTACCCCTGAGAGTTCAGTTTTAAAAAAATCTTTTAAAGACTTTAATTATGTAAACAACTCAGTTTTTGTCTCTTCAGCATTTCAAACAACCAACAAAAACTTTTTTGCAGTTGGCAATGTTTTAAGAGGAGCACTAACAGCTTTCAAATGCTATTTTGAAGGAAAAAAACTAGCAAAGTATATAGATGATTCACTAAAACATGAAAAACTTAGACCTCTACATGTAAAGATAGCGTGTGATGATACTATACAGTGGTATTATCCTAGTATGGTTGATTTGAACTATCCTAGCAAAACTCTAACAACTTTGAGAGTTAAGAAAAAAACTATAGGCAAGATTATAGTATCGGTAAACAACATAGATGTTTATGAAAAGCAGATAAATGCCAAAACATATACAAATATCAAAATTCCAAGAGGAAACTACCCAGTCTCTAAAAATGATACTATAAAGATAAGACTAGAAAACTAGTAATCTCCTAGATAAAACCTGTCTTCGTCTAAAAACTCATGGTGATGCACTCTTGTGTTACCATCTCTATCTACATCTATAACAGCATATGTTGGCTTTTCATCATTTGTTAGATACTCTACTTTACTTTCAGGTTTATAGGCTACTTGAAAAGTAGTACTTTTTGTTGAGTGTAGTGAGATACCATTTTTAACAGTATGCATAATACGATGAAGATGCCCAAATGTAATAGATTTTATATTTTTGTACCCTTTAAGTAGCTCCCAAAACTCTTTATTTGACTTAAAATTGGCTTCATTATCCATCTCGTACAATCCAGAATCAACAGGATGATGATGCATATACATATAAATAAAATTGTCTTGATATTTTTCTAACTTCTCTTTTAACCATGACATACGAGAAGAACAAAGCTCTCCATAAGAACAGTCTTCTACTAAAGTATCAAGAAAAATATGAGCTGTATTGTCTACCTCTTTAACATATTGAATAAAGTCAAAACCAATAAAGTCTTGAAAAGATTTTTTAAATATATCTCTTTTATCATGATTACCTAGTATGAGATATACAGGCATAGTACACTTTTCTATACTTTGAGATAAAACTTCATATGCATCTGGCGAAGCACTATCTGTCAAATCTCCTGTTATAACAACAAACTCTGCATCTCTATGGTGTTTGTTAATACTTTTAAAAGCCTTATATAGCCTATAGTTTGGATCAATCCCATAAAGTGAAACCCCATCTTTTCCTACAAGATGGAGATCACTTAGTTGGATAATTTTCACTTTTTTCTGCTCGTATATATGTTTATAAAAGCTGAAAATGTAATAACTGTAACAATCATAAACGAAACAGCATTTAGAACAGGAGTTGAGCTAAACTTGATCCTAGAGTACAAATCAACAGGCAGAGTTGGATCTGAACCTATAAGAAAGATGGTCGTGTTAAAGTTTGAAAAACTTATCAAGAATGCAACAACAAATGCACCTATGATTGCAGGTCTTAAAAAAGGAATTGTTACATACCAAATTGATTGTAATCTTGTTGCTCTTAGACTAAGTGCCGCCTCTTCTAAAGTTCTATCGAACTTTTTAAGTCTTGCACCAACCAAAAGCATAACATAAGTTGCACAAAATGAGAACTGCCCAAATACAACCAGCCAAAAACTAGGTCCAAGCGACTCAATGTAAATATTGTAATGATCCTCTATATAGATGCTAGCAGATGTAGAACTAAGCAGGATTGATATACCCAAGATAACTCCAGGTATAACCAAGGGAGCAAGAGCAAGAAAATACAACAGCCCTTTAAATCTAAACTTTTCCTCTTCAAAAAGAAGTGCTGCAAAAGTTCCTACTATAGTTGAAAGAGAAGCAACCAAAAATCCAGTTTCAAAACTAGTCCATATACTTATAAGTAAATCTTCATCGGAAAATAGTCCCAACCTTTCGCTGGTATTGGAAAAAAACCAATCTAGAGAAAAACCTTCCCAAGGAAGTGCTATAAAATTTGAATCATTAAATGCTAAAACTGAAATAGTAACTAAAGGCATAGTCAAAAATAGATAAAAGATAGCAATATATATCCTATAACCAATCTTATATAGTGGTGAACTTGGAAGTGATCTTATCATGAGCCTACCCTTTCAAGTTTTTGTCCTGTAATTTTTAAAACTATCCATATAATAGCTGAAGATAATAAGAGCAATAAAAATCCAAATGCAGCTCCCTGACTCCAGTCAATAGTAGTTAAGAAAAAGTTATATATCTGTTCTGTAAACCAGAGTGAGCTTTTACCACCTAGGATATTTGGTGCTACATAGTCACCGATTATTAACATAAATACCATAATTCCACCTGAAGCAATCCCAGGCATAGCATGAGGTATAACTATCTTTGTAACAATAGTCCACTTTGAAGCCCCTAAATCACTTGCTGCCTCAATTAAACTATCGTCTAAACTATCTAGTGCTGACATAACAGGGACTATCATAAAAAGCATAGACATATATAGTAACCCAATAATCATACTAAAATCAGTATATAACATCTTTATCGGAGTGTCCATAAGACCTAAATATATTAAAAAGTTGTTTATAACTCCATGGTCACTCAGAAGAATCATCCAACCATAAATAGTAACTAACTCACCAACCCAAATAGGAATAAGAAGTAAAAGAGTCATAAAACTACTATATTTTTTTGATACAACTTTTGTAAGAAAAAATGCAATTGGAAAAGTCAAAACAAAAGCCAATACAGTAATAGCTATAGAGTAAAAAGCTGTCCTTAAAAATGTCAACCAATATATAGAATCTTGAAAGAAAGATAGATAATTCTCAAATGAAAAAACCGTATTACCATCGTCATTTTCAAACCTAAAAGAGCTTAAAAAAAGATCTATATGCGGTAATACAATCAGAAAAATCAACCACATAAGAACGGGTATAATAAACAGATAAAATGTTATATTTCTCTTTTTCATCATTATTCTTTATAGCATTTTAAATCATCTTGGTGTATACCAACTTTAACTATATCACCCTCTTTCAAGTCTTCAAACTGTGCATTTTGAGGAAGAGATATAAGAACAACATCATTACTTTCAACAATTTTAGCTGATATTTTTGTATTTGCTCCATCAAAAAGAATAGTATTTATTTTCATATCAACTACATCCAAATTTTCCAAATCAACAATAGGATTTAGTATAAAAGCTTCAGGTCTAATAAAAAGTTTTTTAGGAGTATAATCTAAACCTTGCTTTTCTAATTTCCACCCGTTAGTAGTAACCATAACACCATTGTCATAACTAACAATCTCAAAAGGATTACTCTCTCCAACAAACCCTGCCACAAAAGAAGTCTTTGGGTTCTTATAAAGATTTTGAGGAGTGTCAATCTGCTCAAATCTACCTTTGTTCATAACAGCAACTTTATCACTCATCACAAGTGCTTCACTCTGATCGTGAGTAATATATATAAATGTCGTCCCTATCTCTTTTTGAAGAAGTTTAAGCTCAATTTTCATGTGCTCTCTTAACTTTCTATCTAACGCTCCAAGAGGTTCGTCTAGTAAAAGTATGGAAGGTTTTAAAACTAGAGATCTTGCTATTGCTACTCTTTGTCTTTGTCCACCAGAAAGTTCTGTCACTTTTTTCTTCTCATAACCTTCCAAGCCAACACGAGCTAGCATCTCTTTTACTCTGCTATCTATCTCATCATTTGAGATTTTCAGTCTTTTCAGTCCAAATGCGACATTTTTTTCAACATTCATCATTGGGAAAAGTGCAAGATTTTGAAATACAATATTTACAGGTCTTTTCTCAGGAGGTATACCCTTCATTGACTCACCACGAATGATGATATCTCCTTTACTTTCCTCTTCGAAGCCAGAAATCATCCTCAAAAGTGTAGTTTTACCACAACCTGATGGCCCTAGTATAGAAAAAAATCCGCCCTCTTCCACAAAGAAATCTATCGAATGAACTGCCGTAAAATCCGAAAAATACTTCGCCAAATCTTTAATCTCTAATATCTTATTCATACATATCCTTATATCTATAAAAGTTCAAAAAACTCTTATAGATATAGTATTGGAGAAGATTCTCCAATACTATGTACGCTATTATTTAGCTGCTTTTATTCTCTCTAGTATCTTAGATTCAATTTTATCAAATCCAGCTGGTAAAGCTGGGTACCATTTGATATTGTCTATGTCTGCTTTTGAGAAAGTTCTTGTAAAGTTGTCCTTAATCTCTGGCTTCAAGTAATTAATCGCATCTTTAGATGCTGTACCATATCCTGCACCATTAGTAAAAAATGCTGCATTTTCAGGAGCTAAAGCAAAGTTTATCCACTTGTATGCTGCATCTATATTTTTTGATTTTGCAGGAATTGCAAATGTATCTATCCAACCAAGTGCTCCACTTTTTGGTGCAACAAAGTCAATATCTGGATTTGTACTATGAAGAGTCCAACCCTTTCCATCCCAACCAGATTCTACATCTACATCACCACTTTTAATCAATGCAACTTGAGTATCACCACTTGTCCAGTAAGTCTTAACAAGGTTTTTATTGTCTATTAACTTCTTCTCAACTCTTTTCATAAGCTCAGCATATGCAGCTTTATCACTATAAAGTGCAAATGGATCTTCACCCATACCAAGTGCAGTTGCGATTAGTAGTGGTCTTTTAAGTCTATAAGAGATTTTTCCAGCATACTTAGGATTCCATAAATCTGACCAATCATTTGCATCAGGAGCATTTTTCTTGTTTACAAGCATTCCTGTAGTTCCATAACAAAATGGTACACCAAAAGAGTCATTTCCAACTTTTGCATTTTTCTTAACTGCATCAACCATAGAAGTGATTAGTTGACCTGTATTAACTTTTGAGTAGTCAATAGGCTGATATATTTTGTGTTTCATTTGAACAAATTTGATTCTATCTTGACTTGGCTGTGCTAAATCATATCCACCACCTCTAGTAGCGATAAGTTTTGCAACCATCTCTTCGTTGTTAGAGTAAGTTATTTTAACTTTAATACCAGTCTCTTTTTCAAATTTTGATACAAGCTCTGGTGGAGTATAATCTTTCCAAGTTAAAAGTCTTAGAGTCTCTTGCGCCATTAACGCACCTGATGTTAGCATTAGTGCTGCAGCACCAACCAATACAATTTTCTTCATATTTATCCTTTTTGAATTTTTGATTCCGTGAATTATCACATTGTTATATTACAATTTGGTTACAATACTTAAATAGCTTCACTTAGATGTTTTTTTGCCTGCTTTAATTCAAGTGCATACTCCAAATCACTCCAGTCAAACAGATCTTTAAAAATCAAAGTAACGCTTTCTAAACACTCCATTGCCGCACTGCTATCAATCAATGCAAAACCTAAACGCCGTACAAGAAAATCTAGTGGCTTCACTACAAATTCTTCTGCTACGCAATAATAAATTTCACCTTCTACATAAGGGTAATCCATATGTAGCTTTTTAGCGCCATATTTATCTATGTATCTAGCAACATCTAGTGCCCTGTCACCATAAGTTTTAAGCAGATGATACTTTACT
>JALSLU010000141.1 GCA_026988125.1 Sulfurospirillum sp.
AAAAGCACATGCTAGAAGTTATGAATGGCTTGATAATAGACTTGCTTGGTTTTTTGTTAATAAGAATATTGGTAGATGAGGGCTATTTAGTCAGTGCCGGGATTATGTTTAATATATCCTTAAAGGTTTTTTTGATATACTCCGAACCCTAAATCAAAAAATTAAAGGAACATACTAATGTATGCAATCATTAAGAATGGTGGGAAGCAATACAAAGTTCAAGAGGGAGATTATTTAAATCTTGATCATCTTGACGCTCAGCCAAAAGAGAAGATAGAAGTGAGTGAAGTCCTAGCAGTTAAAACTGAGGATGGACTAAAGGTTGGAACTCCATTTGTAGATGGAGCGAAAGTTGAACTAGAAGTTGTAACCAATGGAAAAGAGAAGAAGATTATAATCTACAAGAAGCGTAGAAGAAAAGATTCTAAGCTTAAGCGTGGTTTTAGAAGACAATTTACAAAAGTTAAAGTTTTAAGCATAAAAGCTTAACCAATCTACTCAAGAATATAGGAGAAAATAATGGCTCACAAGAAAGGTCAAGGTAGTACCCAAAATAACAGAGACTCAGCAGGTCGTAGGCTTGGTGTTAAAAAATTTGGTGGAGAGTTCGTAAAAGCTGGCAATATCATCATTCGTCAGCGTGGAACAAAAGTACATCCAGGAAGTAATGTAGGAATAGGAACAGACCATACTATATATGCTCTAGTAGATGGACATGTAGAGTTTGGTAGATATGATAAAAAAAGAAACAAAGTTTCTGTAATCCCTGCATAATTTATTTAGTGGAGACTATTCTCCACTACCCTCTTAATAAACAAGGGAGCCTCTAAATAATCTATCTATAATTTTTATCAGATAAGAATGATAGATAGATTCTCTACTCAGTTTTCAAATTCAAAGGTAATTAATGTTTATAGATAATGTAAAAATCACTCTTAGCTCAGGCAATGGTGGACCAGGTTGTGTCTCTTACAGAAGAGAGAAGCATGTAATAAAGGGTGGCCCTGATGGTGGAGATGGAGGTAAGGGTGGAAATGTTTATTTTAAAGTAGATAAAAACACTCATACGCTATCTCATTTTAGAAACAACCAGCACCTAAAAGCAAAAAACGGACAACCAGGTATGGCAAGAAAATGCTATGGTAAGTATGGTGAAGATTTAGAAGTTATTGTTCCTCCTGGTACTCAAGTGATAGATGCTAGTAGTGGAGATGTTCTTTTGGATTTGGTTGAAGATGGTCAAAAGGTTCTATTTTTAGAAGGAGGAAAGGGAGGACTTGGCAACACTCACTTTAAAAGCTCAACTAACCAAAGACCAAACTACGCTCAGCCTGGAATCAAGGGAGAGACTAAAGAGGTAAGATTAGAGCTTAAGCTTATAGCTGATGTTGGACTTGTTGGATTTCCAAATGTAGGGAAGTCAACTCTTATCTCTGTTTTATCAAATGCAGAACCTGAGATTGCAAATTATGAGTTCACAACGCTTACTCCAAAACTAGGTGTTGTTGAGACTGACAGTTATGAATCATATGTTATGGCTGATATTCCAGGGATTATTGAGGGCGCTAGCGATGGCAAGGGGCTTGGGATTGAGTTTTTAAGGCACATTGAGCGAACAAAATTTTTACTCTTTATGATCGATGTTGCAAATTATAGAGATTTGAAAGAGCAGTATGAAGCACTAAGAAGCGAGATCAAAAAATTCTCTCAAGAGCTATCTCAAAGAAGATTTGCAATAGCACTAACAAGGTCAGATGCAATTTCGTTTGAGGAGTTAAATAAAAAGAGTGAAGAGTTTATAAAAATGTTGGGTTTAGAGCCAAACAGTTATGGAAAAGCTTTTAATTTTGAAAGTGATATACCATCTTATTGTCAAAATGTAGAGGGTTTTGAGGATATAGATAAAACTTTGCCATATTTTATCTTGCCAATCTCCTCAATCTCTAGAAAAAATCTTGAACCTATAAAGTATGCTTTACTGAGCGGCATTAAAGCTATAGAGGACTAAATCTTGAGAATTGTAGTAAAAGTCGGAAGCCATGTTTTAAGTGAGCAAAATAGAATACATAAGCAAAGAATGTACAATTTGGTAGAGTTTTTGAATGAGCTTATGGAGTTACATGAGGTTATTTTAGTAAGCTCAGCTGCAGTTGCTGCTGGGTATTCTAAGTTAAAATTAGATAAAAAAGTACTTTCCAACAGACAAGCAATAGCCGCAGTTGGTCAGCCCTATTTGATAGAGCTGTATAATAAACTGCTATCTAAGTTTGGAAAGCTTGGAGCCCAGATATTAATAACAGCGGATGATTTTGACTCAAGAAAGAGAACAAAAAATGCCAAGCAAACCATAGAGACTCTTTTAAAAGAGGGGGTTTTGCCAATTATTAATGAAAATGATGCTACTGCTGTAGAGGAGCTTGTGTTCGGGGACAACGACAGATTATCAGCCCACAGTGCTTACTTTTTTGAAGCAGATTTGCTTATAATTTTGTCCGATATAGATGGCTACTACGATAAAGACCCAAGAAAATATAGTGATGCAAAGATAAGAAAGATTGTGAATTGCATTGAGGAAAATGAGCTTGAGATTCCTAGCATTGGTGGGAGTGAGTTTGCAACAGGAGGAATTGTTACTAAGCTAAAAGCAGCGGATTTTTTACTTAAAAGGGGTAAAAAAATGTTTTTGGCAAGTGGGTTTGATTTGAGCGATGTAAAAGAGTTTATTTTTAACAAAAATCATAAAAGAGGAACTCTATTTTTACCTAAAGAGGAGTTGTAAGATGGTTGTAATTTTTATGGGAACGCCAGATTATGCGACTACTATATTTGAAAAGTTAATTACATGTAATGACATAGATGTGCCACTTCTTATAACTCAACCTGATAAGCCAGTTGGTAGAAAGCAGGTTTTAACTCCACCGCATATTAAAGAATTTGCTTTAAAAAAAAATCTTGAAGTAGAGATTTATCAGCCTGAAACTCTAAAAAATATAGAGGCATATGAAAAAATAAAGTCCCACAATCCAGATTTTATAGTCGTAGCTGCATATGGGCAGATTTTGCCTAAAAATATACTAGAGATTGCGCCTTGTATAAATCTTCATGCTTCATTGTTGCCAAAATATAGAGGAGCTAGTCCTATTCAAGCCTCTATTTTAAATGGTGATAGATTCAGTGGAGTTACTTCGATGCTTATGAGTGAAGGGCTTGATTGTGGAGATATGCTTGGGTTTGGTTATATAGAGCTAGATGAACATATAAGGGTTGGTGAACTATTTGAAAAGCTCTCTTTAATGGCTGGAGATTTAACCATAAAGACTCTTAGAAATTTTGATAATATTAAACCGATTAAGCAATTTGAAGCAGATGCATCTTATGCAAAAAAGATTACCAAAAAAGATGGATTGGTTAGTTTTGAGACTATGAGTTCTAAAGATATTTATACAAAATTTAGAGCCTTTAGTCCATGGCCAGGCATTTTTTTAGAAAATGGATTGAAGTTAATAGATATTGAACTTGTAAAAGGAATTGGAAAACCCAATAGAATTATTGCAATTGAGGATGAAAGTGTTATTGTGTCTTGTAAAACTGGAGCATTAAGATTAAAAAATATTCAGCCAAAATCAAAAAAAGTAATGACAGCAGCAGAGTTTATAAGAGGTAAAAGGTTAGAAGTTGGAAGTTCTTTGGTTTAAACATTTACCATCAACTCATAAATACTTAATTTCGCAAATTAAAGAAAAAAAGCTACAACCCCCTGTTGCTATAGGATGTGATTTTCAAAGTGCTGGAGTTGGAAGCAGAGGAAATGAATGGATTGGGGAAGAGGGTAATCTGTTTTTATCATTTTGTGTAAAAGAGAAACACTTGCCAAAAGATTTAAAATTAGAATCTACTTCTATATACTTTTCATACCTTTTAAAAGAGCTTTTAGAGGTTAGAAAATCGAAAGTTTGGATAAAGTGGCCAAATGATTTTTATATTGAAAATAGAAAAGTTGGGGGAGTTATAACAACAAAAATAGGCGATACAATTATAGGTTCTATTGGTCTAAATATAGCTTATGCACCAAATAGATATGGAGTTTTAGATCTATCTATTGCTCCTAGAGAGTTAGTAGAGTTATATGTGGATGAAGTTAAAAAAAATATCTCATGGAAGAAAGTTTTTAGCAAATATAAGGTAGAATTTCAAAAGAGTCTTGGATATACTTTTCATATGAAAGGTAAGAAAATATCTTTACAAAATGCTACGCTATGTGAAGATGGTTCAATTGAAATAGAAAACAAAAGGGTGTATAGTTTAAGATGAGTGAGATAATAGCTATAGCTAACCAAAAGGGTGGTGTAGGCAAAACAACAACAGCTGTAAATTTGGCAGCCTCATTAGCTGTTGCAGAAAAAAAAGTTTTATTAATAGACATAGATCCACAGTCAAATGCAACTACAGGTTTAGGAATTCACAGAAATGATTATGAGTATAACATATATCATGTTTTAATAGGTAGAAAAAAGTTATCTCAAATTATACTTAAAACATCTTTGCCAACTCTTCATTTAGCTCCCTCGAATATTGGTTTAGTTGGTGTTGAAAAAGAGTTTTATGACGCTAAAACCAAAGGAAGAGAACTTATATTGAAAAACAGGATAGAAGAGATTAAAGATAGGTATGATTTCATAATCATAGATTCTCCACCAGCTCTTGGAAGTATAACTATAAATGCTTTGAGTGCTGCAAATTCAGTGATAATTCCCATACAGTGTGAGTTCTTTGCACTTGAAGGTCTTGCACAGCTTTTAAATACCATCAAATTAATTAAAAAAACTATAAATCCTAAGCTAAAAATAAAAGGTTTTTTACCTACTATGTATTCAACTCAAAATAATCTATCTAAACAGGTTTTTGCAGACTTAAAACAGCATTTTAAAAATAAACTTTTTTTAGATAAAAACTCATCAGGTTATGTTGTGATTCCTAGAAATGTTAAGTTGGCTGAATCTCCAAGTTTTGGTAAACCAATAATCCTGTATGATATCAAATCGCCAGGTTCTAAAGCCTATCAAAATTTAGCAAATTCAATATTGGCAAGTTAGGAGATTAAATGTCATCTAAAAAAGCATTAGGTAGAGGGTTAGGGGCTATTTTTGAAGATGTTGAAGAGGCATATTCTCAAGATATAAAAAATTCAGCTGATTTAATTAGAGAGATTGATGTAGATAAAATTCATCCAAATCCATTTCAACCTAGAAAATACTTTAATGAGTCTGCAATTAAAGAGCTAGCAGAGTCTATAAAAAAACATGGTCTTTTGCAGCCAATAATAATTGTAGAAAAAGATGATGAGTATATGCTTTTAGCAGGAGAGAGAAGACTAAGAGCAACAAAAGAGGCTGGTTTAAGTACTATTAGAGCTATTGTGGCAGATTATGAGTCAGATAATCTAAGAGAATTGGCACTTATAGAGAATATTCAAAGAGAGGATTTAAACCCTATAGAGCTAGCCATTGCATATAAAGAGCTGATAGAAGAGTACAATATAACTCAAGAAGAGCTTAGTGAAATTATAAAAAAAAGTAGAACACAAATAACAAATACTTTAAGATTATTGAACTTAAGTGAGTATACACAAAAATTACTCACAGAAGGTAAACTCTCACAAGGACATGCAAAGACATTGGTTGGATTGGATATGTCTGATGAAAAAATGGTAGTAGATACAGTTTTAGGTCAAAAACTAAGCGTTCGTGAAACCGAAAAGTTAGTGAAAAATTTAAAAAAACTAAAAAGCAATAAAAATACAAAAAAGAAGATAAAAACTTCAAAAAAATCACTAGATCTATCTGAAATCGAAGAAAAATTAAAAAAACTTGGCCTATGTATAAAAGTAAAATCAGATTCACTTATAATAAAGTTTGAAGATCATGAGTCAATTCGTAAATTTTTAAAAAAAATCACATAATTATCTTTATTTAATAAAGTTTTTTAATTTATTATGTTAAAATCCGCACAATTTTAGCTATGGTTGAGTATCTGCTATCAATTACATTTTGGGTATAGTAGGTATAGATTATAGTTAAATTTGTCAAATTTACTAGGTAGTTAAAGGAGCAAAAACATGTTGGACATTAGCCCAATACTTTTGCTGGTTACTTTGGTTGTGTTTTTTGTTTTGTTGTTTATTCTCAACAAAATTTTGTACAAACCGCTTTTGGAATTCATTGACAATAGAAATGAATCTATTAAGCGAGATTTGGAAAATGCGGGTAAAAATACCAGTGATGTCGAAACTTACTATAAAGAGGCTGAAAAGATTATCCTAGAGGCTAAAGCTGAAGCGGGAAAAATCAAAGAGGCTGCTTTAAGTAAGGCTAGGGAGATAGCTGCTAAAAAAATAGAGCAAAAACAGAGTGAGCTTGATGAGGAGTACGCTTTGTTTTTACGGGATTTAGAAGCAGAGAAAGAAGAGTTTCAAAAGAGCTTAAAAGATGGCATGCCTCTATTTAGAGATGCTATTAAGCAAAAACTAAGCAGTATATAGGAGGTTGATTTGAGAGCTAAAGTATTATTGTTTTTTATGCCAATTTTTGTTTTTGCTGCGGGTAGTGGTGAAGGCACAGATATACTTCCTAGAGCAGTTAACTTTGTGATCTTTGCATCTATTTTGTACTATTTATTAGCAGAGCATATTAAAGGTTTCTTTAAAGGAAGAATTGAGGGTATAGCAAATCAGTTAGATTCCATTCAAAAAAAGGTAAAAGAGTCCTTAGAAGCAAAACAGAAGGCTCAGCAAAAGGTTGAAGAGGCAAAAGCAAATGCAAAATCATTGATTGAAACTTCAAAAAAAGAGGCAGAGCTTTTAGCCCAAAAAATTGAAAGTGAAATTCATGAAGAGATTGGAAGTCTAGAAAAGTCTTTTGAAGAAAAGATTGAGATAGAGAGAAGAAAAATGGTTAGATCTGTTGTTACTAATGTTTTGGATGAAGTATTTGACAAAGATGCTATTTCACTTGATAAAGATGAGTTAGTTAATATAGTTATGAAAAAGGTTGCATGATGAAGGGAATTATTGCAAAAAAATATGTCAATGCTTTACTTAAAAGTTGTAGTGATCTAGAACTGAGTTCTATGGAAAACTCTTTAAAGGAGTTGTCCGAGGCATTTGTTAGTTCTAAGTTCAAAAATATAATTTTATCTCCAGATATAAGTGCAGATGAAAAAGCGGATTTTATGCTATCACTTATAGATTCTAAAGAGCAAAAAATTACCAACCTCATACAACTTTTAGCTATTAATGAGAGATTAGAGTTGATTCCTGAAATTTATAATGAGTTAAAATATCAAGTATCGGTAAAAAATAACTCTTACAAAGGTGAAGTAGTTAGTAACTTTGAAATATCTAAAGAACAGATAGAAAAACTAGAAGAGAATTTTAGTAAAAAATTTAATGCTAGTATAAGTTTAGAGTCAAAAGTAAGTGACTATAAAGGTGTAAAGATAGAGCTTGATGATTTAGGGGTAGAAGTGAGATTTTCACTCGATAGATTAAAAGCTCAGATGGTTGAGCACATACTTAAAGCAATTTAAGTATATGTTTTAAAGTGTAGGGATTTTAAAAGTAAGATTTTACACTGGGCTTTCTCACAGAGAGTGTAAAATATAAGGCTCAGTAAAAAGATGACAATCTATAAAAAGACGACCGAAAGGTTGTGCTTTAGTAGCGTGTGAATTTTTACTGGGCTTTGCTCAGTAAAAAGATGACAATCTATAAAAAGACGA
>JALSLU010000142.1 GCA_026988125.1 Sulfurospirillum sp.
TTTGACCATGAAGCACTCCAGGGCTTCCCTTTTCTAAACTAGCTCCATGCTTGTTAGTTTCTACTCCCAAGCCACCAGCCTCTATACCAATGCACTTCACACCCTCTTCATCTAAAAAATGGCTAAAAATCCCCATAGCATTACTTCCACCACCGATGCAAGCCACTACAAAATCCGGAAGCCTATTCTCTTTTACTAAGATTTGAGCTTTTGCTTCATAGCCTATGATTGCTTGAAAATCTCTAACCATCATTGGGTATGGATGAGGACCTGCTACTGTTCCAATTATGTAGAAGGTATCTCTAGCATTTGTTACCCAGTGGCGAATTGCTTCATTCATAGCATCTTTCAAGGTTCTACTACCACTTTTGACACTGTGAACCTTCGCTCCAAGAAGTTTCATCCTAAAGACATTTAGCTCCTGCCTCTTTACATCCTTTTCGCCCATAAAAATCTCACACTCCAACCCTAAAAGAGCAGCTATCGTTGCAGTTGCAACCCCGTGTTGTCCTGCACCAGTTTCAGCTATAACCTTCTTTTTGCCCATCTTTTTTGCAATTAAGCCTTGGATGATTGTATTGTTTACTTTATGAGCTCCTGTGTGGTTTAAATCCTCTCTTTTAAAATAAACCCTTGCTCCAATCTCTTTTGAGATATTTTTAGCAAAGTAAAGAGATGAGGGGCGACCAACATAATCTTTCAAGTAGCTATCTACCTCACTCCAAAACTCTCTATCGAACCTAATGCTTTCATAGAACTCATCAAGCTCTAAAAGAATGGGCATAAGAGTTTCAGGTACAAATCTTCCTCCATACTTACCAAAGTGTCCATTTGAGTCTGGATCAAATTTTGATGGTTTTGGTATATACATTAATCAATCTCCAAAACAGAGTAAACACTTGTCATCTCTTTTATCTCTTTATCACCCTGAAGAGTAGTGAGGTTTAGTATGAAACATGCTTCTACACACTTTGCACCAGCTTTATTTATAAGACTAACTGCTGCAGTTGCAGTTCCACCTGTTGCTATTAAATCATCTATTAGTAAAACTTTTGCTTCACCTTTGGCTGGTCTAAAAGCATCTATGTGAATCTCAACTTCATCTACGCCATACTCCAAAGAGTATTTTTCACTTATAGTTGTATAGGGTAGCTTTTTGGGTTTTCTAATTGGTACAAATCCCTTGTTAATTTTAGCTGCAAGTGCTGCTCCAAAGATAAATCCTCTACTTTCGATTCCAGCTATAAAATCTATATCATAGTCTTTATATCTCTCTTCTAAATGATCCATTAAAAAATTGTAAGCTTTTGCGTCATTTAAAAGAGTAGTTATATCCTTAAAAACAATCCCTGGTTTTGGAAAATCTTTTACATCCCTTATGGTATTTAAAATATAATCCCTATCAGTTTGACTTAGTGTTATCATCATTTCTTCCTATTTGAAAAGTTTGAATTTTAGGTATAGAGCTATAAGTAAAAAAACTCCAAAAGCGCTGTATGAAATAATCTCTACTCCCATTATAATAGTGCCTCTATCTTTCCTTTTAGTTCTTTTATCTCTTGTCTTAATTTATCATTTTCCATTCTGTATTGAGAATTTCTAGTCCTTAAAGATTTTAAGTCATTTTTAACCTTGGATAGTTCATCACTCAAAATATCGATATTTCCAAGGGCTCTTTGTAACTGAACTTGATACTTCCTGATAACCACTTCTGCATCACTTAAAGTCTCTTTTATAACTACTCCACCTAGTTTCTCTTTTTTTAAAAGTGTCTTGTAGTAAAAAACCATTATTGTAAGATAGATACAGAGTGAAGCTAAACCTGTAATTGCTATCCAATCGTTAAACATTTTTAAATTTCTATTTTTTCTACACGCAGAGCGTGTCTGCCACCTTCAAAAGAGGTGTTACACCATGCATCTATGATAGACTCAACAACCCCTAATCCAACAACTCTCTCACCAAAACAGAGAACATTTGCATCGTTATGTGCTTTAGCCATTGAAGCGGTATAAGAGTCGTGACAAAGAGCAGCTCTTATACCCCTGTGTTTATTTGCTGCTAAACTCATACCTATTCCAGTTCCACATATAAGTATACCTTGAGATGTTTTATCTTTTAAAACCTTTTGGCAAAGTTTATGTGCGAAATCTGTATAATCAACTCTTTTCGATGAATTGGTACCCAAATCCTCGACATCGAAACCTCTACTTTTTAACATTCCTATAACATCCGCTTTTATGGATATGCCTGCATGGTCAGTTGCAATATAAAACTTCAAATCAACTCCTTATATTACTCATTATAACATAAATCTCTTTATAGATGATTAACATAGATATGCTTCTATAGTATTATGGTGCCAAAAAATTTACAATATGCCATATGGGAGCAAATACAAAATCTGAAATTGGTGTTGCTATAACAAGGATCAAAATTATCATTCCATATTTTTCTATAGAGTCATAAAAATTGGAAATTTTGTGCCATCCATTCCAAGTTGCAAAGTAACTAACAGCATGTGAACCATCTAGTGGAGGAATTGGAAGCAGATTAAAAAATCCCAATACAACATTATAAAGCAGGGTTTGTAAAACAAAATATGCTAAAAATAGTTCTACCAAAGAGTTAATAGAGGAGGTTATATTTGAAAAATTAAGTATGATTGAGGCTATAATTGCTAATGCAAAATTAAAGTATATTCCAGCTAGAGAAACATTTATGGCACCTTTGTATCCAGCATTTCTTATAACTTCTCGTATGTAAATCGGAACAGGTTTTGCCCAACCAAATAAAAACGGTGCTCCACCAAAGTATAAAAGTGCTGGAACTAAGATAGTTCCAATTGGATCAATATGGACAAGTGGATTTATGCTAAGTCTTCCAGCATTTTTAGCCGTATCATCACCATAGTGGTAAGCCATCTTACCATGCATAATCTCATGACCTATTATAGCTACAGCCAATGCTAAAACTGAAGCTACTATTTTAATAATTTCATTATTTTCCATCTAAAAAGCTCTTATCATATTGTAAGTTCTCAATGAGTCTTCCGACTCTATTCCATCTAACTTTATAATCATCATCAATACTAAAATAGATAAACCAAGGCTTTCCAACAATCAATGAGTATGGTACACTACCCCAAAAACGACTATCATTTGAGTGATCGCGATTATCTCCAATCATGTAAAATTCACCATCTGGTACCTTCTTATAAAAAGCATTATAATTTGAATTGAAGTTTTTTGGCAATTCCTCAACAATTGCTGGTTGCATATCTAATTCATTTGCACTTAAAAACATATTCATTTGAGAAAAAAGGTCAACATTTTTATCATATTGAATTCCTGGAAATTTTTCCATATATGGATTTAAAACCCAAAGTTTGCCTGCAATTTTTACAATCTTATCTTTACTAAAATTTTTTTCTATATACTCATCACCTTCAACAAAGTGGATGTATAGATGTTTGTCTTGAAAAATTATCTCATCTCCACCTTTAGCTACCATTCTCTTTACATAGTGAATTTTTGGATTTTTAGGATATCTAAAAACAACTATGTCACCTCTTTTTGGTTTATCACCTTCTATTAGGTGTCCATTTCCGAAAAAATCGGGTAAAACCTGTAGCTCTATCCAAGGAATATGTGGAATTGGGATGCCATAGCTAAATTTTTTTACAAATAGATGATCGCCAATAAGAAGGGTTTTTTTCATACTGCCACTAGGAATTACAAATGCTTGAGCAATAAAAAATATTACCAAAAGAACTATTACAACCGTCCCTGTCCAAGAGTTTGACCATTTTAAAAATCTATCTAAATATTTCATACTTCACTCATTTTCGCAGCTTGAAGAGTATTTTGTAACAGCATTGCTATAGTCATTGGACCAACCCCACCAGGAACCGGTGTAATATATGAGCATTTTTTGGAAACATTTTCGAAATCTACATCTCCAACTATTTTCCCATTTTCAAGTCTGTTTATGCCAACATCTATAACTATTACACCATCTTTTACCATATCCTCTTTTAAAAGGTTTGGAACACCTGTGGCTACTATGATTATATCTGCATTTTTGGTGTATACTGTTAAGTCTTTTGTTTTTATGTGACACAATGTAACAGTTGCTTCTTTATTGGTCAATAAACTAGCTAAAGGCTTTCCAACAATGTTACTTGCACCTATCACACAAACATCTTTTCCTTCAACTTCTATTTCATACTCTTCTAAGATTCTCATAATACCAAGTGGAGTGCAAGGAATTAAGCTATTATTGCCTAAACATAGATTGCCAACATTTAAAGCATGAAAGCCATCTACATCCTTCTTAGGATTAATTGCCTGCAGTACGACATTTTTATCCATATGAGAGGGAAGTGGAAGTTGGACTAATATGCCATGAATATTTTCATCTTTGTTTAGTTTATCAATTTTATTTAAAATTCTCTCTTGAGTGGCATCTTCATTCATAGTTACCTTTTCAGAGTATATTCCCGCTTCTATACAAGCTTTCTCTTTGGATGTAACATAGATTTTGCTAGCTGGATCTGAGCCAACTAAAATAACTGCCAATCCAGGTATAATTCCCTTTTTTTTGATCTGCTCTACTTCTTGCTTTACCTCTTTTTTTACTTTTTGAGATAACTCTTTTCCATCTAAAATGGTCATATTTTATTACCCTTAAATAAATTTTTGGCTATTATACTCTTTTTCAATTTAAAGTGAGGATAAATGAGATTTTTTCTTTTCATTATGATGAACATGACAATTTTATCATCTGAAGATTTTATAACTGAGATGGAATATGCTAAAATGCTATATGCTAATCCAAGAGGAATTGGTTGTCATTTATGTCATGGTAAAAAGGGTGAAGGAAGGATAATAGCTAAGTATAAAAGTAGGGGCAAAGATAAAGTTTTAAAAGCTCCTGCAATCAATAATTTAGATAAAAAAACTTTTTTTAAAGCACTAAAAAATCCAAAATCAATTATGCCTAAATATTTTTTAACAAATAAAGAGATGGAGGTTTTATACCTCTATATAAAGGGTACCTCTAAATCAAATAGAACAAGGAGAGAGTAGAAATGGAAGTAAAAAATAGTGAAGTAGCTTTTAGTGAAGCATCAAAGGTTATTCCAGGAGGAGTTGATAGTCCTGTTAGGGCTTTTAAAAGTGTTGGTGGGACTCCACTTTTTATAGAAAAAGGCAGGGGTGCCTACATTTATGATATAGATGGCAATAGTTATGTGGACTTTGTTCAAAGCTGGGGACCACTTATATTTGGACATTGTGATAAAGAGATAGAAGAAGCTGTAATTTGTGCTGCAAAAAATGGATTGAGCTTTGGTGCTCCAACTCTTTTAGAGACAAAATTAGCAGGTAAAATTGTAGAGCTTTTCGATAGTATAGATAAAATCAGATTTGTAAGTAGTGGTACTGAAGCAGTTATGAGTGCAATTAGACTCGCAAGAGGTTATACAAATAAAGATGATATCATAAAATTTGAAGGTTGCTATCATGGACATAGTGATTCTCTTTTGGTACAAGCTGGTAGTGGTGCAGTAACTTTTGGAACACCATCTTCTCCTGGAGTACCAGCAGACTTTACACAACACACTCTTTTGGCAAAATATAATGATTTAGAGAGTGTAAAAAGATGTTTTGAAAGCTCCAACAATATAGCCTGTATAATTATAGAGCCAATTGCTGGTAATATGGGATTGGTACCAGCTGATGAAGAGTTTTTAGTAGGACTAAGAGAGTTGTGTGATAAAAATGGAGCACTTTTGATTTTTGATGAGGTTATGAGTGGATTTAGAGCTTCAAAAAGTGGTGCTCAAGGACTAACGAATGTCAAGCCTGATTTGGTAACTTTTGGTAAAGTTATAGGTGGTGGTATGCCTGTTGGTGCCTTTGGAGGAAAAGAGGACATAATGGATAAACTTAGTCCAGATGGTCCAGTGTATCAAGCAGGAACTTTAAGTGGAAATCCAGTTGCAATGAGTGCTGGATTGGCGAGTTTAGAAAAGATTTTAAGAGATGAAAGTTTTTTTGAAAAACTTGAAGAAAGAGCAAAAATGTTGATGGAGGGTTTTGAAGAGACTTCGAGAGAGTGTTCTATCCCAATTCAGACAAATGTTAGAGGTAGTATGTTTGGTTTTTTCTTCAATGAGAGAGAGGTAAAGAATTTTGATGATGCATTAAAAAGTGATACGAAGCTATTTGCAAAATTTCATCAAGGTATGTTAAAAGAGGGATTTTATTTTGCATGTAGTCAGTTTGAAACTGGTTTTATTTGTGAGCCTATAAATGAAATTATGATTGATGCTTGTATAAATGCTGTGAAAAAAACGATGAGTAAAATCTAATGGATAAACAAAAACCAAAATATGCAAAGTTAGTAGAGGGGGCCGATGGTCTCTCTCTTGGGATATCAATAGTTGTAGCTATTCTTATAGGAGTGGGTGTTGGAATGCTGCTTAAAAATAGTTTTGGATACTCTTGGTTGTTGTGGCTTGGAGTATTTTGGGGTGTTGGAGGAGCAGTTTTAAATGTATATAAAGCTTATAAAAAACAGCTAAAAGAGTATGAAGAATTTAAGGATGAAAATAGGTATAAGAAGTATATAGATGATGACGATGAAGATTAAGCTAAGTAAAATTTACTTGGTTGTTAATGTAATTTTGATTTCAGTTTCTATTTTTTTCGGTGGGCTATGGTTGATAAATACCCAAGTTGCTTTTATCTCATCAATGCTTGTAGTTTTTGCTTCATACTTTGCATATAGAGGAGTGGTGCAAAAAAGGTTAGAAGAGGGTGATATACCAAAAGAGAGGGAGCTACTAGATAGGATAGATGATAAATTTGAACTATTTGATGATGAAACATCTAGAGATGACCTTTCAAAAGAGGAATTTGTTAAACTCTATAAAGAAGAGAGAAAAAAAAGTGGTGGCATTAAGCTAACTTTTATGAATCTATTTAAAAGTAAAAGAGGAATTTTTAATCCAATCAGACTATTGGCATATGCTTTTATGATAATAGCTATAATGGTGCTAATAAGACATAACCTTTTTGAGCCAATTGCTTTTTTGATTGGCATAAGTGGTGTGCCGATTGCTACTTTGATTGCTGGATACACTTTAAAAAACTATTAACTTCATGAGTGTTATTGATAATTTGAAAATTTAGAGTTGAGTTTTTTAGTTTTAATTGATTGTATAAATTACCATACATGTATAGATTAAGGGTTATGTAGTAGTTTTTAAACTTTAGTTTTATATCTTCTGGTGTCATTACTGCTTCATATTGATCAGCATCCCAATCAAGCCAGAGGTTATCAAGTTCATCGTTAATTTCATTTGCCATGCTTTCATTGTCATTTTGATAATTGTATACTTTTGCAAACCAAATTTCATCTATAATTCCATTTTTATCTACATGTAATTTCCAAATACCACTTTTTATAGGGTAAAGGGCACCTCTAAAAACCTTAGTATATCTCAGCACTGCAGAGGAGTTTACAATCAAGGCACTCTTTTGAAGCCCTAGCCAAAGCTAAGGCGAAAAAGAGTAACGAAGAGTGTAAGCTCCTATGCAGTGCCCAAAGGGAGGGATAAAAAAAGCGATATTGCAAAAAACTTTTTATCACCGTAGCTTCAGCTACGCTTCAAAAAAGATTTTTCACAATCTCATCTTTTTTTATCCCTCTGAGATATGCTAGGGTTTATAG
>JALSLU010000143.1 GCA_026988125.1 Sulfurospirillum sp.
TGCCTTTTTCATCTGTATCAAGCTGAATACCCCGTTGTCTCCAAACTTGCCAAGTTTTAGCCTGACCAGATTTTAATTCGCACTTAGTGCAGTGCCTCTGTAAATCTTTTAATATTTCCCAATCGTGATATGATGTTGTATTTGGTTTGAAAGGGTTATTCATTTAATAATTTACCTCTATAAAATTTATATTACCATTTTGAACAAAAAATTCAATATATCTAATTCTTAGATTATTATTATCATTAAATAAATTAAAAGAGTCTATAAAGTCTATGTAGCTTTGAGTTGTCTTGTCTTCAATGAATCGTGAAATAATCATTGGTTCAATTATGGATGGTATATTTGGTAAATAGTATTGCCGTATCCAATCAATATATCGTTGTAACTGATAAATTATATTAGGATAAGCGACTGTTGATTTAAGTTCAATAGGAACTACTTTTCTCTGTGTTTGACTAATAGTACTTGAAAACATAATATCAATTTGCTGCATGCCTACTCCACAAGAAACCTCGTTGCCAATCCATTCAATATTTTCATTTGAAAAAATATTTTCAAGATTCTGTAAAATATAGGCTTGTAAGTGTGTTTCAAATTGTAAATTATGAATAAATTTATTTAATAATCTGGGAAAGATATTAATTTGTTCCATTCTGCCTATATATTGATGATTATTAGTGCTGTTTATAATTTTTTGTGATATTATATCAAATGTGAAATTATTACCACTCAAGTAATAATTATTATTTTTAGCTGATATTAATTGAAAAATCCTTTCAGCCTCATATAGTGTAATCATAGTATTGCCACGATTACCTTTTAATTTTCTATATATTAAACTCCATAACATTTGATTTGGAGATTGAATATACCTTATTTCATCTAATGCTTCCCATTCCGTAACACCTTGTGAATAAACCGTATATGGTTGAATTAGTATTCTAAAAGTTAAGGATCTATTTAATTGTTGTTTTAAAAATTGATTATTGTCATTATTATCTAAAAATAAAACTTGACTCACTTGAAAGATTCCATAAAATTTCCCCTCGTAAATTCCTTGTGAAAAGTTTTGTTGCAAATAAAAAATTACAAAATCCCCAATCCTTACTCTACTTCCGTCTGCTATCATACCAACTAAATTACTTTCTGTTTTTGAGTGAAGTTGTGTTGAAATTGAATTATTAAAATCAATAAAACTATCTTTCGCACCAGTTCCAGCAAATAAATACTCTAAATGATATTTAAAAGTATTTACATCTACAACAAAAACATGTGTTGTTGCCATCAAAACTCCTTCTTAAACACAAAAATATACTCATGCTTAAAGATATAGTAATCACTACTTAAAGCTCTATATCTCCAAATACCACCGCTTCCTAACTTGCCACGATTTCCTTCGATATTTTTAACAATTATACCTTTTAATTTTACCTTAAAATTTCTTTTTATCATATCCATCACATAAAAACCAAGAGGCAGGACTTCACTATTTTTATAAACATCGCCAATGACAATTGAAAAATATCTATTTTTATCGAGGTATTTAAGGCTATTTTGACACACTATTTTAAATTTATCGACAAACTCTTGAATATTATCAATATGGCTCAAATCCTCTTTTTTATCTGTAAATTTCACTATGTCCATATAGGGTGGATGCATCAAAACAAATTGAACACTGTTAATGCCAAACTTCTCTTTTGCTTTTTGAAAGTTTGCCTCAACTTGGATTTCATCTAATGAGTTGCAATTTTCTATGTAAAAATCTTTATAGAGCAGATTATCTTGCATATTTGTTTTGATATAACTAATCATCTCATCATTTATATCAAAACCGATATATTTTCTATTTAACTTTTCACACTCAAAAAGTGTAGTTCCACTACCAGCAAATGGTTCTAAAATCGTCTCATCCTCTTTTGTGTATCTTCTTATGAGTTGATTTGGAATTTGAGGGATAAAGTTTCCATGATATATATTTTTATGCTTACCACTTTTATCTCTCTCTTTTATGAGCCACAAAGAGTCTGTATTAACATCCAACTCTTTCCAATTTTCTAAATTTAAATCGTTAAATTTCACTATTTTTTCTATCCTTTATAATTAAGAGCAGATTTAAAAGTAAATTTTGTGCTCTTGAGTTTAGATTGGCTAGTTCCAAGAGCTTTACAAAAGAATCCATCTCTTTTTGTGTAAAATTTATTTTGTGTAGTGTTATTGCTTCATTTACTACAGTTTGAATAAGCTCTTTTATTCTGTTTTTATCGGATCTTGAATTTTCTTTGACAAAGTTAAAAATATCCCACTCTGATAAATTTTTTAAATTTAATCCAGTTTTAATTGGCTCACTCTTAGACTTTATCTCCTCTTTTGCCAATCTTGATAGAATTGTTGGTAGGAAGAGTGTTCTGCTTGGTGCTATAAGGATGAAAACTATATTTTTTGGTGGTTCCTCTAAAATCTTTAACAAAGAGTTTTGAGCTTCAATTCTATAACCTTTTGCTCCTAAGATTAAAATTTTAGGTTTACTTTCAGCAATATATGCCTCTTTAACAACTGCCTTTGCATCTTCTAATAAGAATTCATCATTAGGTTTAAAAAAACTAACTACCCTATACTCCCTAAATCTCTCAAGAGCATATTCTAAAGCACTTTCAATATCTTTAGATATAAGAATTGTGCTTGTGGGTTCACTCATCTTCTAAGCTAACCTCAGCAAATAAAACTGCATCTATACTTTTATCTAAAAGCTTAAAAAGCTGAATAAGCTTTATATCTAAAAAACTGTCACTACTTGCAAGATAAAAACTATTTTGTTGTCTCTCATCCAAAATCCACATAAAACTCTCATCATGTCTTTTGGCCAATTGCATCTTTATGTCATTACTCTTACCTATATAAAAAAAGAGATGTCCATTTAAAAATGTCTGACCAAAAAGATCTTCAAGCAGCTCTATATCCTCTTTTGTTTTTATAGAAGAGATATTTGGATAAAATGTCTTTAAGGAGACAAACGGTAAAAGTGGACGGTTTTTACCTTGAGCATTTATCTTCCTAACTATGTAGTTATTGAACCACTCTCTATCATCATCAGTAACAATAACTATAGTATAACCATTTAGTAGATTTTTTATCATAGAGGAGACAAGAGGTACCCACTCAAACCTTTTCTCCTCCATCCAACTCATCATAGAGCCATCTTTTCTAATGGTCTGCAATGTCCACTTTAGAAATTTTTGCATATATCAACCATCTAAGTTATAAGCACTATGCAGAGCCCTTACAGCAAGTTCACCATATTTTGCTGCAATTACCATAGAGATTTTGATCTCACTTGTACTAATCATCTCTATATTTATTCCCTCTTTTGAAAGAGTCTCAAATGCTATGCAAGCAACACCGCTATGAGATTTCATACCAACCCCAACAATACTTACTTTTACAATCTCGCTGTCATACTCAACACTTTTAGAAGCATCAAGCTCTTCCATAGCAACTTTTGTTGTCTCAAGCTCATTTTCTGGAACTGTAAAGCCTAAATTTGTAACACCATCATGTCCAACATTTTGGATTATCATATCTACATTTATATTTGAATCACTTAACTTCCTAAAGATTTCCGCAGCGATTCCTGGCTTGTCTTTTACCTCTCTTAGAGTTACTCTTGCTTGATTTCTATCTAGTGCTACTCCACTAACTACTGGTTTTTCCATGATGTTTTCTTCCTTCGTTATTAGTGTTCCTTCGTTATTATTAAAACTACTTCTCGTAACTAAATTTACATTTAATTTTTTTGCCATCTCAACTGAGCGAGTCTGAAGAACTTTTGCACCAAGGCTTGCAAGTTCTAACATCTCATCATAACTTATTTTTTCTAATTTTCTAGCTTTTGGCTCAATCCTTGGATCGGTTGTGTATACACCATCAACATCAGTATAGATTTCACACAAATCAGCTCTCAAAGCTCCGGCAATCGCTACAGCACTCAGATCACTTCCACCTCTTCCCAAAGTAGAGACTTCACCATCTTTTGTTATTCCTTGAAAACCAGCAATTACCACTATGTTTCCATCTTTTATTTTTCTCTCTATTTTTTGTGTATCTATATTTTCTATTCGAGCTTTTGTGTGAGAGGTATCGGTTTTTATTCCAGCTTGTCTACCTGTCATCGCTACGGCTTTATATCCCATCTCGCTAAGTGCAATTGCTAAAAGTGCACTAGTTACTCTCTCTCCTGAACTTAAAAGAAGATCCATCTCCCTTTGATTTGGAGTTTTACTAAAATAGTTTGCATACTCTATAAGTTTATTTGTCTCACCACTCATAGCTGAAACAACTACTACAACATCGTTTCCTTCATCTTTAGTTTTAGCTACTCTCTTAGCCACAGCCTCAATCCTCTCTAGTGAACCAACACTAGTTCCTCCGTACTTTTGTACTATAAGCATCTTATAAATACCCTTCTTTTTTAAAATAGTTTAAAACTTTTTGATAAATCGGTCTTTTAAAGTATGTTATGTGTTTAAATGCATCTTTTACCTTAACAAACTTATACTCGCTAAACTCAGGATGTTTTGTATCTAAATTTATAGAG
The DNA here is from genome assembly GCA_026988125.1 of Sulfurospirillum sp. Taxonomy (GTDB): domain Bacteria; phylum Campylobacterota; class Campylobacteria; order Campylobacterales; family Sulfurospirillaceae; genus Sulfurospirillum_A. Next base: position 4,598 of record JALSLU010000143.1, read on the forward strand.
TCATCATCCTTTAGCCTAACTAAAAAATACTTTTGAGTTTGTCCATCAAATGGGTACATTTTTTTAGCAATTTTACCGGGGAAATCATAACTTAGCCACTCAGGATACTCTGCTAAAATTTCCACTTCATCTGTACCTATCTCCTCTTTGAGTTCTCTCAAAAGGGCATCTTTTGGGTTCTCACCATAATCTATACCACCCTGAGGAAACTGCCAAGCATCTTTTATATCATTTCTCAAAGCCAAAAGTATCTCACACTCAAATGGATATTTAGAAGAGACAATCACTGCTGCAACATTTGGTCTGTAATGCTTTTTTTTCTGCATATCTCTCCTTTTTTTGGTAAAATGTTACCCAAAAAGTGATTAAACTCAGATAAGGGCACCTCTAAAAACCCTAGCACAGAATGCTAGGGTTTTTAGAGGTGCCCAGAAGGAAAACTTTGCTCTTATATTTACACATTCCATTTTGTGATTCAAAGTGCCATTACTGCGCATTTAATTCCTATGTAGATAAATTTCATCTAAAAAAAGAGTATATAAAAAGCGTAACGATTCAGCTAAAAAAAGAGCTTGAAAATTTAGAAAAAAAGAGTATAAAATCGATCTTTATTGGAGGGGGAACTCCTTCAACTGTGGAGCCTTGCTCGTATGAAGAGTTTTTTGAAACTATAAAGCCCTACTTGAAGGATAAAGCTGAGATTACAAGTGAAGCAAACCCTAACTCAGCAACACTAGATTGGCTAAAAGGGATGAACAATTTAGGAGTAACGAGGATTAGTTTTGGCATTCAAAGCTTTAGTGAAAAAAAGCTAAAAATTCTTGGCAGAAACCACTCCTCAAGGCAGGCTCTTAGGGCTATAGAAGATGCAAACAGAGTTGGCTTTGAAAATATCTCTATAGATTTGATTTATGCAACAACTTTTGATGATGAAAAAGACTTAAAGATTGCTCTTGAGCTACCCATAAACCACATAAGCTCCTATGCATTAACCTTAGAAGAAAATACACCCTTTTTTGGTAAAAATGAGCTTGTAGATGAGAGTGAAAAGTGCTCAAGAGAGTTTATAGAAAAAATAAGCTCCAACTTTCCACAGTATGAAATCTCAAACTTTGGGACTTATCAAAGTGTACACAATCTTGGTTACTGGAGAGGTGAAGACTACCTAGGAATTGGCTCAGGTGCTGTTGGTTTTAAAAAAGACAAAAGATACTACCCTTCAAAAAGCATCGAAGAGTACATAAAAAACCCTCTAAAAAAAGAGGTGGAGGTTTTAACAGAGGAGAACTTAAGAGTTGAGAGAATCTTTTTGGGCCTTAGGTGTATTGTCGGAGTTGATTTAGAGGTTTTTACTCAAAAAGAGATGCAAAAAGTAGAGTTGTTACTTAAAGAGAGAAAGCTTACATGTAAAGCCAATCGAGTTTATAACAATGACTTCTTAGTAGCTGATGAGATTGCACTTTACATAATTTCTTAAGGACAAATTAGATAGAATTTTGAGCTTTCCATAAGAGAATAAGGAGCACTAAATGTTTGGAATGAGTTTTTCAGAGATAATGATCATAGCAGTAATTGCTATACTTTTTTTAGGACCAGATAAACTTCCTGAGGCTATGGTTAAAATTGCTAAATTTTTTAAATCATTCAAAAGTGGCATCAATGAGGCAAAAGCAACATTTGAGCAAGAGATAAAACTACAAGAGCTTAAAGAAGAGACTCTTGAGTACAAAAAGAAACTTGATGAATCAGCAAACAGTCTTAGAAAAACAATCACATTTGATGAATTAGAAGAGATAAAAAAATCAACTTCAAATGTTACCAATACATTTAAAGAGATTCAAGAAAATATAAGTAAAGTAAATGAATTAAAAAAAGATCCTTTAGGTGTCAAATCAGCACTAAAGGGTGAGCAAAGTAGTAAAAAAACCAAAGAGGATGATGAGTAATGTTTGAAGAGTTAAAACCTCATTTAGCAGAGTTAAGAAAGCGTTTAGGCATATCTGTTGCAGTTTTATTTGTGATGTTTTTTGTCTGTTTTAGTTTTTGGGAACCAATTTTAGCATGGATGATAACACCTCTTGAGGGAGTTTTACCAAAGGGCTCATCTGTTATCTTTACCAAGGTTCAAGAGCCGTTTTTTACAGCACTTAAAGTCTCATTTTTTACTGCTTTTATTCTCTCTTTACCGGTAATTTTTTGGCAATTTTGGCTATTTGTATCTCCTGGTCTTTATGAGAATGAGAAGAGATTGGTGATCCCATTTGTGACATTTGCTACTTTGATGTTTTTGATTGGAGCATCATTTTGTTACTATATTGTTGTACCACTTGGTTTTGATTTTCTCATAAATTTTGGATCACAACTCTTTACGGCACTTCCAAGCATTGGCGAGTATGTAAGTTTTTTTACAAAACTGCTTTTTGGATTTGGGCTAGCCTTTGAGTTGCCTGTTATAACATTTTTCTTTGCTAAGCTTGGCTTTGTTACAGATAAGAGTTTAACTAGTTTTTTTAGATATGCGATTATAATCATCTTTTTAGTCTCAGCCCTGCTTACTCCACCTGACATCTTGACTCAATTTTTAATGGCAGGACCTCTTGTACTTCTCTATGGGGTATCTATCTTGGTAGCAAGAGCGGTTAATCCTGAGATTGATGACGAAGAACAAGAAGATGAAAATGAAGATGATGAGAAGGAAGAGTCCAAGTAGTGCTAAATGTTTTAGATAGAGATAGCTATGACTATAGTCTTCCGGATTCTCTCATAGCCTCATACCCGGCAAATCCTAGAGATAGTGCAAGGTTGCTAGTTTATAACAGAAAAAATAACTCCATAACCCATAGCACCTTTTCAAAACTTTTTGAATTTCTACCAAAAGACACTGTGGTCCTTCTAAATGATACAAAAGTGGTAAAAGCAAGAATTTTTGGAAAAAAAAGTAGCGGAGGAAGAGTTGAGCTGCTTTTAAACTCTCCGCTAAAAGATGAAAAGTTTAGTGTCTATATACGAGGAAAAGTAAAAGTCAATTCAATCTTGCACTTTGAAGAGAATTTAGAAGCAAAAGTAGTAGAGTTATTAGATGATGGC
>JALSLU010000144.1 GCA_026988125.1 Sulfurospirillum sp.
AAATTTTTTCAATGGTGCTGTTAAAAGGGTTAAAAAAAGAAAGGAGAGTGTACTAAATCCTGTATAAGTGTATATAAACTTGATTGGATCATTTACTCCATAGAACAATCTAATCAACATATAAAATAGTGGGGCCAATAGAATCAAAAAAAGAAAAAATTTCTTCACTACATACCCCACTAAAAGAACTTTTTCAAATCCATATCTTTGTACATATGTGCAACCTCTTTTTCATAGCCATTAAACATAAGAGTTTTTTGCTTAAAAAAATGTCCCAAAACTCTCTCTTTTGCTTGAGACCACCTTGGATGATCAACATTTGGATTTACATTTGCATAGAATCCATACTCGTTTGGTGCAACTGCTTTCCAAGTATTTAGAGGCTCTTTCTCAACAAACTCTATACTAACTATAGACTTTATACTTTTAAAACCATATTTCCAAGGAACTATCAGTCTAAAAGGTGCTCCATTTTGATTTGGTAAAACTTTTCCATACATTCCAAGAGCCATAAAACTTAACTCATTCATAGCTTCATCAATCCTAAGTCCCTCAACATATGGATATGGAATGTTTCCCCAACTACTTTTTCTTTGATCTGGAAATTGCTCCTCATCATATAGTGTTGTAAATTTAAGATATTTTGCTTTTGATGTTAACTCTACATTTTTTAATAGAGATTTTAAACTTATACCTATCCAAGGGACTACCATACTCCAGCCCTCTACACACCTAAATCTATAAATCCTCTCCTCTAGTAAATCCTTTTTTAGTTTGTCTATAGATAAAACAATCGGCTTTTTTATTTCACCAAATATTTGAACTTCCCAGGGTGATGGTTTTAGCGTATGAGCCATTTTAGCTGGTCTATCTTTTTTCAATGAAAATTCATAAAAGTTATTGTAAGTACTTACCTGCTCAAATGAATTTAACTCTAAACCTCTACCATAAGAACTTTTAGAAAATCTTAATGGTTCAAGATTATTATTTTCAATTGCACTTAATTTTTCAATTATTAAAGAAGTTGAAACTAAAGTAGCAGCACCTAGCTTAAAAAAATCTCTTCTACTTAAAAAAAGGTTTTCAGGAGTTACCTCATTTTCACTTAAATACCAGCTAGGTTTTTTTAAGATATGCATAAAATTATCCTTCAATTAACTTGAGCTACCGATTATACTACAAATCAACATAGTAATCAATTTGCTCTCTTCTCATAATGCGGATATAGTTTGTATTACCAGCAACTCCAGTTGGATAACCAGCTGTAACTATATAGGTTTTACTTTTATCTATAAATCCTTTTTTTATTCCTTTTTGTATAGTATGAGCCATGATCATATTGAGACATCCTTTATCTATATTCATAATAGGAATTATCCCCCATGCTATAGTTAAGCTTCTTGCTACTCTCTCGTCATGAGTTACAGCATAAATTTTACTTTTTATTCTGTATCTAGCCAACTTTTTAGCACTCATACCTGAGCTAGTAAGTGTTATTACAGCTTCAACTTTTAAATTGTGTGCTAATTTCGCGATCGACTCAGAAACTATATCGGTATCATCTAAAAAGCTATATCTTCCAAATTTATTATATGGGTAAACACTCTCAGTCTCTTTTATTGTATTTGCCATTACCTTAACAACATTTACAGGATTTTTACCGATCGCACTCTCTTCACTAAGCATAACCGCATCTGTTCCATCAAGAACTGCATTTGCAACATCACTGATCTCTGCTCTAGTAGCTACCTCATTTTGTGCCATAGATAGAAGCATTTGAGTTGCAGTAATAACTGGCTTAGAAGCAGCATTTGCTTTTCGTATAATCTTTTTTTGAATACTAGGAACTTTATAGTAAGGAACCTCAATTCCTAAATCACCCCTTGCGACCATCAGACCGTCACTAACCTCTAAAATCTCGTCAATATTTTCAACAGCATCAAACTTCTCAATTTTTGCAAAAACTTGACTTCTTGATTTGTATTTTTTTAGGATCTCTCTAGCTTTTAAAACATCTTTCGCATTTTGAACAAATGATATAGCCACAAAGTCAACCCCATTTTTGGCACCCCAAAGCATATCTTTTTCATCCTTTGGAGTTATTACATCTATGTTTATAACTGTATTTGGAAAGTTGACACCCTTATTTGAAGAGAGTTTTCCACCATTTTCTATCACAGTTACAATTTTTTTACCAATTTTTGTAACTTTAGCTTTTATAATCCCATCATATAAGTAAATATACTCATCTACCTTTAACATATCTAAAATCTGAGGCTGATTTATGCAGAGTTTATAAGAGCCTTTATCTATCTTTTCGCCAACTATCTCCTCTTTTACAAATGTAACCCTATCACCTTTTTTTAGTATAAAATCCTCTTTTAATTTACCAACTCTAATCTTTGGTCCGCATATATCTTGAAGTATACCGACCTTTACTTTTGTATTTTTAGAAGCTTCTCTAATCTTTTTTATAGTAGAAGAGTGATACTCATGTGTTCCATGACTAAAATTTAATCTAAAAACATTTACTCCAGCTTTTATAAGTCCTTCCAATACCTCTACACTATCACTAGCAGGTCCAACTGTAGCCAAAATTTTAGTTTTTTTCATCTGTTGCATATATTCTCCTTGTTAATTGACCCTATAAGCAAATTATACAGTACAATTATTACAATATTATATCAGTTTTTCTTCAAGAAAAAATCAATATAATTGGGCAAAAAAGGAACATCATGCGTATTGATTCTCAAAATACTTTAACTTTGATAGTAGATATCCAAGAGAGATTATTTCCTCATATGTATAAAAAGGAGGATTTTTTAGAAACTAGCATAAAGCTTGTAAAAGGTTTAAAACTATTAGATATTCCTATATTGGTAAATGAACAATATAAAAAAGGCTTAGGAGAGACTATAGCACCCCTCATAGAAGAGCTACAATCTACTAAAAGCTTTGAAAAAGTTACATTTAGCTGCTGCAAAAATGACTCTACTTTAAGCGAAATTAGAAAGCTAAATAAAAAATTTGTAATTGTATTTGGTATAGAGGCTCATATCTGTGTCTTACAAACTATAATTGATTTGAAAAATGAAGGTTTTGTACCAGTCCTGGTTGAAGATGCTACAACTTCTAGAAAACCAAACGATAAAGAGGTAGCCATAAAGAGAGCTTTAAGCGAAGGAGCTATATTGACTACATGTGAATCACTTCTGTTTGAACTGTGCGCAAGTGCCAAACACGAAGCATTTAGAGATATAAGCAAGCTTATTAAATAGCTCTAAGGGTTACAATCACTTTTTCATCAATATCACTAAACATTCTTATAGGTGTTGATGAGATATACTCAAAACCATCTATATTTTTAAACTTCTCAACATCATGAAAGTATTGCAGTATTTTAGCTTTTGATTTTAAAAAGTTTTTTTCATTTTTTTCAAAAAAAGTTATATTGGTTTGTAAAATCTCTCCATCAAAATCTGCCTCGATTGATAAAAATTTATCATCTAAATCTTTAACCATCACACCATCAGTAGTCTCAAAGCCATCTAGTGTATTAATATCAAACAAAAAGTATCCACCATTTATCAGAACTCTTCTAATCTCTTTAAAAAACAGTTCTAAATTTTTGCTATCTATGTAGTTTAAAACATCCCCTATAGCAGTAGCACATTCAAACTCTCTATCTATGCTACTTAATTCCAATAAGTTGGCGTTAACCCCGATAGATTTAGCTCTTTTGATCATCTCTAGGCTTCTATCTATACCAAAATGTTCTATTTTTAAATCTTTTAAGTGTCTTAAAAATCTTCCATTTCCACACCCAATGTCTAAAACATTTTTTGCATTTAAAAATAAAATTTTATCTATATACTTAGCATATAGTTCTTCATACTCCTCATAAAAACCTATAATAGGTTCAATCTTTGCATACAGATCTAAATCATCCACTACTCAACTAAGTCCTCATTGAAGCTCTCTTGATCAAAACTTTTACCCAAAAAGTCACATACTATTTTACAATCTCTCTGGGCATTTCCTAGGCAGCTTGTGGCTCCTGGACTTGGTGTCATATTGAAAATTATTCCTGTATTTGGGTTTATGCTTGCTTCTCCTAACATTAACCTTCTATTTTTCTTATCTAAAACTTGAGGTCTAACCCCTCCAAAACCATGTGCATACTCTATATCTTCAAGTTGTAGTGATGGAACAATTTTTCTAGCATCTTTTAAAAATAATCTCTTATTTAAAAATGGAACTTCAAATAGAAAATTTCTAAAAATATAATTTCTTATATCTCTATCTCCTAACAAATCAGCAAATATTTTAGCTACATCTGAGTCAAAACGAAGGGTTTTAAAAAAATCTATAACTGTCGAGTTGCCATGATACCTCTCTAACTTAGGCAAAGCAAGTGCGGTCGGACCAAATCTAGTAAATCCATTTGCTAAGATATCTGGATCTCCATGAAGTGCTGCAAAAGGAAGTTTAGGATGTTGCACCATATAGACTTTTCCATTTAGAATTTTTTTGGTTGTAAGATAGAAACTTCCTGCCATTGGCAAACATGCAAAATTTAACCCATGTCCCATTTGGTGAGCTAAATACAAAGAGTGAGCTCCAGCATTAACAACAACAAAATCAGCTATAAAAGTTTCATCTTTTGTTTTAACTATATGTGCATTTTCTATCTTTTCAATTTTTACTACTTGAGAATTTAAAAATAAATCACATTTTTTATATTCTACTTTTCTTGCATTTTCAACTAGTGTCTCACTCATTCTTCCAAAATCTACAGTACTATACTGTCCACCCTCTACTCCAACACCAACTATACTCTCTGGTCTCTCTTTGCCATTGTCATCATATATCAACTTTGGTTCAATTTGAGCTAACTCATCTTTCTCAAAAACTTCTAGGTATGGAAAAAGTTCTTTAAAATCTTCATACCTTTTTCTCATATAGTTGACCTCTTCATCTCCAACACCAATCGCCATTTTTTGGTGTGCAAATAAAAAGTCTCCTTCGTACCCATACTGCAAGCAGTACTTTTCGATCATCTTTGCAGTTCTTTTAACACTTTTTGCTTTTTCAACAGTGTAGTTTGTCTCTATATCTCCACAATGAATCGTTTGAGAGTTTCCTCTGCCACTTGAGTTTAAACTAGCTAAAGTATTGTACTTCTCTAGTAGTGCTATACTCTTTATATCTGTATATTTGGCTAACTCATAAAATATAGCAGCACCAGAAATTCCCCCGCCTATAACCAAAACTTCATAGTGTTTTTTAGACATAAACCTTCCTCGAAGTAAAATTGCGTAATCTTTGCATAATATTACAAAAATTAAAATAAATTGGGCTCAATAAGTCATTTTTAAGTTTATAACTTAAGGGTGGATTTATCGCACTGCTATAGCTTCTATCTCAATCCCAACATTTAAAGGCAAAGTTTTTACTGCAACTGTTGAGCGAGCTGGTTTATGCTCCTTAAAAAACTCTGCATATACCTCATTCACATCCTTAAAATAGCTCATATCACTCAAAAATATGGTAGTTTTGACAACTTTTTTTAAACTGCTACCGGCTTCACCTAAGACTTCACTTAAATTTGTTAAAACTTGTCTAGCTTGAATCTTAATATCTCCATCTACCAAATCACCACTACTTGTAAGAGGGATTTGACCAGAAGTGTAGATAAAATCTCCTATTTTAACCGCTTGTGAATATGGACCGATCGCTTGTGGTGCTTTATTTGTTTTTATATACTCCATTATAACTCCTAAAAATCTTTTATAATTTTTTTAAAAACTCTCTCTAAATCTTCAACCTCTTTTAACTCACACCTTTCATTTGCAGCGTGAATTGTATCATTTTTAACCCCAAACTCTATAGTGTCTATACCAAATTGTCCAAAAAATCTTGCATCACTTGTGCCTCCTGCGGTTGAGTACTTTGGGTTTATACCAATGACACTCCTTATTGACTCTTCCATAGCTTTCACCACTTTACTATCTTTTGAGGTTACAAAAGGGAATGAGCCTTGAGTAAGTTTTAAGCTAAAATCTAACCCCTTGCATTGCTCTTCAATATAGTTTTTAATATCCTCTTTTGTTGTTTTTGTAGAGTTTCTTACATTGAACATAAGATTTAACTCATTGGGAGTTACATTAGTAACCTCCATACCAGATCTTATGTCAGTTATAACCATCTGAGATGGAGCAAAATTTTCATCACCCTCATCAAAAAAGTGATCACTTAATTTATCTAAAATTGGGGTAATTAGGCTTATAGGATTTATGGATTTTTCAGGGTATGCTGCGTGACCCTGTTTTCCTTTGATTTTCAAGTAACCGTTAATTGAGCCTCTTCTTCCTATTTTTATAGCGTCTCCAAATCTCTTTTCGCAAGTTGGCTCAGCCACTATGGCAAAATCTGGCAAAAAATTCTCTCTTTTGAGATGGTTTAAGACCTCTATAGTTCCATAAGTTGCATCACCTTCCTCATCGCTTGTTAAAAGAGCCATAAGAGTTCCTCTAAACTTTTCTGCCTGCTTTAGAGCTTGCAAAAATGCACAAACTCCACTCTTCATATCTTGAGTACCTCTTGCGTAAACTAGTCCATCTTTTAAGGTTGGATCAAACGGATCACTATGCCAACCCTCTCCTGGAGGAACCACATCTATATGCCCTGCAAAGCAAAGAGTTGGACCTTCCCCAAATTTTTTATACAAAAGAAGATTTTTTGTATCAACTTTGTCTATCCTTATAGCTCTAAATTCACTCAAGTACTCCTCTATAAACTCAAACGCTCCATCATCATCTGGAGTAATAGAGCGGTATCTTAATAGTTTGAAAAATAGTTCTTTAGTTGTCATAAATTTGCCTTCAAAATATTAGATATTAGGATTTACTAAAGAGGATTTTGGCTCTCCTAAAAAATAACCTTGAAACTCATCAATTCCCATTTCATAGCATTTTTCATAAATCTCTTTTGAAGCAACATACTCAGCTATAGTTTTTATACCTAAGGATTTAGCAAACGCTACAATCGCTTTTAAAATCTCTTGCGAACTTTTATCTTCTACAATGTTTTTAACAATTGAGCCATCAATTTTTAAATAATCTGGCTTTAAATTCATAAGGTAAACAAAATTGCTATATCCCGTTCCAAAATCATCTATTGCGATCCTTACTCCCATTGATTTTACCCTATCTATGAAATTGTAAGCTCTATTTAAATTCTCCAAGCTCTCATCTTCAAGTATTTCAAAAACTATATTCTTAGCTACTTTATACTCTTTAAGCATATCTATAAGAAAATTATTTATATCATTATCACTTAAGTCATCAGGCAGTAGATTTATGGATATTGTTTTTTTTGATATAGAGGCTTCTTTAAAACATTTTTCAATCATACTTTTAGTCAAAAGTTTATATAGTTTCACCTTTTTAGATACACTCATAAACAAATTTGGGGTTAAAAGAGAATCATCCTCTGCTTTTATTCTCATCAATGATTCATACTTTACAATCTCTCCGTTTCTATTTAGAATAGGCTGATAATATGGAAAAACTTTATCATTTTGCAAAGCTTTTTTAATCATTTTTGTAAATTGTATCTTCTCTTCATACCCTTCTTTTAAACTCATCCCTTGAAAATAGCATACAAAATCTT
>JALSLU010000145.1 GCA_026988125.1 Sulfurospirillum sp.
ATTTGCAATCTCTCTGCCTGCTATAAAAAGCTCAAACCTCTCAGCTATGTTAGGATTTTTATCACTCCTTCTAGCTAGAGGACTAATCTCTATTGGGTAGTCTATGATAAAGGTTGGGTCTATAAGCTTCTCTTCAACATATAGATCAAAAAGCTCCTCATAAAGTTTTCCAAGAGTTAAGTTTTTATCTACATCTTCGCCTTTAGCTTTCAAGAATTCAATAATCTTATCTCTATCATCAAGTATCTCATCTGGAACTCCACCAATCTTTGATAACGAATCTTTGAATGCTACTCTTTCAAACTCTTTAGAAAAATCTATCTCAACATCCCCATATGGAATCTTTAGAGGCATATCTAGCTTAGATAGAAGAACTTTAAACATCTCTTCTGTTAAATTCATAAGGTCTTGGTAGTTGTGATATGCCCAATAAAACTCTATCATGGTAAACTCTGGATTGTGAGTTAAATCCATCCCTTCATTTCTGAAGTTTCTATTTATTTCAAAGACTGCCTCAAATCCACCAACTACTAATCTCTTAAGATAAAGCTCAGGTGCAATTCTTAGGTATCTATCTACTCCTAAAGCATTATGGTGAGTTATAAATGGCTTTGCATTTGCTCCACCTGCTATTGGGTGCATCATAGGAGTTTCAACCTCTAAAAAGCCCCTCTCTTCAAAGAAGTGCCTAATGGTGCTTACTATTTGACTTCTTATTTTGAAGGTATCTCTAACCTCTTTGTTCATTATCATATCGAGGTATCTTTTTCTATATCTTAACTCTTTATCCGTTAAGCCATGAAATTTCTCAGGAAGAGGGGTGATAGACTTAGAGGCAAGTTTCAACTCCTTTACATGTAGAGATAATTCTCCGGTTTTTGTAACAAAAGGAAAGCCAGTTACACTGATGATGTCCCCAACTTCAACAAGTTTTTTGACCTCCCTAAACCACTCCTCACCTATGCTTTGTTTACTAAAGTAAATTTGAAGAACTCCACTTTCATCTTCAATCTTGGCAAATGCCGCTTTTCCCATGTGTCTTAGGAATTTTATACGACCTACTACTGTATTGCTTTTTGACTCATCTCTTTTTTCTTCACTATTAGCAACATATTCATAACACCTTTTAAATTCTGCTGTTGTTGAATCTTTTTGAATGTTATGAGGGTATGGATTTACTCCTAACTCTCTTAAATTATTAGCTTTTTGCAATCTTTGTTGTTCATACTGATTTTCAAATATCAACTTATTCTTCCTTAATTATAGTTTTTGGCAATCTTTACAGATACCATATAGTTGCATACTGTGTCCAGTCAATTTAAAACTATGTCTATCTGCTATGATTAACTGCTTTTTTTCAATTTCTTCATCTTCAAACTCAATTATTTTTCCACATGAATCACAAATCATATGATCATGGTGTGGCTTGTTTCCAAGCTCATACTTTTTCCCAGACGATCCAAAAGAGAGTGAAGTGACCATAGAGGACTCTTCTAGTAAATTTAAAGTTCTATATATGGTTGCTATCCCCACACCTAAAGATGGATATTCATTTTTGATGTGTACATAAAGCTCTTCGGGTGAGAAGTGCTGGTCATTACTAAAGAGAGTCTTTAAGACTACCTCTCTTTGTTTTGTGAACTTTAAATTGTTATGCTTTAAAATATCTTTAAACTTATATAGTAAAGATTCATATTCATTGGTAACTTCATCTCTCATATTTTTCTCTATTTGATTATAGCCTGACTTTTGTTTTTTAAATCATCTTTTATTTTATTGCTATCGATATTCATTATATAGTTTCCCGTTTCCACAAAAATAGGATACATAAAGCTATCTTTCATATACTCATCAGCTTTTTCTTTTATAAAAGCAATGTTCGATAAAGTAACTGCAAAGATAGAAAAAACCAAAAATATCTTTGCACATCCAACAGCAAAACCAGCTAACTTATCAATAGCTCCTAAACCACTTTTCTTAATTAAGCTCTCTAAAATATATCCAACCAAAAGACTTAAAATCCAAAAAACAAGCAATACACATATAAATCCAACTAGATACAAAGTTGCACTATTGCCTATTTGGTATAGATTAGCATCTATAAAAGCTCCCATATCCTTTGCATATCTTGAAGCTACAAAAATACCTCCTACGATCCCAATAAGACCAAAAACCTCTTTTATAAAACCATTAATAACTCCCTTAATTCCTAAAATAAGAATCAAAGAGAGTGAAATAATATCGAATATTGAGACATTTTCTACCATTACTCTGCAACCTTAAAACAATTTTTTCCAGATTTTTTTGCATCATAAAGCGCTTTATCAGCTTTTTCTAGCAAGGTTTGGGAAGTATCGTTTTGTTTATATTGACCTATTCCCGCACTTAGTGTTAAATTTATCTCATGTCCTTTGTATAGTAACTTACTACTGCTTATAGCATCTAAAATTCTTTGTACAGTTTTACAAGTGTCTTCTAAAGTCACCCTGTTTAGGATTATGATAAACTCCTCACCACCATATCTGTAAATTTTTGTACCATTTCTCAAAGAGTTTTTTATTAGTTTTGTTAAAAATATAAGTGTTTTATCTCCAGCACTATGCCCATATGTATCATTTATATTTTTGAAATCATCTGCATCAAAAATTACTAAATTTAAATCTACGCTACCTTTTCCTTCTACTGCATCTATAATCTCTTTAATATCTTTATTAAAGACTTTTCTGTTGTAGGTTTTAGTAAGAGGATCTATGTGAGACTCTTTTTCAAGTCTTTCAATTTCAATTTTCAATTTTTTTATGGTTTCGTCCGCATTTTCAAGTTCTTCTAAAATTTCAGTTTGAAAATTATTAAAGGAGTTGATAATCGCATCTGTGTTTATTCTATCGTAGTCACTCTTTATTGTTGAAATATCAATTACATTTTTATCAGATAGCTTTTTTAGATTGGAATTTGATTTTTCAAACTCTTTAAGACTAGCTTTTGCCAATTCCAATGATGTCTCTTCTAGCTTTTCATTTTCTCCATGTGAAAATAGGTGAGCATACTTTTTAGATAGTGCAATTAAAGATAAATCATCACATTTTAAAAGTTCATCTACAAAAGCATCATGATAATATTTTGGGTATGGTGGCACATTTAACTCTTGTAATCTTTTAAAACTGCTCTCGCCCAATACATTTATCTTTTCAATTACACTCTGCTTCTTATCCATTTTACTCACCTTAAAATTATATATTATACTTTTTGCTGTATAATACCTAATTTAAGCTGTAAATATGGTAAATTTTAAACACCTATATGATTTATTAACTCTTGAGGTTGCGTTGAGTATCTTATGGCATCATCTTTGGTTATTAAATTTTGTTTTAAAAATTTCAGCATTGATTGGGTTTGTGTACTCATTCCTGTTTTTGATTGATTGAGTTGCATTTGGGAGTAAATTTGGTGTAGCTTGTTTTCTCTGATAAGATTTGAAATGGCTGAATTATTTATAAGTATTTCATGAATTGCAACTCTTCCTCCCCCGATTCTTGGCAACAGACTTTGAGAAATTACAGCATACAAAGATGTTGCAAGCATGCTCCTTACTTGAATTTGCTCTGGACCTTCAAAGCTATCTACAATTCTATTTACAGTTTGAACAGCAGAGTTGGTATGAAGTGTTCCAAACACTAAGTGTCCGGTCTCAGCTGCTGTAATAGCAGTTGAAATTGTCTCTCTATCCCTCATCTCACCAACTAAAATTACATCTGGATCTTCACGCAGTGAAAATTTTAAACCGTTTGCAAAGCTTTTTGTATCATCACCTACATTTCTATGAGAGAATAGAGCTTTTTTATTTTCATGGACAAATTCCACAGGATCTTCAATGGTGATTATATGTTTATGCTCAGTTTCATTGATCTCATTCAGCATTGCTGCTAAAGTTGTTGATTTACCACTTCCTGTTGGACCTGTAACCAAAATTAAACCCTTCTCTTTTTTCGTTAAATCTTTAAAAATAGATGGGGCATTTAATGAATCGAGGGAGGGAATCTCTATAGGAATTATTCTAAAAGCGGCTGCTAATTCTCCATTCATTGTATAATAATAGTTTGCACGAAAACGACCAATGTCTGGAAACATTATAGCAAAATCAAGTTCTTTGTTCTCCTCTAAAACTTTTTTTTGTTTATCTGTAAGGAGTGTATAGCACATCTCTTCAATATCTTTGCCGTTTAGCTTTTCCATATCTAGCGCCACTAATTTACCATCGATTCTAATTTGGGGCTCACTTCTGCTTACTAAATGCAAGTCGGAAGCTTTGTATGCGACTATATTCTTCAATAGGGCTTTTATATTTATAGAGGGCATTAAAACTCCTTATTATTCTATGATTTTTGGTACAACAAAAGAGTTGTTTTCACTTTTTGGAGCATTTTTCAGAATTGTTTTTATAACTTTTGGCTCAACACTTGGTATATCTTCTCTAAGAGGCGTACCGCCCTTTAGAGTTGTGAAAGTTGCTTCTTGATTATCTAAATCTAGCTCATTCAAGTTTTCTACAAACTCTACAATTTCACTAAGAGCATTTATCATGCTCCCTCTCTTATCTTCAGCAATTTCCAAAGAAGATAGTTTTTCCAACTTTTTCAATAATTTGTCATCTATTTGCATAGCTTACCTCAACTTTTTGATGATGGATTATATCAAAAAAAGTCTGTTTTTATCTTTATTGTGTTAAACTACAGCAAACTTTGTTTAAAAGGATTGGAATTGGGTATTAAAGAAAATTTAGATGCTGTTAAAAAAGAGATAGGAACAGAAGAGCAATTTTTAGAGGGAATTATAAAGGGTGAGCGTTTTTTTAAAAAATATAAGAAGGTTATAATCATTTCTCTATCATTGATAGTAGTTGTAAGTATGGGATATGCAGTTATAAATTTTTTAAATAACAAAAGGATTGAAGAGTCAAATAAAGCGTACCTTGCCTTAGTAAAAAATCCAAATGACAAGGAAGCACTATCTACATTAAAAGAAAAAAATGAAAGATTATATAATTTTTATAGGTTCAAGTTGGCAATTGATAAATCAGATAAAAATTTGCTAAAAGAACTTGAAAACTATAGCATAGATTTTATCATTTCTGATCTATCCTCTTATGAATTAGCTGGTTTAGAAAATAAGACTGTAGAAAAAAGTTTACTTCTAAAGGAGTTTGTATATTTACAAAATGGATTTATAAAATTAAAAAATAATAATATTGGCGCGGCTAAAGAACAGTTTGTTAAAATAGGATTTAACTCTCCATTAGAAAGTATTATCAAAAATTTAGAACATTATCAAGGTGAATCTGCAAAAGAGGTTAAACATTAATGAAACAGGTTAAAATATTTTTTATTTTTATTTTAGTGGTTTTCTTAGCTGCTGGTTGTGGAACTAAGAGGGAGACTTTTGAGCCAAAAAAGATAGTAGCCGAAATTGAGTACGATGGTGAGCTTCCTTCAGCAATTGTAGATGTTGCAAGAGATGGAGCTACGCTAGAAAATGGTCAAATTATTACAAAAGATGGGTTAAGTAGTGTGGTGTTGCCAAGAGGATACATGTTTGTAAATGGTTCTAAAGATAGATTTATTGCTACTTCGAGATGTGGTGAATTGGTGGTAGTTGATCAAGATAGTAAAATAGTTTTTAAACATAAATTTGATTCAATGGTAGCTTCTGCATCAATCAAGGGTAATCTCTTAGCCATTGTTCTTGGTAATAACAAACTGGTTTTACTAGACATAGATAATTCTAAAATACTTTTTGAAAAAGATGGAGACTCTATATATGCGGTAGATTCAAAAGTGGCTTCGCCATATTTTTTTACTACACTTTTAGTATATCCTACACTAGATGGGAAGCTTATTATAGTTGATTTGAAGACAAACAAAGTTTTAAGAGATGTTGTTGTAAAGAGTGAAAAGTTTTTTTCAAATGTAATTTTTTTAGATGTCATAGATAATAGACTAGTAGCTGCAACTAAAAAAAGAGTTGTCTCAATTACTCCAAAAAGTATGGCTTTTTTGGATGAAGATATAAAGGATGTGATTATTCTAAAGGATAGAGTGCTTATATTTACAAAAGATGGAAAAATTTTACTGACAAATGCAGATTTGAAAGTATTAAAAACAAAGAAGTATAAGTTTGCATCATTTGTAGGTACAATTCATGGGAAATTTATATATGTAGTAGAAAAAGCTGGTTACCTTATAGCAACAGATATAGATTTAATCTCTTCAAATGTTTATGAGTTGCCAAATGAGATAGAAGATAAAGTTTTTACTACAAATGATAAGCTTTACTATGAGAAGTACTTTTTTAAATTAGAAAAAACAAGAAGTGTGGATAATTGAAAAAAATAGTAGATATTTTAGCTTCTAAAGGGTTTTTGTTTAAAGATTTTGGAAATTTTGATAAATCTAAAATAGGTACCAAAAAGAAGATTTTTATATATATTGCAACAGATCTGAATTTAAACTATCATCTGATATTAGATTATGTTAAAAGAAGTAGGTTTATAGTTAATGATTTTAATGAATTGATAGAACTTAGTAATAGAATTATAGGGGTGGTTGGTCATAATTTTAAGTTTAAACATATTTTTTTGAGAGCTAAGTTATGTTCAAAATCTAAAAAAATGTTGGAGCTTAGTGGATGGAAAGTTTATAATGATTTTGTGTGATATAGGAAATTCAAAAGTCGACTTTTATAGTGATGAAAAGATATGGTCACTTAGTCTAAAAGAGTTTGAAAAGTACAGTGCAAAAGAAAGAGTTTATTATATAAATGTGAATTATCTATTTGATGAAAAGTTAAAAAAAGATGAAAATTTTGTTGATATTAGTGAGTACTTTGAATTTGATACCATATATCAAGGAATAGGGATTGATAGAGTTGCAGCTTGTTATACAGTTAAAGATGGAATTGTTGTAGATGCTGGAAGTGCCATAACTGTTGATGTGATGAATAATTCTGTTCATTTAGGAGGGTATATCTTACCTGGTATAAATGCTTACGAAAAGTGCTATAGCTCGATTTCCCCTATATTAAATCATAAAATAAATCCAAATTTTTTAGTAGATGCACTACCTCAAAAAACTTCAGATGCTGTAGCCTATGGTGCTATAAAGTCTATTTTATTGATGTTAAAAGATACTTCAAGAGATAAAAATCTTTATTTTACTGGTGGAGATGGACAATTTTTTTCCAAATTTTTTAAAAAATCAATCTATGATAGAGCATTGATCTTTAGAGGTATGAAAAAAGTTTTATATGAGAAAGGGATAAGATGTTAACAGTAGCACTTCCAAAAGGAAGAATTGCACAAGAGACTTTAGATATTTTTGAAACTATTTTTGATAAAAAATTTATTTTTGATGATAGAAAACTTATTTTAGATGTAGATAATTTTCGCTTTTTGCTTGTTAGAAATCAAGATGTACCAGCTTATGTTTACCATCAAGCTGCCGACATAGGTGTCGTCGGTTTGGATGTTTTAGAGGAAAAAGAGTTTGATTTGCTCAGACTTCTTGATTTAAAGATAGGTAGGTGCAGGGTTTGTGTAGGTATGAAAAATGAAGATACCCTGGATTATAATCTTCCTGATATAAAAATTGCTACAAAGATGGTAAATATAACAAAGAATTACTTTTCAAAAAAGGCAATGGCAGTTGAAGTTATAAAACTTTATGGTTCAATAGAGCTAGCTCCACTAGTTGGTCTTTCTGATGCAATTGTAGATATAGTTGAAACAGGAACTACAATGAAACAAAATGGTTTAAAAGTAGTAGAAACCATAATGGAAAGCTCAGCTCACTTAATAGCAAATAAAAACAGTTTTATTGAAAAAAAGGAGGAGATTCTATCTCTTTACCATAAAATTGAGAAATACATTTAGAAATATTTTTATAAAAGGGCTACTATATTGTGGAGCTTTAAAGCCTTATAGTAGCTCTATCACTCTATCAATTTTTTTGCTTAATTCAGCTTCTCTTATAGGTTTTACTAAAAAATCAAAAGCTCCTTTTTCTAGTGCTACAGATTTTTTTGTTTCATCTGTTGTTAAAACTATAATTGGAATTTTTCTAAGTTTGGGAATTGACTCAATATTGTTTAAGAACTCTAGACCATCCATAACAGGCATTTTAATATCTAGCAATATAAGATCTATATTCTCATTAGTATTGAGTTTATTTATAGCTTCCAATCCATTTTTAGCTTCTATAACGCTCTCTATATTTTGATTTTTTTTAAGCATCGAATTAATGAGCTTTAAGTTTATAAAATCATCGTCAACTGCCAAAACTTTAAGCTTCTTTTTCATAATACTAATTCCTTATATATTTTTTAACTATACTTTCGAGTTTTGATTTATTAATAGAGTTCTCATGAATTTCATCAATAAAGTCAAACCCTTCACTATTTGTATCTGCAATGGGGTCAACAAACATTACTATATTGCAATCTTTTAGATCATTTAAAACATCTTTTAAGACTCCATATGATAAGCCCTTTGACTCTTTATCAAATATTATTAGTTTGTAGTTGTTTTTCCTAATTGCCTCTTTAAAGTCATCTAAATAATTTACACTTTCTATTGATAGATCATATTTAGAAAGAATATTACTAAAAATTTTATTTTCAATCTTGCTTTTTTTAAAAAGTAAAATATCTTTTGCATTTTTTGGTGGTGCAGTATCTTTAATTAAGTTACTATTATTCTTAAAAGAGTCCAAGCTTGTGTCTTTTTTTGTTGAGTTATTAATTGCATAAAGATCTTGTTTTTTTTCTTGAAGAAACATATTAAGTACACTAATTATTGTCTCTTTTCTTATTGGTTTTGTAATATACTCATCCAACCCCTCTTTCATAAACCTCTCTCTATCTCCTTTTAATGCATTGGCAGTTACTGCAATTATAGGTATATGATGGAGATTGTTTCTTTTTTCATACTCCAAAATTTTATGTGTTGCTTCAATACCATCCATAATAGGCATTGCTAAATCCATAAAAATTATATCGTATTCATTTTTTACTCTTTCTTCCAAAGCTAATTTACCATTTGGAACTATTGTTATGTCAAGTCCTAGAGCCTCTAAAGTTCTTTTTATCAGTTTTTGATTTATTTCATTATCCTCTGCTACTAAGGCTTTAGCATTAAATTTTTCTATGTGTCCAATAGTTTTATCTTTCTTAATCTCTCTATATTCTTTTTCTTCATGTTCATTCTTTGGTAGCTTATCTTTACTTAGTTCCAAAGCTTTTGCAAGTTTTGTAACATTTATCGGCTCATAAATTGTTGTTATAAACTCATTGCTTAATTTGCTAAGTCTGCTTTGATTTGAGGGTTTTAGCGTGAGGATAATTGGCATTCTTATTTTTTTATACTCTTCAAACTCCTCTTTGCTAAGTAAATCATAACTAACTACAATTTGATTAAAGTTTTCATTATAAATTAAATTTTTTAGACTATGAACATCTTCATAATATTTAACATCAGTGCCAAAGTATTTTAAGTAGTTTTGTATAAATTTGAAGTGTATTTTAGGGAGTTTTTCATTTAATAGTATAGCACACTTAAACTCTGTAAATTTATTTTTAAAGTTTAATTCTTCTGTTGGTAGCTCTTCAAAATTTAAAGTAAAATAAAATTTACTTCCTTTGTTGACTTCACTTTCAACCTTTAATTCTCCTCCCATAAGTGCAATATACTTAGAAGATATAGTAAGACCTAATCCAGTACCACCATATTTTCTTGTAATTGTAGAATCAGCTTGATTGAAAGCATCAAAAATATCTTCTAATTTCTCTTGACTAATTCCTATCCCGCTATCACTTACAGAAAATAAAACTTTAGTTTTTCCAGATGAAGCATTATTATTTATGCGTTTTATTTCAACAGATATATATCCATTAAGAGGTGTAAATTTAACTGCATTACTCATAAGATTTATTAAAACCTCTTTTATCTTGTTTGCATCCCCTTTTAGATAATGGTTTAAACTTGGATCTATAAAAAATGATAAATGTATATTTTTTTCTGCTGCTTTTGCTCCATATACTTCTACAGCACTTTCAAATTCATCAATTGGTAAAAATTGGGTTTCATCAATTTCAACTCTATTGCTTTCTACTTTTGATAAGTCTAAAATGTTGTTAATAATATTGAGTAAATTTTCAGAGCTCTTCTCTATTACATCAACAAACTCTCTTTTTTCATCATCTAAGTCAGTATTTTTTAAAAGCTCTGTAAAGCCTATGATTCCATTTAATGGAGTTCTTATTTCATGAGACATATTTGCTAAAAATATACTCTTGGCTGCATTAGTTTCTTCTGCTTTTGCTTTCTCCTTAGCGATATTTTCTATTGCTTTATCAATTATACTATATGCTGAATTTATTCCTGAAGCTGTATTAAAATCAACTCTCTCATCATCTGTTTGAGATAACTGAGCTATTTTTTCAAAAATTTTACTAAAACTTTCAATATTTTGCTTAAATTGTTTAGATAAAACTATATATATAAATATTAGAACAACTGAAATAATCCAGACTATTGCGGCACTTAAAAGTTGCTTTATGGCTATATCGTAGCTTATCTTCACTTCACTAAAAAGATTGTCTTTAATTATTTGAGTTGATTTGTTAACTAAATTAATCTTGCTACTCATTAATCTAAACCATATTACAGGATCAATTAAATACTTACCACTATTTGCTGCGGTTATTAGTTCAGCTTTTGTTTGTTTGATCTTTTCAAGAAGTTTTTTAGTGTTAGAACTATTATAGATTCTACTTATTTTTTCTTTAGCAGAGCTGTTGTTGTATAGAGAATTATAGTCAAAAATATTTGATTTGCTAGAGAGGTCAATCCAAATTTTTAAATCTTCATTAGAAAATGGAAGATTTTGGTTTAAAATTTTAGCGATATATCCCCTTTCTTGAGCAGTAAACTCAATGTCTTTATATGCCGTTATTAAATTTTCACTTAAATTTACTGTTAGAGGTGTTGTTGCTAACTCTCTTATGGTTTGGAGTTCACTTAAAATGTTGATGTTTATTTCAGAGTAGTATTGAAAAAATATTTTATTGAAGTTTAAATTTTTTAAAGAGGTAATCTCTTTTCTTATTTGAGGTAATTTGTTTAAAAGAGATATGATTTTTTTGATTTTTTGACTAACTTTCTTTGTTTTGTAAAAATTATGAAATTTATTTATGCTTTTATTTACATTGAGTCTTTGTGATTTTAATTTATCACCACCAATTGCACCACTACTAGCAATAAAAATTGCAGTATATCCACGCTCCTTTGCAATTTCAACTGATAAATCATTCAAAACTTTTTCTGAACTAAGTTTTTGCTCAAATAGTGTTGTATTTTTATAATCACCATAGGACAGGTACAAAAA
This sequence comes from Sulfurospirillum sp., assembly GCA_026988125.1. Lineage (GTDB taxonomy): Bacteria > Campylobacterota > Campylobacteria > Campylobacterales > Sulfurospirillaceae > Sulfurospirillum_A. The sequence goes on from JALSLU010000145.1 coordinate 11,436, forward strand.
ATATGTTGAAAATAAAAAAAGTATCAGTAGCGGGTACAAACTTATAAGTCTTAGTATGTCTTGAATTTTAAATTTCACTTATTTCCTCCCAATTAATATTTTAATCCATATGCTTATAATAGTAGTTCTTTCTTGAAGATATTAAGCAAATTTTTAAATTCACTTAGGAGTATCTCTTTTTCATCTAAACTTTTCGCCTCTAAAATTTGCTGTAACTTTTGAGATATTTCATTCATACTCAAGTTATCTGCAATGCCTTTTAATTCATAAATTTTTTCCTTTAAACTATTTTCATTTTGAGATTTAATATATGATTCAATTTCTGGAATGGAGTTGTTAATGTCTTTAAAATATTCCTCAATAAGCTCAGCTATTAAATTCAAGTCTAAATCTAATTTCTGTGCACAAGAAGTTATATCAAAAAAAATTGTCTCATCATTTTTAATTGATGATTCTTTATTTGTTGAGTCATGATTTTCTAAACCAGTGTTACTGTTTTTATCTTCATTTTGAAAGATATATTCGCAATGTGATTTATCTTTATTTTCTGTTTCTTCCAAAGGTGGTTCTGATAAGTTTTTGAAATTATCATTTTTTATATTTTCCAACCCCTCTTTTGTTGCGTGTATAGTTTTTAATTGTATATCTAGGCTTTCTTCCTCAAAAGGTGTTGTAAAACTTTCTTCAAAATTATTTTTTTGGTTGTAATCATCTATAAAAACATCTGAGTCTATTCGAAGCTTATCTGTTGGTGAATCTTGTTCTAATGTAGTATCATTGTGTATAAAATCATCTTTGGTTTCATTTAGTTCTAGATTGTTAATATTTTTGACTTGGTTTTGAGAATCAACCATATTATCTGCTTGGAAACTACTGGGTTTGGGAGCAGATTGCTCTATAAAAGAGTTTTTATTTATAAGTTCTATACAATATAAAATTTCTGTGTTGCTATTGTCACTTTTACCATAAGTAAAAATTTCTGTAATCTTTATATCAACTTCAATCTGTTTTCCATTTTTTAACTCTAAGATAGCAACTTTCTTAGGAGTTCCACTGTGCAAAACATACTCAATCCAAGAAAAATTTTTAAATTTAAAAATATATCCAGGTTTTTCTAAAAAGAGTTCAGCAAGATCATTGTGCATACTTTTAAATTCGTCAAAATCTTCAAATCCTAATAAAGCCAACTCTTCTTTGCTAACTCCAATAAAATTGCCACTCTTATCATATAGTAACATTTTCATATCCTTAAAATGCACAAAGTATATGTGGTAGTCTTGATTCTATCTAATCATGACTTAAAATTAGCTACTTATTGAGGAAAAAATAATTTTTCCTAGCTTTTTACCTACAATATTACATATTTCATCTTCTGTTGCATTATAAATATTTTCAAATGTTCCAAAGTAAGCTATTAGTTTTTTTATTGTAGCACTTCCTACACCTTCTATTTTTAAAAGGTTTAAACTCAAATCATTATTTATTTTTTTTCTTTTATGAGATTTGATTGCAAATCTGTGTGCTTCATCTCTAAGTTTTTGTAAAAATTGTAATCTTTTATCTGATGGAGGAAGCTTGTAATCAAATTTTAAATTGTATATAATGTCACTTGATCTTATTTTAGAGCGATTTGTTTTAGCATCAATCTTCTCTTTAGAAATCGCAAGTAAATCGATTTTACAACCATATTTATCTATAATTGTTTTAGCCAATTTTAGAAGAGTAGAGCCACCATCAATAAGCCACAAATTTGGGAGAGGGTTTTGTTCTTTTCTTTCTATTCTTCTTGTTAGAAGCTCTCTCATTTGTGCGTATTCATCTTTAGACTTTAGGTTATAAATTCTGTACCTATCTTTTAAAAATTTATCCTCATATACTACCATAGCTCCAACTCTGCTCTCTCCAGATATATGGGAATTGTCAAAAATTTCAATGCTATATGGTGTTTCTTGAAGATCAAAAAGATTTTTAATCTCCTCCAAAATTGAGATACTCTCCTTTTTTACAAATTGTAAAATGGAGTCCTTGGCGTTTTGCTTTGCTATTTTTGATAATTTTGCTTTGTTTCCAATTTTAGGTTGTTTTATGGAGATTTGTTTGTTAAATTTTACTTGAAATAAATTTTCAACATCCTCTTTTCCGTCGAAGTTATCGGCAATATAAATCTTTTTATGAAGAAGCTTTGTCTCCTCCTTATAAAATTGAATCAGTGCTCTTTTATATACTTCATTTAAATCATAACCATTTTGACTTTTGAGTCTTTTTTGTATGGTAGATACCACTTTACCATCCCTTATAAACATAAAGACTATCGAGGCAATATTGCCTATTATTTCAGCGGCAACAAGATCAAAATTTTCTATTTTGGCTAAGTCTAAGTGGATTACATGTAGAGTATTTTTGATGGCTTTTTGCATGTCTCTAAGCTCGCTTGCTTCTTCAAAGTTTAAATTTTTTGCAGCTTGTTGCATCTTTATCTCAAGTTTTTTGATCAATATCTTTCTGTCTATCAAAGCACCGAGTGCTTCTTGTAAAATTTTACCATATTCATCTTGGGATATTTTTCCTTCACATGGAGCGTAGCACCTATCTAATTGAAAAAACAGACATGCTTTTTTTGAGTTAAGACACGATTTTTTCTGTACTAGTTTAAAACTTAAATAGATAGCTTTAAGTATCTCTTTAGCTCCACTAGAGAATGGACCAAAATATTTTAAATTTTTATTGTTTAAAACTTTTCTAGTAATTTCAAATCTTGGAAACTCTTTAGAGGTGTCTAAAACTATATATGGGTAGGTTTTATCATCTCTTAAAAGGATGTTGTATTTTGGTTTTAGCTCTTTTATTAGTGAATTTTCAAGAATTAGCGCATCATACTCACTAGGAGATATTATGTACTCTAAGTCTTCAATCTCACTAACCATTTTATAAATTCTTGGACCAAGTTTATCTGAAGGAGAGATTTTTGGTGTAAATTTAAAGTAGCTATTTACCCTGTTTTTTAAATTTTTAGCTTTTCCAATGTAGAGTAAATTTTTATTTTTATCAAAAAATTTATATACTCCTGAATCATTAGGAAGATTTTTTAGTTTATTTTTTAGCATTATTTTTTATCTCTTCCCTTATTTGTTCAAAAAGTTCTCTTAACCTTTCATCCTTTGCACTATTTTTAAACTCTCCTGATGCTCGCTCTTTATAAAATATTACTGAATTTTTAAAAAAACTTTCATTTTTTTTATTTCTATTTGTTACAAATGCTTTTATATTTTTTAGATTTATACATTTACATTTTGGATGAAAAGTTTCTAGTTGATTTAATAGAGACTTTATTAAATTGTGCTTATAATTAAACTCCATCTTTGCACTAGGGTGGGTTAAGACAAAAAATAGTGTATCGTTTTTTGTATATAAAAACTTTATATAATTAGATAAAGAGTTTGGAAGCAGAGATTTTAGTAAAAAAAAACACTCCTCTTTTTCCAAGGTTTTTAATAAAGGATGTTTTTTTAGATGAGAAATTATAGTTTTAGAATCTTTCATGTCTTAATTATAGCATTGATTTGCTTTAATTTTGCAGGGTGTGGGTACAAAGGAGCTCCAAAGTATGTGGAAGAGAAAAAAAGTGTAGAAAAATGAAGCCATACTATGATGTCCTTATAATAGGTTCTGGGGTTGCTGGATTAAATACTGCAAATAACTTAAAAGATGATTTAAATGTATTGGTTTTAAGTAAGGATTATGCATGGGAGTGTAACACTTTTTATGCTCAAGGAGGGGTTGCAGTAGCGGTTAATAAAGATGATGTGGCGTTGCATGTAAAAGATACACTTGAGGCTGGAGCTGGCTTATGTACTAAAGAGGCTGTAGAAGTTTTATGCAAAGAGGGTATATATTCAGTTGAAAAATTAATTGAGCAGGGTTTTTGGTTTGACAGGGATAAAAATGGGGAATTGGCTTATACCAAAGAAGCAGCTCACTCGAGAAATAGAGTACTGCACGCTGGGGGCGATGCAACCGGTAGAGAGTTGCACTATTTCCTGATGAAATCACTAAAGTTTCCCATACTTTACAATACCCAAGTCATAGATCTTCTTATAGAAGATGGAGTATGTTATGGAGTTTGTGTTAGACATGACAAAAAGATATTTAATATCTATGCAAAGTCAGTTGTTATTGCTAGTGGAGGGGTGGGTTCACTTTATGAGTATCATACAAACTCAAGAACTATAAGTGCTGATATGCATGGAGTTTGTCTTAAGCATGGTATAGAGCTTAGAGATATGGAAATGATGCAGTTTCATCCAACAGTTTTTGTAAAGTGTTCTTGGGCAAGAAAGCAGCTTTTGAGTGAAGCATTAAGAGGTGAGGGTGCAAAGGTTGTAGACTCTCATGGCAGGAGATTTTTGTTAGATTATGATAGTAGAGCTGAGCTTAGTCCTAGAAATATAGTCTCTGAAGCAATTTTTTCATATCAGCAATCTACAAATGAGGAGATTTTTTTAGATCTTAGCTGTTTTTCTAAAAGTTATTTTAAGAAAAGATTTCCAAGCATCTACTTCAATATGAAAAATCTAGGATATGATCTGCCTATGCAAAAAATTCCAATATCTCCAGCATTTCATTATGCTATGGGAGGAATTAAAACTGATCTAGATGGAAAAATTCAAAGTGTTAGAGATCTCTATGCTGTTGGAGAAGTGGCTTCTAGTGGAGTTCATGGAGCAAATAGATTGGCTAGTAACTCCCTTTTAGAAGGGTTGGTTTTTTCTATAAGAGTAGCTAAATCTATAGAAAAAGATTTAAATTTGGATAAGAAAAAGATAAAGTTTCCACTTTTTGAAAAAAAGCTGGTTAAAAAAGGAGATAAAAAGTTAAAAAATGAATTGAGGAAGTTGATGTGGAAAAATGCTGGCATAATCAGAACCCAAAAAGGTCTTATTAGGGCGAGGCAGAGGGTAAATGATATGTTGTCTATGGATAGAGGAGAGCTTATAAAGCTTAGGCTTTTGTGTTCTAAAGAGATAATTGAGAGTGGATTAAAAAGAAAGAGCTCACTAGGGGCTCACTATATCAAAGGAGAAAATTAGATGGTAAAGTTGTTTTTGTTATTTAGTTTGGTTATTAGTGGTGCTTTTGCATCTGAAGGAGGGGCAAATTTGGCTCATACTTGGGTTGGTTACCTTGCTATGGTGGTTTTTGTATTTGGTTACTACTTTATAGCTTCTGAAGAGAAGTGGGAGATAAACAAATCAAAGCCAGCTTTGTTTGCTGGAACATTTATGTTTATGTTAATAGGGATATATTACTCAGTAAATGGTTTAAATCCAGACCCCCTTCACCATGAGATGCAAGTCCTTATAGAAGAAATTGCTGAAATTTTCTTCTTTTTGTTTGTGGCAATGACTTACATAGAGACTCTTATAGATAGAGGTGTGTTTGATGCTTTAAGATACAATCTAACCTCAAAAGGTTACTCATATAAAAAACTTTTTTGGCTTACTGGACTCATAGCATTTTGGTTAAGTCCGGTTGCAGACAACTTGACTACTGCATTAATCCTCTCAACAGTTTTATTTACTATAGACAAAGAGAATAAAATTTTTCTAATAACCGGAGCTATAAACATTGTAGTTGCAGCAAATGCTGGAGGTGCTTGGAGTCCTTTTGGAGATATAACAACTCTTATGGCTTGGACAGCAGGAAAGGGTGAGTTTGTAGATTTTCTATATATCTTTCCACCAGCATTTTTTGGATGGCTTCTAACAGCTTACCTTCTTAGTATGTATGTTCCAAAGGGAGAGCCACACTTTGATGTAAACACAACTCCAAAAGAGGAGATAAAAGAGGGTGGAAAGGTAGTTATATTTTTAGGAGTTTTTACAATTTTTATAGCTGTTGTTGGGCATATTTTATTTCACTTCCCAGCTATGTGGGGTATGATGTTTGGTCTTGCGCTTCTTAAGATGTACTCATACTATCATAAAGTAAGAAATAAAGAGGAGTTCAATATATATGGATTTATGAAAAAGGTAGAAAATGACACTCTTTTGTTTTTCTTTGGAATTTTGAGTGCAGTTGGGGCTCTTTATTATTTGGGATGGTTAACCTACATTACAAAACTATATGATATAATTGGACCAACAGCATCAAATATTGGGGTTGGATTTATTAGTGCTATTATAGATAATGTTCCGGTTATGGCAGCAATTTTAAAAGCAAATCCGGGTATGGGAATTGATCAGTGGTTATTGGTTACTCTAACTGCGGGGATTGGTGGAAGCTTAATTAGCTTTGGAAGTGCCGCGGGAGTTGGAGTTATGGGAAGATTAAGAGGAATTTATACTTTTGCTTCTCATCTAAAATATGCTTGGACAATTTTAGCAGGATATGCACTGTCTATGGTTATTTGGTATATTCAATTTGAGATATTTGGTCTTTATTAAAGGAGAGTTATGCACAAAGAAGTTCCTATTTTAGTGTTGGACTTTGGTTCACAATACACTCAGCTTATAGCTAGAAAGTTAAGAGAGAGTGGTGTTTATTGCGAGATAGTTCCATATAGTGAAAAGATAGAAGATATAAAAAAAAGAGAGCCTAAAGGGATAATTTTAAGTGGTGGACCAGCCTCGGTTTATGCCAAAGATGCGTACCATCCAGATAGCAAAATTTTTGATTTGGGTTTGCCAATTTTAGGGATTTGTTATGGAATGCAACTAATAAGCCAACACTTTGGTGGAAGTGTAGTAGCGGCTGATCACCATGAGTATGGTAAAGCAGAGCTAATGTTTGAAGATGATCATAAAATTTTCAAAGATACCAAAAGCGGACAAATTGTTTGGATGAGTCATGGAGATAGGGTTGAAAAACTACCTGAAGGATTTATAAAGATTGCTTATTCAGCCAACTCCCCATACGCTGCAATCGCAGATGAAAAAAGAGAAATCTATGCTTTTCAATTTCATCCTGAGGTTTACCACTCCGAGGAAGGTACAAAGCTTTTAAAAAATTTCGCAAAGTATATTTGTGGATGTGAAAGCACTTGGAATATGGGCTCATTCGCTAAAGAGAAGATAGAGGAGATTAGAGCTCAAGTTGGCGATAAAAAGGTTTTGTGTGCAGTCAGCGGAGGAGTAGATAGCTCAGTAGTTGCTGCACTTTTACATGAGGCTATTGGTGATCAATTAATCTCGGTATTTGTCGATAATGGACTACTAAGAGCCAATGAGAGAGAACAAGTCGAGGCTATGTTTAAAGCTAAACTAGGAATAAATCTTATAACAGTTGATGCTAGTGAGGAGTTTTTGACTAAGTTAAAGGGTGTTAGTGATCCTGAGAGAAAGAGAAAGATTATTGGCGAGACATTTATAGAGGTTTTTGATAAAGAGGCTAAAAAGCATAATGGCATAGAGTTTTTAGCTCAAGGAACTCTATATACCGATGTTATTGAATCAGTCTCAGTTAAAGGTCCTTCAAAAACTATAAAATCACATCACAATGTTGGAGGTTTGCCAGATTGGATGAAGTTTGAGTTAGTAGAGCCTCTAAAAGAGATTTTTAAAGATGAGGTAAGAAAGCTAGGCTTAGAGCTTGGACTTCCAAAAGATATGATTTCAAGGCATCCATTTCCAGGACCAGGGCTTGCAATTAGGATTATGGGTGAAGTTACAAAAGAGGATTTAGTGATCCTAAGAAAAGCAGATACAATTATGCTCGAAGAGCTAAAAGCAACGGGTTATTATGATAAAACTTGGCAAGCATTTACAGTTCTTTTGAATGTAAAAAGCGTTGGAGTCATGGGGGATAATAGAACCTATGACAATACAGCTTGCATAAGAATAGTAGAAGCAACCGATGGCATGACAGCTACATTTGCTCACATCCCACACGATATACTAGAAAATATGAGCAGACGAATCATAAATGAAGTAGATGGCATAAATAGAGTAGTTTACGACATTAGCTCAAAACCACCTGCAACTATAGAGTGGGAATAAAATGAGTATCTACCTCCTTAGCAACTCAAAGCATAAGGGGGTAGTTAATCTTCCTCAGATTGAGATAAATTTCAAAAAAGTAGATATTGATTATAAAGATTATGATGCTCTTATTTTTAGCTCTAAAAATGGCGTAAGAGCGGTTGATGCAAGTATAGACAAGTGGAGAGATATACCAGCTTATAGCATAGGAAGCGCTACTTCAAAAGAGATTACAAGGGTTGGTGGAAATTTAGTCTATGAAGCTAAAAGCTCTTATGGGGATGATTTTGCAAAAGAGATAATTCTTCATCTACAAGACAAAAGAGTTCTATTTTTAAGAGCTAAAAAGATTGTCTCAAACATTGAATCCATTTTAAAAGAGGGTGGAGTAAAATTAGATAGCATTGTAGTTTATGAAACAAAGTGTGCTAAAAAAATAGATATAGAGTTTGAAGAGGACTCAATCTTTATCTTCACATCTCCTTCTACTGTAGAGTGTTTTTTTAAAAACTATGAGTGGAAGAGTAGTTTTAGAGCAGTTTGCATAGGAGAGGTAACAAATAGAGCTCTTCCTAAAGAGGTAACCTCTTATGTATCAACTTCACAAAACATTCAAGCTCTAATAGAATTTGCCCACAATCTCAAAACTTTTTAGCATACTTCAAGCAAAATTTACCTATAATACATTATAGCCTGAGTGGAGCGATAACCGTATTTATGAGGGTCCAACAGATAGTATTTAGTGGAACGGGTGCTCTTTTTGTGTGTCTGTGGTCTCGTTTGAACTTTGTCAAAAGGTGAGAGATTGCAGCCTAAGAAAAGGGCTAGTTCTACATCGTTGGCTAATTAGGGCCACAAAGAAAACGGGACGCCCACTTGGGTTTTTACTTATAGAGGTAATTTGATGGATATATTGATAGTAGGTAGTGGAGGAAGAGAGTACTCAATAGGGCTAGCTTTGGCCAAAGATGAGAGTGTGGGTAGGTTATATTTTGCTCCTGGTAACGGAGCTACACTTAACTTGGGAACAAATTTAGAAATAAGCGATTTTGAAGAGTTAGCTAGCTATGTTAAAGAAAATGGCATAGACTTAACCATAGTCGGTCCAGAGGCTCCTTTAGTAAATGGTATAGTAGATGTTTTTAAATCTCATAACTTAACAATTTTTGGCTCATCTAAGAGTGCTTCACAGCTTGAGGGCTCAAAGATTTTTATGAAAAACTTTCTAAAAAGAAATAAAATCCCGACTGCAAGATATATAGAAACTAGTGATTTTGAAAAAGCAAAAGAATTTATAGGAAGTCTTACTCCGCCAGTCGTAGTAAAAGCTGATGGCTTGTGTGCAGGAAAGGGTGTAATAATTGCCAAAAGCCATAAAGAGGCAATTGAGGCAACAGAGGCAATGTTAAGTGGTGAGAGTTTTGGAGATGCAGGAACTGCTGTTGTTATTGAAGAGTTTTTAGATGGATATGAGCTTTCAGTTTTTGCAATTTGTGATGGAGAGAACTATAAGGTTTTACCAGCAGCTCAGGACCATAAAAGATTATTAGATGGTGATGAGGGTCCAAATACTGGTGGAATGGGAGCGTATGCACCAACTCCACTTATAGATGAAGAGCTTTATAAGAAGATAGAAGAGAGAGTCATAAAACCAACCTTGAGTGGTATGAAAAGCGAGGGAAGCCCTTTTGAGGGTGTATTGTTTATAGGTCTTATGATAGTGGAGGGTGAGCCAATAGTTTTGGAGTTTAATGTAAGATTTGGAGACCCAGAGTGTGAGATACTTATGCCTCTTATTAAAAGCCCAGTGAGTGAGCTTTTTTATAAAGCTGCTACAAAAGATTTAGATAGTTTAAATATAGAAATTAGTGATAAGTATGCAGTTGGTGTTGTAATGGCTAGTGAAAACTACCCTTTTGGCAGCTCTAAGCCCGCTGAGATTTTGGTAGATAGTAGTGATGATGAAGATATAGAAAAAAATACACACATCTCATATGCAGGAGTAAGCAGGATTGATGACAAGCTGTTTGCTACTGGTGGAAGAGTTTTAGTTTGTGTTGGTTTGGGAAATAGTATAAAAGAGGCAAGAGATAGAGCGTATGCAAAGTGTGGGGATGTTCATTTTGTCGGTAAAAAGTTTAGAAGCGATATTGCATATCAAGCTTTATCTAAAGAGGATGTTTAGGTGAGTGAAGAAGAGATAATTGAAAAATTTGAGAGAGAAAATATAACACTAGCCTCAATTGGGAAGAGGGCTATTGCGTATAGTATTGATGAAATATTGGTTTCAGTACTTTTTATGGTTTTGTATACTAGCTCCTATCCTCCAACAAATGATGTAGAACAAACAATCAATATGATAAGTAATTTAATAATATATGTTATTTTACTCAAGATTATATATCAAGCTTTTTTTGTTTGGATGTATGGTGCAACATTGGGAAAAATTTTTATGAAAATTAGAGTTGTCTCTCTTTATGATATTGAAAAACCAAGCCTCTTACACTCAATTTTAAGAGCAACTGTAAGAATTTTGAGCGAAAATATCTTTTATTTGGGCTTTTTGTGGGCATTTTTAAATCCAAAAAAAGAGACTTGGCACGATAAAGTAGCTGGAACATTGGTAATTAATGCTTATTAGAGTTCTGTTTATAATTTTTATTTTAAAAAGTTTTCTATTTTCCTATTCTACAACTGATAAAAATGTAGAAATTTTAGCTAAAGTCGTTGATAAAAATTCTACTTTGATACATGCTAAAGGCGATGTTGTTTTATATAGTGATAGATATATCATAACGGCTGATGAAGCTTTTTATGACTACAATAGTAGTGATTTGGAATTATTTGGCAATATAACCATAATGGAGGGGGTTCAGTTTTCTTCAAGAAGTGGGTATGCAAAATTAAACCTTAAGAATGAAATTGGAAAATTGACTCCTATGTTTGCTTATGCACAAAAGGGGCAAGTTTGGTTAAAATGTGATAGTGCTTTTTTTAATCCCAAAGCTTATATAACTAAAAAAACAGTTGTTTCAAGTTGTAATGTGCAAAATCCAGATTGGAAAATAACTTTTTCAAGTGGTAAGTTTGATAAGAAAAATAAATTTTTAACGACATATAATTCACTTTTTTATCTAAAAAAGATTCCAATTTTTTATCTTCCCTATTTTTCCTTCTCTACAGATAAAACCAGAAGAACAGGACTGCTAACACCTGAGTTTTCCTATAGTAATGATGAGGGACTTTACTATGTACAGCCAATCTTTATTGCTCCAAAGGAGAGTTGGGATTTTGAAATAAAACCTCAAGTTAGGACAAAAAGAGGATCTGGTGTAAACAATACTTTAAGATATGTAGATTCACCTGATTCATATGGTGAAGTAACTTTTGGATACTTTAAAGAGAGAAAAGATTATTTTGAAAAAAACAATTTAAAAAATAGACAACATTGGGGATATTCCATAAAATACGATCGAGGAGAGTTAATCTCTCATTTACTTAACAAATACTCTGAAGATGGTTTCTGGTTGGATTTTAACTATCTAAATGATATAGACTATTTAAATACAAGAGATAGCAGTAAAAGAGTTTATGACAAGCTAGTACAGTCAACTCTGAATTACTATTTAAAACAGGATTTAGATTACATCGGGTTTTATGCAAAATTTTATATAGATACATCTAAAGTAAACAATGAAGACACAGTTCAAGAGCTTCCAACAATTCAGTATCATAGATTTACAAATAGAATAATTCATGATAAGTTATTTTACTCTGCAGATTATAAAATGACTAATCTTACTAGCAAAAAAGGGTTTAATGCTGTTTATCATCAACTAAATATACCAATATCTTTGCATTTTACTCTCTTAAATGAATATATTAAATTTAAATTGAGTGAAAATTTTTATATATCTGAGGTTAATTATACTGACAAAAAAGTATATGAGACTGGAAATGGGAATATATTGCAGAATTATCATTCCGTACAAATCTATACGGAGTTGGTAAAAAGGTATGCAAATTTTTTACATACACTCTATTTTGGAATTGACTATACTCACCCTGGCTATAGTAAAAAGAGTGATGGTTTTAAATATATAGAGCAAAGTGAAGATTTAGATGAGTTAAAATCGATTTCAAACAACATTAAAGAGAATCTTTCTTTGAGTTTAGTGGAGTTTTTTTATAACAAAAATGGTAAAAAACTTATATCACACTCATTGAGACAATCAATCATACTTGGAAATTTAGATAGTGATGAATACAGATACAGGGATTTAGAAAACAATATAAAAATTTATTTAAATAATGTTACAATCAAAAATACACTACTATTGTCATATGAGTATGCTAGAATTTCAAAATTTCAAACATCTGTTGATTGGAAAATTGATGATTATAAGTTTGATTTCATACATACATACCAAATTAAAAGAGAAGATAATATTGATTTAAGAGATAACTATTTGACCTTTAATGCTAAGACTAGCTATGTAAAGAATTATAATTTTTTTACTTCGCTAAATTATGATATGGAAGATAACTACTTTAAGTCCTGGTCTATTGGATGGACAATGAAGAAAAAGTGTTGGGATTATAAATTGACATATAAAGAGGATAGAACACCAAAACTAACAAGTGCAGGAAGTGACTCAACAAATATAAGAAGTGTATATTTAACATTTAATCTTTATCCTATTGGTGGGGTTAGTTATGATTTTACTAAAGAGACAAAGGCAGTTGAGTAATGCCTGAATTTAGAGATAAAAAGTTTGAAAATAGAGCTGATGCAACAATAAAGCTTTTAGATATATTACCAAAAGAGAGATTAATTAAAGAAAAATGGCTTTTAATATCTCTTACAACTCAGAGTATACCAATAGTTAATATGGTAGCAGATAAATTAAATTTAGATTATGATCTACTTTTTTGTGAGCCAATTAATGCACCAAATAATAAAGAGTGCAAGATAGGTATGGTTAGTGAAACGGAGGAGATTGTTTTAAATGATGCATTGGTTGATTCTTTTGGAATAAATTTAGACTTTATCTACTCTGAGGCTCATAGAAAATATGAGGAGAAAATTTTACCAAAAGTTTATAAGTTTAGAAAAGGAGATTTAATAGGTTCATTAAAAGATAAAAGAGTTTTGCTTATGGATGAGGGATGTGAAACTGGAATGACTGTAATGACAGCAATTAAGACAGTGATTAGTGAAAAAGCAAAGTCTGTTGCATATGCTGCTCCAGTTTTATCCAATGATGTTGCAAATGCTTTGGAAGTTGTAACAGATGAGATATTTTGTGTACATAAAATTACAAATTTTGTTGATGTAGGGTTTTATTATAAATCTATAGAAGAGTTGAATGCCCAGAGTATTTTAGAGATAATTAGTAATTCAAAAAATTACTTGCCGTTTAGAAAAAGAGGAGAAAACAGTGGAAAAGATAGTTAATATTAATAATCAAGAGGAAGTTTACAGTATAGGAAAAGTTGCAAGGCAAGCAAATGGCTCAGTGATGCTAAAAATTAAAAATACAGTTATTTTGGCTGCAATCACTAGAGATGATTCACAAGTAGAGGAAAATTTTGTACCATTAACAGTTCAATATGTTGAAAAGAGTTATGCGGCTGGAAAAATTCCAGGTGGATTTATCAAAAGAGAGACAAAGCCGGGAGATTTTGAAACTTTAACTTCTAGAATTATAGATAGAAGTTTAAGGCCACTATTTCCAAAAGGTTATGCGTATCCAACACAGATTACACTTTTTGTTTTGAGTTGTGATCCTGAAGTTGATTTGCAAGTCGCAGCACTAAATGCTGCTAGTGCCGCACTATATTTAAGTGATATTCCAGTAAATAAAAATGTTTCTGGAGTGAGAGTAGGGTACATTGATGGTGAGTATGTTATAAATCCTACGAATAGTGAATTAAAAAATAGCTCATTGGATCTGTATGTTGCGGGTACAAAAGAGGAGCTTTTGATGATTGAGATGCGCTCAATCTCAACACAAACTACCATTCCAATAGCCTCAATCGATCCTATGTTAGATCCATCGATTGGAAGAGACCTTATAAGCGAACAAGAGACTAATGAGTTTGACGAAGATGCTATACTTGATGCAATTGAGTTTGCACAAAAGGCTGTTACTAGTGCGACACTTGCATATGAAGAGGCTTTTAAATCTCTTAAAAAAGATGATGCAAAACTAGAATATAAAGAGGATTTGAAAAATGATTCTATTTTTACATATGTTGATGAATTTTATAAAGATGATGTTAAGTATGCTATTAATAAGATGGCAAAAAGTGAAAGGGCTAGTGAGTTAAATGATATTATAAAAAAGATTTTAGAGGATGAGGTTGCAATAAAAGAGGAGTGGAGTGAAGAGCTTGTAAGTTCAGTTGTAAATGAGTATAAAAAGAAAATTGTTAGAGAGCAGATTATAAATGATGGATTAAGAGCTGATGGGAGAGGATTAAAAGATATAAGACCAATAACAATTGAGACAAATATTCTTCCTGCAACTCATGGAAGCTGTCTCTTTACTAGAGGAGAAACTCAAGCGTTAGCTATTGTTACTCTAGGTGGGGATAAAGATGGTCAGATGTATGATCTGCTTACTGAAAAGTCTGGAGTAACTGAAACTTTTATGGTAAATTATAATTTTCCTGGATTTTCAGTAGGTGAAGCAAGTCCATTAAGACCACCAGGAAGAAGAGAGTTGGGTCATGGAAATTTGGCTAAAAGAGCATTAGAGCCTCTTTTAGAAAAAGATAGACTACAAACCATAAGATTGGTTTCAGAAATTTTAGAATCTAATGGTTCTTCTTCACAAGCCACCATATGTGCTGGCTCACTTGCACTGAGGGCTGCTGGAGTTAAAACAAAAAAACTTGTTGCTGGCATTGCTATGGGGCTTATTTTTGAAGGTGATAAGCATGCAGTTTTGAGTGATATTATGGGCTTGGAAGATCATGATGGGGATATGGATTTTAAAGTGGCAGGAACAAGAGATGGAATTACTGCGCTTCAGATGGATATAAAATTAGGAGGAGTTTCAAGAGAGATTTTAAGAGAGGCACTCTACCAAGCAAAAGAGGGAAGAGAGCATATACTAAACATTATGGAAGAGGCAGATAAAAAGATAGTTGTTAATAACTCCGTTTTGCCAAAATTAGAATTATTTAGTGTTGATCCTTCAAAAATTGTGGATATTATAGGTCAAGCAGGAAAAACTATTCGAGAGATTATAGAGAAGTTTGAGGTCTCTATTGATTTAGAGAGAGACAAGGGTGAAGTTAAAATTGCGGGTGATGATAAGACAAAGGTAGAGGCTGCCAAAGAGCATATAATGGAGATTGTTAGTAAGCCATCTTTTGGAGGAAGAGGAGGAAGAGAGCAAAGAGGCTCAAAACCAAGAAGAGATGATAAGCCAATTCCAAATTTTGCTGAAGGTGAAATAGTAGATGGAGAGGTTGTAAGAATTGTCGATTTTGGTGCTTTTGTTCAACTAAAAGGCGGTATAGATGGGCTTTTACATGTGAGTAAAATTGCAGATCATAGAGTTGAAAATGTAAATGATTATTTAGAGGTAGGTCAAAAAATAAGAGTTAAGATTTTAAAGCAAAATGGTAGAAAAATTGAGTTAGAGCTTGTTAGAGATTAATCGTAATTTAACAATTTTTTAGGTAGAATCCGCCAACAAAGTGATAAGTAGGGATACGCAAGCCGAACAGACTTTGTAAATTTTTTTAAGGAGAACTTTATGAAAAAAGTTATTTTATTTGTTATAGCTTTTGCTTCAGTTGCATTTGCAGGTGAGGGTGAGATGCTTAAGTCTTATTCAGTTTTAGCAGCTTCTGTTGGTCTAGGACTCGCTGCTCTTGGTGGAGCTATTGGTATGGGTAATACTGCAGCTGCTACAATCGCTGGTACAGCTAGAAACCCTGGTCTTGGTGGAAAGCTAATGACTACAATGTTTATTGCTCTAGCGATGATCGAAGCGCAAGTTATCTATGCACTTGTTGTTTCTTTGATTGCACTTTATGCAAACCCATTTATGTAAAAATTAAGGGGTCATTTTTGACCTCTTAGCCTTCAAACTTCTAAATATGCGACGGTGGTGGAACTGGTAGACACGCTATCTTGAGGGGGTAGTGAGCCAAGCTCGTGCGGGTTCAAATCCCGCTCGTCGCACCACTATATAACTTTATAACTTTTTGTAACACTCTCGCTTAAAAGTTTCATTATTGTTTTAAAAAAGCAAAGTTTAATTTAAATTCTTATAACATCAAACAATAATTTAATACAAAAGGAATTCATTATGAAGATGAAAACACTAGGAAAAGTTGCATTAGCAGTAGCTGTGGCTTCGCTTTTAAGTTCAAATGCCTTTGCAAAAGAAAAGGTTTATAAATGGAAGTTGGCAATGACATGGCCAAAACAGTTAACTCCACTAGCTTCTCCACCGCAAAAACTAGCAAAAATTGTGAAAGAGATGTCAAATGGTAGATTGATTATACAGGTACATGGTAAAAACAAACATAAGGCTCCATTAGGAATTCTAGATATGGTCAAACTTGGGCAGTACCAAATGGGTCATTCTGGTAGCTACTATTGGAAGGGAAAAGATATAAATACGCTTTTCTTTACATCTATGCCTTTTGGAATGACAAAAGCAGAGCAGACTTCATGGTTTTACTATGGGGGTGGTATGGAGCTTATGCAAAAAGCTTATAAAAAACATAAAGTTTACTCGTATCCAGGTGGAAATACTGGAGTTCAGATGGGTGGATGGTTCAAAAAAGAGATTAAGAGTGTTGATGATTTAAAAGGTCTTAAGATGAGAATACCTGGTTTTGCTGGAGAAATTATGGCAAAGCTTGGTGTAAGTGTTACAAATATTCCAGCTGGTGAGCTCTATACTGCACTTGAGAGAGGTACGATTGATGCACTTGAGTGGGTTGGACCAGGTATGGATATAAAGATGGGATTTCACAAAATTGCACCTTATTACTACACGGGTTGGCATGAGCCTGCTAGTGAGATGCAGTATCTTGTAAATATAAAGGCATTTAAAAAGCTACCGAAAGATTTACAAGCGATTTTAGTAACAGCTATGAAGTATACTGCTTATGATATGTATAATGAAAATTTTGATGCAAGTGCAAATGCTTGGGTTAAAATGAAAAAAGAGTACCCAAACATAAAAGTAAAAGAGTTCCCACTTCCAGTTCTTAAGGAAATGAAAAAAGCTAACGATGAGTTAATAGCTAAGCTTGAAAGTAAAGGTGGTTTAACTAAAGAGATTATAGAGTCTCAAAGAAACTATATGAAAAAAGCTAGAGAGTGGACTAAGATTTCAGAGTATCTCTATCTTAAAAATATGATTGCATTGGAAAAATAATTTAACAAGGATAGCACACTTAAGTGTTATCCTTGAAACTCTACTCAGTAAACTACTTTAAGCCCTCAAATTATGCTAAAATACTGTTAAACTATGCAAGAAGTCTAAAGGTAAAAAATGAAAAATTTGGAATTAAAGAATGTAGTTAAGCTTGACGGGAGAGAGTTTTTGGTTTCTACAATTAGTATGCATATTAGACACTCTTGGTTTAGTGATGATTTAAAAAAAATTGTCTATGAGACGATGGTTTTTGAAATTATTGATGATGAAGTCCAGTATCACAAGGTTATATTTAATGAAAGGTACAATATGAGAGATGAGGCGATTGCAGAACATAGTGCAATCATAAAAAATCCTGAAATGTTTTTGAAACTTTAACCCGGATTAAACTTTTGGAAGCTCTATAATAAATATAGCACCAACTTTTGTATTTTTAGCAGTTATAGTACCATTAAAATGCTCTTGTATGATAGTTCTTGACATATAAAGTCCAATTCCTGTTCCACTCTCCTCTTTTGTAGTAAAGTAAGCATCAAAAATTTTATCTAAATACTCAGGTTTTATTCCACCTGCATTGTCTTCTATAGAGATACTGTTTTTATTTTTTTCTTTAGTTAATTTTATTTTTATGTATGGAGAATCTGGGTTTTTCTCTTCCAATGCTTCTCTTGCATTGTGCATTATATTTAGTATAACTTGGGCAAATTGATTTTTATAGCCCTTTATTTTAAAGTCATTTTTTACATCCACTTCTATATTGATACCTTGGTGTTTTATAGAGGCACCTATGATTTTGTGAGCATCAATAATTGCGTTTTTTGCACTAAATATAGAGATTTCATTATCTGATTTATAAAAATTTTTAAAATCATCTATAGTTTGACTCATATAATCCATCTGCTCTAGTGCATTTTCAATATATTTATCCAACAAATCATTACTCAATTTGCCATGTGATTTAAACATTTTTATATTTTGTAAAATAAGACTTACTCTTGTAATTGGATGTCTCCATTGGTGAGCTATATTGCCTATCATCTCTCCAAGTGCGGCTAGTTTAGATTGATTTTCTAGCATTTTATCCTTTTTCATATTTTTAGCAATTTCTATTTCAACTCTTTTTTCAAGATTGTTAGCCAGTTTTGTTATGTCGTTAGATTTTTCATAAAGTGATTGATATATTTTTTTTGCAGGAGATGATGCTAAGTATGCAAATGGAATGGCTATTAAAATTGCAAAAAGTATGGTTATGGTTACTCTTTTTTTAATTGTTTCTTTAGTTTGTTGAACTTTTTTTGAATTTTCAAAGTATATTAATCGGTAATTATTAGATTTGCTATATATCAGTGGTTGGATGAAATATTTTTTATCTTTGTTAAAGTATATTTTTTCTGTCTTTAATTCACTAGAGTCAATCCCCAACTCGCTACTTACATTTATATTTTTTAAAAAATATTTTGACCAATTTTTTGTACTATCTTTGTGTCTCAAAAAATTTCCATAAATATCACTTAAATATACATCAAAAAATGATGATTCTGTTAAAGTTTTTAAATAGGGCTCCATAAAGATATTTACAATAACAAAGCCTTTAAATTTTTCATCAATATGAATCTGTTTTGCAATTCTAATAACTGGTTTAATTGGGATTTCAATTTTTCCATATTCAACATTTAAATCAATTTTTGAGTACCAAATTTCATCTTTGGAAATTTTGCAGCACTCTTTATAGTAGTACCTATTGCTTTTGTTTTGTAGATTCTCTTTTTTAACAAGCTTTGGGTTTGAGCCAATTTTCTCTCTATCAAATCTTATTACTTCTAGACCATCTTTGTTTATGTATCTAAGTTGCATAAAGTTAGCATTACTATTCATAATAGTTTTAAAAAGTGAGTGAATATATCTGTAATCTTTTTTTTCATTTTTTATAAATTCAAGAAGTATTATATTGTTTGCAAGCGCGTTAATTGTATCTCTATTTTTTATAAAAAAGTTATTGAAAAACTTTTCTTTGTAGCTAGCCTCTTTTTTTGCTTCATTGTAGAAGTATTTTATAGACTCATTTGCTGAGTATTTTACATGTAGAATGTAAATTGCAATTAAAATTAGTGTTGCAAATAGTAAATAAGATAGTAAAAGAGTAATTTTAAATTTTTTATTCTGTTTTTTTAAATCACCAAGATCAATCATGCCACTCTTCTATCTTATAGCCTGTTCCTCTAATGTTATGTATAAAGTCATATGAAATTTTGGAGCGAATCTTTTTTATTTGGGTTCTTAAAGTATTGCTGTTTACAATTCTATCATCCCATACATAATCCATAAGTGTATTGCTATCAACAATATGATTTAAATTTTTTACTAAAAAATATATCAATTTCTTTTCATTTTCAGTAAAATCAACCACTTTCTCATTATCTATTAACTCCATTCTTTGTGGATCATAGATTTGATTTGGACCAAGTTTGATTTTTTTATAGTTTGACTCAAGAACAAGTCTATTCATACGAATTTCAAGCTCTTCAAAGTGAAAAGGTTTTCTAACATAATCGCTACAGCCAACTTCAAATCCAAGTTTGATTGTATCTACATCACTCATAGAGGTTAAAAATATGGCAGGAGTTTTTACTTCTAGCTCTCTTATTTCCTTAAGAGTTTCTATCCCATTTTTTATAGGCATATTTATATCTAAAAGAAATATATCACAACTATATATATTTGCATTTTCTAGCAATTCTTCACCATTTGTATAGATCTCCACAGTGTGATTTTTTATCTCAAAGTATAGTTTTATCTCATTTGCTATAAACTCATCATCCTCTAAAAGTATTATTTTCAATTAAATTATACCTTTCTCCTTCAAGTAATCACTCAGATCTTTCTTTTTATAAATTTCTTCATTTACATACTCTATGAAAGCCTTCATCTGTTTAGGAGAGGCATAACCTGGTAGTTGGATCAGCCTTTTCCAGTTTTTATTAAAAATTACTATAGTTGGAGTCACTCTTGATCCAAATTGCATTTTTAAAGAGAGCGAAGTTGTTTTAACAGGTGGATTTTTATCTCCAATTTCAACACTAACTTGTTCATCCACAGGCACATAGTATATGTTCATTTTATCTTTTATAGCATTTTTTAAAAAATCATCGTTAAGATCTTTTTTGAGAGCATCACAGTATGAGCAGTTTTTACTGCCCAAAATCAGCATTACATTTTTACCATTTGCTTTTAGTTTGTTTTCATAAGATATCACACCTGAAACTAAAAAACTATTTAAAAAAAGCAGTGTCATTAGCACCTTAAAAAAACTTTTCAAATCAAACTCCTTATTTAGAATTATACAAAGGGCACCCCTAAAACTATTTCTCAATCCTTATTATACCCTTTTGTATATAGTAATTTTTTAACTCCTTATAAACTTCACCATTTTTTCTATCAAGTCCTTTCCACTTTTTAGACTCAATAAAATCAAGAGTTACTTTAAATTGTTCAGGACTCATATAGCCTGGAACTACAAATATGCTCTTAGTCTGTTTGTCAGTAAAAATCAGAGTTGGAGTTGCTTCAACGCCATATATATCGATAAGTGTTTTTGTATCTACTGTTGTGAACTCTCCTTGATGCTCAAGTTTATGCATCTTGTTTTCATTTACAGATAGTACATATGTTGCAAAATCATTTTTAAGTCTATTTTTTAGAGTTTCATCTTTTTTAACATCACTATTTAATTTTTCACAATAAGGACAGTTTGAACTCTCGAAAATAATAATTGCAAATTGACCATTGGCACTAATTTTTGCATTATCTCTAGAGATCTCGTTGAGTGTTTCATTTGAAGCCATTTTTATAGAGGACTCTTTTTCAACCTCTTTTTTAGCATGAGTTTCTATCTTGCCTTTTTCATAAGTTTTTTCACTATTTGAAACTTTTTTTGTTTTTTCAATCTCTTTAACAACGGTTTTATCTTCACATCCTAAGATAAAAAGGGCTACTAAAAGTAGCCCCAAAACTTTTGTATAAGTTTTAATCATTATTTTGTTCCTTTGACTGCATCAACTGCAAGTGTTCCAACTTTGTTGATGTGATCTTTGTCATTTAAGATTGCAGGGTTTGTATTTAGCTTTTTCCAAAGCTCTTCATTTGTCATTAATTGGTGACATCCCATACAAACTCCAGTTCTCTCCATGCCGTCTCTCATCTCTTTTGGAAGAGGTCCAGATTGTGGCCAGTGTGTTCCAACTGATTGTAACTGTTTTCCACTCTCTCTATCTACAACAGTTGACCAGTCATAATTCATACCTGGAATTGCCTTCATCTGTACAGTTGTATGAGAAGAGGCAAGCTCTTTTTTATTTGGATCTTTTGGGTTTAAATTTTCCAAATCAAGATAGAAATCCTCTCCTTGACCTTTCATAAACTGTCCATCTTGAATTCCATATCCTAGTGCTTTAGGATTTGAATGACAGCTTTCACAACTTCTAGCCTTTCTTCCTGTAGTATGAGGTTGAACTGGTGACATATCTGTACCAGCAACAAGTGTACCATTTGGTCCATCTGGTACTCTAGCTTGTTTATTTAAGATAACCGTCTTACCATTTGGATCAATGACTGTAAATGTTACTTGACATCCTGGGATTATAGGTGTAACAAGCCCTTCACCATTAATTCCTAAGATTGGATCTTCCCATCTTAAGTAACTTCTAGTTTCACTAGCTTTTCCAATCTGTTTAACACCTTTTGTTCCTAAAACTGACTCTAGTGTCTCACCACCTTTTGTATGGGTACTACCACTAGCAATCCAATCAATTTTAGTTTTACCCTTAGTGTAATCAACTTTTACATGACATCCATAGCACTGTGGTGCCCAATCACTGTGACAAGAGTAGCACTCTAAATTGTCCATATGCTTCTTAATCGCATCCATAGCAACCTTGGCATCTTTCGTTTTCCAACTGTTGTTTAGATGCTTCTCTTTTAGAAGAGGAGCAATTAAATCTTTTCCACTAGCTAAGTGTACAATTACCTCATTTGAGTCTTTTTTCTTAACAACATTTCCTAAAGGATTTCCTCTAGTAGATAGCAAATAACCGCCCTGTTTGTCATATACTGTACCAAATGTCATATAATCTGGTAGAGTTGTTGCTAAACCTCTAGGACCTTTTGGAGTCTCTATTCCAAATTTTTCACCATAACCAATTGGAAGCTCCCAAGGGAACTCTGTGTTAGTTCCGTGACAGTCACTACACTCTACTTCAACTTGGGCTAAAGTAGTACCAGCAATCGTACCATCACCATGCATTGATATAGATGTATGACAATCTTGACATGTCATGCCTGCTTCGAAGTGTAGATCTGATTTAATATGCTTATATCTTTTTCCGTGAGTTTTAGATTGACTCTTTCCGCCAACATTTAGTGGCGAACCATAAGGTTGCTCCATCATACCAACATAACTTACACCGATTCTTTTACCTCTGTTGTGACAAGAGTTACAAGTCTCGGGATGGATTCCGCTAAATTCAACTCCTGTAGTTGGAACTTTTACTTTAGCCTCTCTAGTTGCTTGCATCATGTGAACTAGTAAGTGACCATGTTCAGTTTTATCGATTGTTGGATCATTACCTTCATAGATTCCCTCATTTCCATAAGGTATATGGCAAGAACTACATCCCATACCTCTCCAATCACCTCTTCCTTTCCTTCCTCTAACACCAACATGGCATCTTTGGCAGTCACTCCTAGTGTAAGTAATAGAAGCAGAATAGCCAATTTCAGCTTCACTTTTACCTATAAGTTCCTCTGGACTTTGTGGAGGAAGTGGGAGTTGTTTAAGCTCTGTTGGAAATTGATCAGGATACTTATCCATCATATTGAGCATATATTTTTTATAAGTATCTGTACCCCATGCCGGCTCTCTTCCATCTTCATCTTTTACAGCATAGTTACCAAATTTAACCTTTTTAGTTGGTTCACTACCCCAAGAGTGAAGATTTCCTTGAATTTTTCCAGCTTCAGTTTGCATCAAAGCTTTTTTCATATTTGATACAGTTGTTCCATGACACATACCACAGGTCTTATCTGCTATCCAAATAGAACCAGGATCCCTTACAAATGCCTCTAGCCCACCAGGATGATTTGGTGCACCTTTGTGCGCCTCTTCTTTTGTAGTAGCATTAACATTACCACCATGACAAACAGTACAACCATTAGGATCATTTACTCCCGCACCTAAAGTTTTTATCTGTTTCATCATACCAGAGTCCTGATGTCTTATATCTTCGATTCCGTTATGGCAAGACATACACCCCTTATCGGCAGCCGCATATATGCTTGTTGCAAAAATCAAAGATATTAACACCTTTACTATGCTTTGCATAATATCTCCTTTTTGTAGATTAGTCATCTCTGACCATTTGAAA
Organism: Sulfurospirillum sp.; assembly: GCA_026988125.1. GTDB lineage: Bacteria > Campylobacterota > Campylobacteria > Campylobacterales > Sulfurospirillaceae > Sulfurospirillum_A. The sequence continues at coordinate 35,244 of JALSLU010000145.1, forward strand.
TTTTAACCAATCAAAGTGCCTTAAAAGTGCCAATTGATTAAAATCAATGGATAGCGATGCAAATTAATTTAAAATTAAATATGGGCACCTCTAAAAACCCTAGCACATCTCAGCACTGCATAGGAGTTTACAATCAAGGCACTCTTTTGAAGCCCTAGCCAAAGCTAAGGCGAAAAAGAGTAACGAAGAGTGTAAGCTCCTATGCAGTGCCCTAAGGGAGGGATA
>JALSLU010000146.1 GCA_026988125.1 Sulfurospirillum sp.
CTTTCGCGTAAAGTTCAGCTATCTCTTTTACTTTTTTAGGGTCTGCTCCTATCTCTTTTTCCAATCTCTCAAGAGTAAAATCTTTTACTGCCTCTTTAATATAGTTAAATCCATGGCAATGTTTTTTAACAAACTCTTTATTGTATAGATCATTTTGGATTATATAATTTATAATTGTATTTAGAAGCTGTACATTTGCTCCAACTGGGATCTGCAAGAAGATATCAGCTTTTTTTGCCATATCTGTCTTTTTAGGGTCAATTACTATTAGTTTTGCCCCTCTTTTCATACCTCTTAGCATTTGCATTGCTATAATTGGATGACACTCGCTTGTGTTTGTTCCTATACAGAATATTACATCTGCATCTGTTGCAAACTCAACAAGATTGTTTGTCATGGTTCCAGCACCTAATGTTTTAGTCAGACCGACTACTGTTGGACCATGTCAAAGACGAGCACAGTGATCTACATTGTTTGTTCCTAGTACTCTAAATAGTTTTTGAAAAACATAATTATCTTCGTTTAAGCATCTTGCTGAAGAGAATCCCATAATATGGTTTGGACTATAGTTTTTAACAGTAGCTTTTATTCTATCTGCCGCAAACTCATAAGCTTCATCCCAGCTTACCTCTACAAGCTCTCCCTCTTTTGAAAAAACACCATCTTTCTTTCTTAATAGTGGCTTTGTTAATCTCCTTGGAGAGTGTACATACTCCCAACCATACATTCCTTTGAGACACAATTCGCCATCATTTACAGGATGGTTCTTTGTTGGCTCTGCTTTGACTATCTTGTTGTTTTCAACAAAAAGGTCAATGTTGCAACCTGTACCACAATAGGGGCACACTGTTTGAAACTTTTCCATACAGCCTTTCTCCTTTCAAAACTTTATCTTAACTGAATCTTGAACAACTAACTTAGTTTTTCAGTTGTAGGTAATTCTAATATAATCAAATTGTTTAAAGTGTCAGATAGCTGACAAATTTGAAGTTTATATAGAAGAAGTAAATATGTAAAATTAGCATATTTATAAAGCGTAAACAAACTCTATCTAGAATTTAAAATTATTTTAAAATGCTATAAAAACATTTTACTCTGCGTACTGTTTTAATCTCTTCAAATCTCTTATGAGGTATTTTTGATTTTTATACTTTTTTATTACTCCATTGTTAATCATTTCATTTAAAACTGAAGAAACCGTTTGCCTTTTTGATGCAATCAAATTTGCAAATTCGTTTATGGACATAGTCAAATCAATCAATATACCATCATATCTTTGCTCACCAACAGCACTAGCCATATCAAGGAAAAATGATGCTATTCTGCTTTTGCAACTATTAAACACCAAGGTTTTAATAACTTCTCTCTCTAAGCTTATACTTTTTGCCATAGAAGCTAAAATGATATTTGTAAAATGTAGATTTTTAAAAAGAGTAAAAACTATCGCAGAAGATATAAAATATACCTCACTATCTTCCATAAATTCAACAACACAATTTTCATCAAGTACAAAAATATTGTTTTTTTGAAGATAGTGAAGTATAAAAGATTCCCCTTTTTCATAAAACACAACTCTTGCCCTTCCTGATTTAAAAATGAGAATCTGAATAGTGTCTTGAGAGTAAACAACTTCGCTTTTAGAAAACTTTTTAAGTGATAGCTTTTCTACTTCTTTAGGAGTTAAAACTTTGTGTATATCAAAATTTTCTAACTTTACTCTACAATTCATCTCAACCTCCTTAAAAAGGTTAGAGATTATAGCAGAAAAAAGTTTAAAGTAAGTTGCAAATTTTTTGCAACTTACTTTAAGAGCTTTAAACTTTTCCTTCTTTTTTAAGTTTTTTATACCAAGAGCTGTGAAGAATTTTGACCTCTTCCTCCTCTTTATATCCGGTGATTATACTGTGAATTGCACCCTTAATTGCAAATACAGCCATATAGATATGGGTAAAAAAGAGAGCAACTATCACAAATCCTACTACAGCATGTAAAATTGCTGATGCTCTTAGTAAATCTATTTGAGAAAGTCCTGTTACCTCATTGATCATAGGTATGTTAAAATCCATAAAGTACATAATTGCACCTGTTAAAATCATTACCATACCACCCAATGTTGCAAACCAATACCATGCCTTTTGACCAGCATTGAATTTTCCGGCTGGAACTGGTCTTTTAACTTTTGAGAGATAGCCACCAACAATCATCATCCATTTAATATCGTCAAATGTTGGAAGCATATTTTTTAACCACATCAAAAACATAGGAATAACAACAATGGCAAAAGTTACAGTAGCAAGTCCATGCAAATCTTTCATCATTCTAACAAATTCACCACCACCAAATGTGGATCCAAAGGTCATAATAAAACCAGTTGGTACCAATACTATAAAAGATATAGCAGCAATTTGATGTACAATTCTATGAAAGATGTTAAAAGCATATATCTTTTTTCCATCGTGAGAAAATACTTTAGGTCCAATCACCAAATAATGCAGTAAAAACACAGATGGAACTCCAACTAAAATTGCTAAAAAAATCTTGGCAAAATAGTTTGACTGCAACATAGTAAAGAGCGATCCAAGTTTTAAAGAACCCTCTTTGCCATAAGCAAGTATATTCTCTACTCTCATTTCACCCCAAATTTGGCTATCAGCCGCATATGCGACTGATGCCAATAAAAAGGAGCCTAGCAGGAGAAGTATGTACTTTTTCATAACCATTCTCCTTTATTATGCTCCGTAAGCTTTACTCCAGCCATAAGGGGCAGATTGAACACCTTTTCCTTTTGCTGCAATTCTTGCACGGTAAATTTTAGATACTTCTTGGGCATCTCCGACCAAAAGAGCCTTTGTTGAACACATTGCAGCACACATAGGAACTTTTCCCTCTGCAATTCTGTTTTGCCCATAAAGCTCTCTCTCTTCAATACTATTGGTCTCTTCAGGACCTCCTGCACACATTGTACACTTATCCATAGCGCCCTTAGTACCAAAAGCACCATCTCTTGGAAATTGAGGAGCTCCAAATGGACAGGCATATAGGCAGTAACCACATCCAATGCATGTCTTTTTATCGTGAAGAACTATACCATCTTCCCTTATATAAAAGCAATCAACTGGGCAAACTTGCTCACAAGGAGCATCAGTGCAGTGCATACATGCAACTGAAGTAGAAACCTCTTTGCCCTCTATTCCTTCATTTAGAGTAATCACCTTTCTCCTTGTAATTCCAGTTGGCAGTTCATGCGCTTCAGCACAAGCTACACTACAACCATTACAATCAATACATCTATCATCATCACAATAAAACTTCATTCTTGCCATTTCATTAACACTCATCTCTCACCTCCCTACGCTTTTTCAATGCGGCATAATCCGCCTTTAGTTTCAGGAATCTGAGTGATGATATCGTAACCATAGTTAGTAACAGTATTTGCACTCTCACCAACAGCATATGGCTTAGTTCCCTCAGGGTATCTTCCTGATAAATCTTCACCTTGGAAATGTCCTGCAAAATGAAAAGGTAAGAAAACTCTATCTTCACTCACACTATATGAGTATCTAGCTTTAACCTTTATTTTAGTTCCCTCAGGAGAGTAAATCCACATCATATCTCCATTTCTTATGCCATAATTTGCCGCTAAACCTGGATGAATATCACAAAACATTTCTGGAGATAGTGCTGCTAAGTACTTAGAAGCTCTATTTTCCATACCTGCTCCGTTCATATTAACAAGACGACCAGTAACTAGGTTGATAGGAAACTCTTTAGACCAATCTTTTTCACTCTGTTTCGACATAAACTTTGTATCTACTCTATAGTGATTTGGCTTATCTTTATATGTAGGGTACTTTTTAACCAAATCTGGTCTTGGAGAGTGTAGTGGCTCCCTATGCATTGGTATTTGATCTGGGAATGTCCACACCTTTGCTCTAGCTTTTGCATTACCATATGGTGCAATTCCAGCCTCCATACACTTCTGAGCTATGATTCCACTTGTATCTACTTTCCAGTTTTTACCAATTCTTCTCTTTTCATCGGCAGTAAGCTTTATGCCTAAAACTTTCTCTATATTTTTAGCAGTAATCTCAGGATAACCACCTTTTACTTTTGAGCCAACTGGAGCTGAATTTTTACCAGCAAGAAGATCTACTCCATCATGAACTAAACCAAATCTATTTCTAAAGCCCATACCACCCTCTTTAACAGGTCTGTGGATATTGTATAAAATTGGGCTTCCGCTGTGAGTTTCAGTCCAGCAAGGCCAAGGTAGCCCATAGTACTCACCCTTCATAGGACCAAATCCTCTTAAGCTTACCTCATCAAACATATGCCAATTGTCGGTATGTTTTTTGATCCTCTTTGATGTCCAGCCAGTAAGTCCAATAGTCTTAATAATTCTTGCAATCTCATCAGTCGCATCTTCTGGCCATTTAAATGACTTTTTATTTTCTCTAATTAGCATACCTTTTGTAAGCTCATCATAAAAGCCAAGTTTTTTTGCCAATTCAAACATAATCTCTTGATCTGGCTTAGACTCATAAAGAGGCTCTACTACTTGGTATCTCCACTGAGCAGAACGATTTGTAGCAGTTACTGAACCACTAGTTTCAAACTGAGTAGCTGCTGGCAAGATAAAAACATCATCTTTTTTATCAGTCAATATTGCAGCTTCATTTACAAATGGATCAGCTAAAACTATCAACTCTAAGTTATCTAGCGCCTCTTTAACTTTTGCTTGCTGAGCAATTGAGGTTATACCATTACCCATAACAAAGAGTGCTTTTAGATTTGTTCCTGCATTGTGAATCTTATCTTCACCTGGCCTACCAGCTAAAACTCCAGAGTACCACTTGGCTAAAGTAAATCCCTTGGTGCTCATCATTTTTGGACTCTTGAATCTTCCTTGAAGCCATTTAAAATCCACGCCCCAACTCTTTGCAAAGTATTTCCAAGAGCCTTCACTTAAACCATAATAACCCGGAAGTGTATGAGATAAACAGCACATATCGGTTGCACCTTGAACATTATCATGTCCTCTTAAGATGTTACAACCTCCACCTTCTACACCCATATTTCCTAAGCATAGCTGCAAAATTGGAGCCATACGAGTATTTGATGAGCCTATTGTATGCTGAGTTAAACCCATAGCCCAAATAAGAGTACCAGGAGTTGATTTGGCATAAACTCTTGTAATTTGCATTAGCTTCTCAACTGAAACTCCAGTAACATCTGCTACTTTTTGAGGAGTCCATTTTTTAGCCTCTTTTCTTACATCTTCTATTCCATAGACTCTATCGTTTATGAACTTTTTATCTTCCCATCCATTTTTAAAAATAATGTGAAGCATACCATACATAAATGGTATATCTGTACCAGGACGGATTTGAGCAAATATATCAGCTTTTGCTGCAGTTTTTGTATATCTAGGATCTACTACAATCAACTGAGCATTATTTCTCTCTTTCGCTTTCAAAAAGTGAGAAAAACCAACTGGGTGATTAACCGCAGGGTTAGCACCAAATATTATAATTGCCTTTGCATTTTGGATATCTCCAAGAGAGTTAGTCATAGCGCCATAACCCCATGTATTCGCCACACCGGCGACTGTTGCACTATGTCAGATTCTAGCTTGGTGATCTATATTGTTTGTTCCATACATTGCAGCAAATTTTCTAAAATAGTAAGCTTGCTCTGTACTCATCTTTGCTGAGCCTAAGAAAATTGTTGCATCTGGACCATCTTTTTCTCTAATGTCTGATAGTTTTTTGGAAATTCTCTCCAAAGCTGTATCCCAACTGATACGCTTCCACTTTCCACCCTCTTTAACCATTGGATACTTAAGTCTTACTTCGCTTCTGACCATATCGATCATATCTGCACCCTTACAGCAGTGTCCGCCCTTGCTTACAGGGTGATCTTGAGCTACCTCTTGTCTTACCCAAACACCATTTTGAACCTCTGCAGTAATTCCACAACCTACTGAACAAGCAGTACATATAGTTCTAACCTTCTTAGAACCTGGAAATGGATTTTTGACCTCTTCTTCTGTCGCTGCTCTTGTTACATTAGAACTTGCAAATGCACTAGTTGCACCAAATGCACCAGCGATTGCTGCCATTTTCATAAATGAACGGCGTCCTATCTTTGTAGAAAGAGCATTATGAGTAGAATTTGACATACTCAACTTCTCCTTTTCTTATAGAGCTGAACGATAATAGTCGTCCCAAGCTTTTGTTTTCTTATAGGTAATCTCTTTTTTTGGAGATTTTCCTACAACAACGCCATTTGAACTGTATGCTTCACTGCTGTTTGCAACTGCTGCTGTTGAAGCAACCGCCGCAACTGAACCAGCTACTGCAGCTTTTTTTAAAAAACTACGCCTAGCTTCTCTCATACAATCCTCCTTTTTATTGCGAATTTATCCAATAGGATATAAAAAAGAACCCTATATTCTCTTTTATATCCTATCTCGAGGGAGTCTTATAGATCCCCCTCTTCCTCTTTTCCACCAAATGCTTCATCTTCAATTGCACATGCATTAACAAGTGAATCTGCAGCCCTTTTGGCTCTATTTTCAGCCCTTCTTTTTGCTTCCTCGTCACTTATAAACTCACAACCCTCGCTCTCTTTTTTTACAGGTTTTAATTTTAGCTTAGGCTTAGCAACATCAAAATAGAGTCTCTCAAATTCTATGAACGCATTAAAAACAACCGCTACTGATTTATAAGCGTTTGCCTTTGGATGATTATAGAGCTCCTCTATAAACTCATCTATAAACTCATTGATAACCTCTACAAACAGACAGTGCTGCAAGGTTTCATAAGACTTCTCTCCGCTAATTATAAGCTCAATAAGCTCATGCATAAATGTAACTAAAAAACCAACACTATCTTCAGTCTCCCTAAAGTGCTTCTCATCCCTTCTGATTCTAGTTTTTGCTAAAAAATTCTTAACTACAACTCTTTTTTTACCACTCTCAACCTGCTCATCATAGTATGATGCAGTGTTTCTTACTATCTTGCTCTCAGGATTATGAAATATCTCATCATACTCCTCCACAAAAAGACTATCTCCGCCACTCTCAAAAAACTCTTTTATCTCTTTTAGGGCCTCTTGAGAGTTCGTATCTAGTGGGTTTGCTATCATAACCTCGAGTGCATCTTTTACCCCACTATACCTATCTTCACTTTCACTGAAAACAAACATTTTGCTAAAAAAGCCATAGTAGAGTGATCTTGCTGGGTTTAGTTGTTCTTTGCCTGTCATTTTATTGTCTCCTTTAACTTGGGCAAAGCCCAAGTTAAATTCCTCTCACTGAAGCACGAGCTAAAGCTCTGTAGAAACTTATTTATTGTCTCCTTTCTTAGAAGCAAAGCTCCTAAGAAATTCCTCTCACTGAAGCACGAAGCAGAGCTTCTGTATGGCTTGTTTACTGTCTCCTTTCTTAGAAGCAAAGCTCCTAAGAAATTCCTCTCACTGAAGCACAACCTTGCGGTCGTATGTGAGACTATATTTATTTTGCTGAAGCACGAG
>JALSLU010000147.1 GCA_026988125.1 Sulfurospirillum sp.
CAATATATGTTTTATGAGCATAAAAAGTTTAGAGTTTAGCCCTGACCCCCTTCTAAACATGAGCCACAAATCCTTGGTGAACTTTTTAGAGATTTAGAGTATTAACTTGAATCACTAGCTATCTCTATGCAGATTTTTATAAAAATACTCACAAAAATCTCTGAAGTTAAAAATGTTCTCAAGGAGAATAAAAACTTTTTACAGATTATCGCTCTTCTTAGTGCTTATACGCAAAAAGAGTTGGGTTTTATGTGCGAAAGTTGAGTAATATATTTTTATACTCAATCATTATACTTGACAATGTACATTTTTTAAGTTAAAATAGGATAAAATTTATCTTAATTAAGAAAGGGGAAAGAGATGAAGAGAAGAGATGCCTTAAAAATTGGAGCATTTGGCTTAGCGGCAACTGCGATTCCAGCGGTTGCAAGCAGTAGTTATGAGGGGTTGAATCCATATTCTAAATATAGAGATAAGGTTATAAATAGAAATAGATACTCCATGAGTGAAAAACCAACTAAAAGTGAGTTAAAACATACTCCGGAAATCAAAATAGGTAGTAAGGACGCTAAAGGATACACTTTAGTAGAGATAACCATTGGACAGAAGGGTATTCTTCATCCTAGTTCTGATGCTCACTGGATAGATTTTATAGAGTTAAAAGCTGATGGAAAGTTGATTGATAGAGTACTTTTTGAGCCAGGAAAATCTATGGGTTATGCTGCTTTTAAAGTTAAATTAGATGGAGTAAAATCTTTAACTGCTGTTGAAGGTTGTAACTTACACGGAATTTGGGAGCATACCGTCAAAATTTAAATAGAGTGGGGTATTTTGCACCCCCTCTAATTAATAGCTGACTTGGTCAGTTAATGAACAAAGTGACAATTTCTTCTTTACTACTAAATCCGTTTTTTATTTTTATGAAGATTCCATTTGCTAAGAGAGAATTTTTTAATCCTTCTCCTATTTTGTTTGTTATCCAATAGTTTACTTTATAATCTTTTAAAAATTTAGGAAGAATTTGAGATGGTTTAGTGTTTGGTTTTGAAATGGGGTTTTCTATGTACTCTATTTTTTCTATATCACAGTTTTTGATTTTTACTATTGCTATGAGTTGATTAAAATTTGATATGGACGAAAAATTATCTTCTTCGTTTATGCTTAGCGCTACATAAAAATCATCCTTTTTATCTATCACTTTTATTTCATATCCTAAAATTAATGCAGAGGCTACCTTTTTTCTGGCACTTTTTATAATTCTTGAGAGAGTAGGGCGAGATATATCCATCTGTTTTGCTGCATCCTCTTGGTACATATCTTGAAAATCAAGTAAAAATATGGCTTCGATTTCATCACTGCTTAACTCAATAGTGCCATTTATGCTTTTTGGACAAAAACTTTTATGTTCAGGTTTGAATTTGCATTTTCTTTGAATCTTGCTTCTTCCCATAAATGCTCCTAGTAGTTTTTAAAATTATAGCATTATTTAAATTAAATTTTATTGACATATGTTCAAAAAAATTGTATTCTTTCAAAAAAAATTAGGAGTGTGTAATGGAGTGTAAAGAGTGTGAACAAAATAGACTCAAGTTTTTCCCAATAATGATGTATGCAATTATCATGGGAATGAGTGGCTTGACTATAATGTACCAAAAAGCCGGACATTTTTTAGGTTTTCCTCATATGATTGGAAATACGCTAATGTGGGTTACAACAGTATTGTTTGCAGTTGTAACTTTTATATATTTGCTAAAGTTTTTAAAGTACAAAGAGGCAGTTAAAAAGGAGTTTTCTCATCCAGTTAGAATCAACTTTTTTGCAGCAGTTTCTATATCTATGCTAATGCTTGCTATCATTTTCAAAGAGAGTTTTGTGAGTGTATCGGCAGGTTTTTGGTATGTTGGAACTGCTCTACATTTTCTTCTTACTATGTATACTATCTCTTTTTGGATAAATAATAATCAAGAGCTAGCTCACTCAAACCCTGCTTGGTTTATACCAATAGTTGGTAATGTTTTAGTACCTGTTGGAGGTGTTGGGTTTGCTAATTTGGGGATTTTAAGTTACTTTTTTAGTGTTGGACTATTCTTTTGGGTTGTTTTGTTTGCTATTATTTTAAATAGAATTATATTTCACCACCAACTTCCCCAAAAGTTTATGCCAACTCTTTTTATCCTTATAGCGCCACCAGCTGTGAGTTTTATAGCTTACTTTAAGATGTATGGTGTGATTGATCACTTTAGTATGTTTCTGTTTAATTTGGGACTGTTTTTTACTCTTTTGGTTGCATTTATGTATAAAAATTTTATGAAGATAAAGTTTTTTATCTCTTGGTGGGCATTTGTATTTCCACTTGCTGCTATGAGTATAGCCTCTATGATTATGCAGTTTAAGACTAAAGATATGTTGTTGATGTATCTCTCTTATAGTATGATTTTTGTAACAACAGCTGTAATTTCAGTTGTAATTTACCAGACACTCGTTCACATAAAGCGTGGTGAGATTTGTATTCAAGAATAAAAGGAGAAGATTAGATGAAAAAAACTATGTTTATGGATAAATATCCAGTATATACTTTAAGATTAGAAAAAGATGAGGTGTCTCAAAAGAGTTGTAGTGAGATAGTAGAGTATTTTAAAGAGAAGATTGATGCTCATAAAGTTGCTAAGTTTATAGCTATTTTTGATCATTATACTCATACTAAAGAGCTAGATGGAGAGATAGAAGAGGGTATGATAGATGCAAAAAATATAGTATTTTGTTTTGGTGTTGCCATTGCTAACTCTAAAATTTTGGCAGCTCGCCCTAGAAGTATAGGAGTTTGTGAGTATGATGAATATTTTATGATAGAGTTCATAGAAGCTCCAAAAGAGGAGATGCATCAACTTATGGAGGATTGGGCTAAATCATTAGTGAAAAAATAGTATAATATATAAAAAATTAAGGTGTATTATGAAACTTTTACTAATAGGTGCAGGCAATATGGGTGGAGCCATGATAGAGGGGCTCAAACACCACGACTTAACAGTTGTTGAGAGATTCGATGAAAGGGCTAAGGAGCTAAAGAGGCTTTTTGCTGATGTTAAAGTTCTAGAGAAGGTGCCAAATCTAGATGGTTTTATAGTAATCTTAGCTATAAAACCACAGTCACTAGATAGTTTAAAAGTTGAAGGTAAGGCAAAAGGTGTTATTTCGATCTTAGCGGGAGTTAAATTAGAGAAATTAAAAGAGAAGATTGATTCTCAAATGTATGTAAGAGCTATGCCAAATATGGCAGCACTCGTTTGTAAATCTGCCACATCTCTTTGTGGTGATGAAGGTTTGAAAGATGAAGCTATAGAGATTTTAAGCTCAATTGGAAAGTGCTTTTGGTTAGATAGCGAGGATGAGCTAGACATTGCTACAGGGCTTGCAGGTTCTGCTCCTGCTTGGCTTGCTTTGGTTGCAGAGTCGCTTAGTGATGGTGCTGTTAATTTAGGTTTAAAGAGAGATATAACCTATGAGTATATTGCTCAGCTTTTTGAGGGAGTTGGAGCGGTTTTACAAGATGAGCATCCGGCACTTTTGAAAGATAAAGTAACCTCCCCAAAAGGAACAACTATTGCAGGAATCAGCAAGCTAGAAGAGAGTGGAATTAGAGATGCCTTTATGAAGGCTATGGAGTCTTCTTATAAGAGAGCTAAGGAGCTATCTTAGCTCTCATCTTTATATAGAAATGGAAAAATTTTTCTAACTAATTTTGGTTTGTATCCTGTATAAGCTCCCCAGCAAGCAACTATGATCAAACTTAGCCATAAGGGGGCACCAAGATAAAAAGTTAGAGAAAAAATTACAAAACTAATTGCAACTATAATGGCGAAGTCAATGATGGTATCTACTATATTTGATGAGTTTTTATTTTCCATCTAGGTTGTATCCTTTTTGTCGTGATTATACTATAGGGAGTGTTATGTTTACAATAAAAGAGCAGTATGAAATTGAAATTGAGGTAAAAAAATCTACTTTTATATCACATTTAGTAACTATTTGTAATTTTGAATCTTTATACATAGAGTTAAAAAAGATTCATCCAAAAGCTAACCACATTGTGTGGGCTAAAAGATACTTAAATGAGTACAATCAAGTAGTGGAAAATTGTAGTGATGATGGGGAACCAAAAGGAACATCAGGACCTCCTATTTTAAATGTTATGAGAGGTTTTGAACTTATAGAGTGTGGATTGCTTGTTGTTAGATATTTTGGTGGAATTAAGTTGGGAACTGGTGGGTTGGTTAGAGCCTATGGAAGCAGTGCTAAAGAGGTTATAGCCAATGCTAAGTTGGTTGAGTATGTAAAAAAGGAGAAACTTGATTTTTTTACAATTTATAGCATATGCGACAGATTTGAGCATTTTATAAAGAAAGAGGGTTTGGAAATTATAAAAAAAGAGTATCTAGCCGATGGGGTAGAGTGGAGTTTAAGGTTGAGTGAAGTTGAAAAATCTAAATTTTTAGACTTTGCAACCTCTTATAAAAGAGGTGTTTTTAAATTATTAGTGGAACAATAAACTCAATATAAATTTTCCAAGATCCAGCACTACATATCCCTGCAAACATACCAGCAAGCAAGTCATCTCCAACAACTCCAAGTCCTCCTTTTACATCTCTATCCACCCTGCCAATTATTGATGGTTTATATATGTCAAATGCTCTAAAGTAGATAAAACTTAATATAATTTGAAAAGGGTTTGCTGAAGCAATACAGAGTGCTAACCATTGACCAACTACTTCATCTATGACTATGCTTTTATCATCATGAGTGTTGGTATCTTTTTCATACCTATTAATCTCTTTTATCGCTACAACGCTTATGAGTATGGTTAGTAGGAATAGAGTATCTATTGGAAAATAATTTAAAATTACTAAGGCTAGCAAAAGTGCGGCAAAACTTCCAACAGTTCCAGGTGCTTTTGGAGATAAGCCTGTATAAAAAAATGTTAAAAATATTTTTCTCATCAGAGCTCCTAAGTTAGTGACATTGTTTGGTGCAGATTCATAAGCTCAATGTAAAAATCCTTCTCATTATGACTCTCTAAAAGTCCCAAATTTGGAAAGATATTATCGTATATCATTTGAATATTTTTAAACCTATTTGGGAACATTTCACTAAGAAGTATTGCAGATATATCTTTTCTAACTAAAACAGCTGGTGGTAGTATGCCCGCTTTTAAAATCTCCATAAGTGCTAGGGAGTTATATTTTATGTGGTGATGTTGACCGTGTGGACATGTATTTGTGCTTACTAAAGTTCTACATTCATTACAGTAAACAAACTCTGAAATTATTTCAACTTCTATGTTTAAAGTTTTATATTTATCTAAGATAGACTTCATTTCATTTTTATCAAAATACATTCCAATGCCACTATGATTTTGACTTAGTACTAGTTTATTACAACCAAAATTGTATGCACATATACTATCTAGAACAGCATTGTTATATCCTGCAAATATGTAGGTATTTTCAAAAGGTACGATGACAACTTTATTTTTTGGAAGGTAGTTATCTGCAAAATATTGTAAAGTTTTTAAACGAAGTTCATACGAGATTATATCCTCATTGTATGGTTTTAGCAAAAACACGACAAGTAGATCAGTCTTTTCAAGGGTAACCCTTATGATTCTCTCATGTGCTCTATGAAATGGTTTTGCACTCATCATTACCGAAGCTATCTTTTTAGCATTGATCTTCTTTTTGGCTTTTTTTATGATTTTTTTTGTATTTTTTATGTCATCAAAATCTAATTCATACTCTCCACTTAAAGCATAATCTCCCAATCTTTTTAAAAATAGTTGAATTTCAGGATTTGAAGTATCATAAAGACCAAAAATTTGCTCTATTCTTCTTTTTTTATCAATTTTGAACACTTCTTCAACAACTATAGTTCCCTTAACTTTTCCATCAACAACAAAATCTAGCACCTCCCCTTTTTTAGTTGTTGTTAAAACTCTCTCATTTTTTTTACCAAATGGTGCAATTATAAATGGAAAAGGAAATGGAACTCCTTTATAGTAACCTGTTTTATCTACCTCCATTGCCTCTTCTTTTCCCATAAGTCCAGTAACAGGTGATAAAATACCCTCTTTTGCCAAAGCAAGGGTTGCGAGTGCTTGCTTATCAATAAAAATTTTTCTATTAGTGTTTCTTTTTTGTAATTCCATACTTTTTCCTTTTTTCCCATAAACTTTTTCTTGAGATTCCTAGTTTTTTGGATAGCTCTGTATCTGGAAACTTATTTTGAAAATTTGAGATTATGTACTTTACATAATCATCAATGCTAAGTATATCTCCTCTATCAAAAACTTTATTTTGTGTAGAAATTTCAATTTCATCTACAATGTCTTGTTCTTCATTTATATCTGTTGTGGATATAATGGCTCTTCTATCTACAAGTAGATTTAAAATTTTAGTTTTCTCACTCTTTTTGATATTTTGTAAATTTATCAAATACATTAGTTCTTCTTCAGGTGTTTTAATGATTTTTTCAATTGCATTTTCATTAGAGAGTGAAATAAATGTAAAAGGTTGGTTAATTTGAACTGAGTAGTGAAACATTATCGCATCAGCATGCTTTTGAAAATTTGTTTTTAAAAGCACAGGTAGTTTAGTTTTCAAACTTATGGGTTGCAAATCACTACTTTCAAAAAGATTCTCTACATAATCTTTATATGTTTTGTTTTCTCTTTTTAGAGCATTAAACTCTTTTAAATGTTGAAGTTTTCTTATGAGCTCCTCTATCATAAATGGTTTTTGAATATAGTCATTTGCACCAGCTTTTATAGGGTTCGATACTGTATCATTGCTAATGTATGAAATCATTAAAATAATTATAGATGATTTGTACTTTTCAATTACTGGGTAAAAATTTTGTCCAGAAATATTTGTCGATAGCAACACAGCATCATATCTTTCATCTCGTATGGCATCTTTTACTGAGGCCGCAATTTTACAGGTATACCCAATTTCTGTTAATTTTGAAGATATACTCTGTGCTAGGTATATCTCATTTTCCACTATTAAAATCTTCATTTCAAACTCTCCTTTTTATTGAAACAAATGCCCTAAATTTTTTTCCAATTAATATATTTTAATGTTACTATAGCATTAACCCCAACTCCCTCTTCTCTTCCAATAAAGCCTAATTTTTCTGTTGTTGTTGCTTTTATGTTAACCTTTATGGGTTCAATTTCGAGTAGTGATGCCAATTTAAATCTCATTTTACTCTTATATGGAGAGAGTTTTGGTGATTGGGCTAAAATTGTTAAATCACAATTCATAATTTCATATCCAACTTTTTTAGTAAATTCTACCACCTCTTTTAATAGTTTTTTAGAGTCAATATTTTTAAATCTTTCATCACTATCAGGGAATAGCTCTCCAATGTCTCCGGCACCTATTCCTCCCAAAATAGCATCTATTAGTGCATGTATGGCTACATCCCCGTCAGAGTGAGCTTTAAATCCTCTATTATCCTCTATCTTTACTCCTGCTAAAAACATATCTTTATCTTTACAAAATGGGTGCACATCAAATCCAAAACCTACAAAACTATCCGATACAGGAGCTTCAAAAGTATATAAAAGTTCTAAATCTTCTAAAGTCGTTAGCTTGTTGGCTCTTTTATCTCCTTTTATATATTTGATGCTTCCATCAATACTCTTTATGGCACTACTATCATCTGTAAAAATTTTTGTTTGATTTAGTGCTTTTTTTAGTACTTTGGTTTTTGAAAGTTGAGGTGTTTGTATTAGCTTTATTTTTTCTCTATCTAGTGTTTCATTTTCATATACTGTTGTATCGTGTACACTCAAATAAGGTACAACTATATCTGCATCACCTTTGGCTTTGATTATTCTATCTAGCATGTCTTTTGGAATGTCAACTCTTGCTATATCACTAACAAGTACATATTCTGACTCTATTTTCAAAAGAGCATTTTTTAATGACTCTTGTCTGCTATGACCCCCTTTTATAAATTCATACTCATCTGTGTGCAGTTTCATATACTCTATTTCATCTTTTGAAGAGACTATTACAACTTTTTTAAAATTATAATTTTCTGATAAACTCTTAGTCACATAAAGCCATAGAGGAGTAGTTTGAATTCTTAGCCATTGCTTTTTAACACTCATCTTAAATCTACTAGATGAACCTGCACCCAACATAATAAGTGATAAATCGGGCAAATTTTGTCCTTTTTTCTGAAGTGTTACGATATTATACATTATAAAAGCTTTTTTTTATCTTTTTTGTGATAAATTCCATCTGTTATAATAAAGAATTTTGTTTAAATTAAAGGAGTCAACAAAATGCTAAATAAAGATAGTGTATTAGGAGCACTAAATGGTGTTAAATATCCTGGTTTTGAAAAGGATATAGTTACTTTTGGATTTGTTAAAAATGTAGAAGTTAGTGATGAAAATGTTTTTGTTGAGCTAGATATCCCCTCTGCAAGTGAGGATATAGCAAATGAGTTGAAAGAAAATATTACAAAAGTTGTAAGTGGTGGGGGTGCACAAAGAGTTGAAGTTGTAATTAAGCAGCCAAAACCACCAAAACAGATGAGTAACTCTCAAAGCGGAAAGAATATAGCTCCGCATATAAAAAATTTTGTTATGGTTAGTAGTGGAAAGGGTGGTGTAGGAAAAACTACAACTACTGTGAACCTAGCCATAGCTTTAGCTTCTCAAGGCAAAAAAGTAGGTCTTTTGGATGCGGACATATATGGACCAAATGTCCCTAGGATGTTAGGGGTTGTAGATAAAGCTCCCGAGATAGTAGGTCAAAAGGTAAAGCCTATTTTAGTTCATGGTGTTGAAATGATGAGCATGGGTAGTTTAATGGAACAGGGTCAATCTCTAATTTGGAGAGGGGCTATGATTATGAAGGCAATCGAGCAGCTTTTGGCTGATATATTGTGGAGTGACTTGGATGTGCTCTTTATAGATATGCCTCCTGGAACTGGAGATGCTCAGCTAACTTTAGCTCAAAGTGTGCCAGTTACTGCAGGGATCTGTGTTACGACTCCTCAGCAAGTAGCACTTGATGATACTGAGAGAAGTTTAGATATGTTTCAAAAGCTACACATACCAATAGCAGGTATTATGGAAAATATGAGTGGATTTATATGTCCTGGATGCTCAAATGAATATGATATATTTGGAAAGGGCACTACTAAGCCACTTGCTAAAAAATTTAATACTCAAGTCATAGGAGAGATTCCAATTGAGCCAGCTGTTAGAGAGGGTGGAGATGCTGGAAAACCTATAGTTTTCTTTAAGCCAGAGAGTGTAACAGCAAAAAGGTACCAAGAAGCAGCTTCAAAGCTTTGGGATGAAATTATAAAAGTTAATGAAGAGGGTGGTGCTTCAAACGAAGCAATCCAGCCAACAACTCCAGCAGGGGTAAGTGCATGCTCAACTAACTCTCAAGGTGGTTGTGGGTGTTAATTAGCTCTACGGTGTAGAGAATATTTATATCACCGCATAAATGACGCGGTGATAATCATTGGTTTTATCTTCTTATTTGTTTAAATTTGATAACATACTACAAAAATTTCTTAGGGACATAAATGAAAAAGATTAAAGACATAAAAGAGTTTAAAACATTGGTTGAAAAAACTGAATCACTCAAAGGGTATAGAAAACCAATAGGCTTTGGAATAGCTAGAGTAGATAGAGGACAGTTAAATAATGAAAAGATTTTACAAGCAACATTTCCTATTGTAAATTGGAAAGAGAACTATGGAAGTGCTGCAGTTTTTATAGCCGCACTTTTAGATAGTGGAGTTGAGATCGATTTTAATGAAAGTGAATTTGTTTGTGAAATTAAGAAAAAGTTTATTAAGAAGGCTTTTAAAGCATTTTATCCATATCTAGGTGAAGCAGAAGGCGAAGATCATAAAAATGTTCAGGTAATTAAGACTCTTCATTGGATGAGCGAAATAGATGATTTGGGAGATGATTACAGGGTTGTATTTATATTTGAAGATGAGGCTCCTAAAAGTGTGGAAGTAGTCTATCTAAAACTATATGCACTATCTTTGAGAAAAGCAGATTTAAGAAGCTTAAATTTAGATGGAGCTTTTGGAATTTTGGAGAATGTTGCTTGGAGTGGAGGTGTTCCAATAGAGCTTGATTGGTTAAGAGCAAATGAGATAGAGTTAAAACTAGAGGGAAGTTATCCAAATATAGAGTCGGTAGATAAATTTCCTAGATTTTTAGCCCATATTATTCCTGAAGACAATACAAGAATCTTAGATAGCTCAAAAGTTAGAATGGGTGCAAGGCTTAGTGCTGGAACTACGGTGATGCCTGGGGCTAGTTACATAAACTTCAATGCAGGAACAACTGGTCCTGTTATGGTTGAAGGAAGAATTAGTTCTTCAGCAATCGTTGGAGCTGGAAGTGATGTTGGTGGAGGTGCTAGCATACTAGGAGTTCTTAGTGGGACTGATGGAAATCCTGTTAGTATTGGCAAAAATACACTTCTAGGAGCAAACTCAGTTACTGGCATACCTCTTGGAGATGGATGCATCGTAGATGCTGGAATTGCCATACTTGAAGGAACTAAAGTAGCAATTAAACCTGAGGAGTTGAAAAAGATTAAAGATGCAAATCCTAACTTTGATGCAAAAGAGAGTGGAGAGATTCAATTTTTCAAGGGATTAGAGTTAGCAGGACTAAATGGAATTCATTTTAGACAAGACAGTACAAATGGTATGATTTTGGCACTAAGAAGTAAGCGAGAGGTAAAACTAAACAGTCAACTACATTAAACATTACTATGTATGGGTGAGTATATAAAATTCGTCACCCATACGATTAAAATATTTTCATAATTTAGAAACTTTTTTCATGTACTCTTCAGCATATTTTAGTGAAATAGCTCCATATGTTTTGTTTGCTTGTTCTTGAACTTTAAAAATCCATCCACCACAAGTACTACACCCTACAACATATTTTTCAAGTTCATTTAAGCTCATATTTTCCATATTTGCTAGTCTATTTTTACACTCTTTTTCACTACACTTCATAGGTTTCATCCTACAATCCTTTTGAACTAATTTGTCGTTATTATACAGTTTCTTCCCTCATTTTTCGCTTTATAGAGTGCAATATCTGCCTTTTTTAGTATGGAGTGTGAATTTTTTCCATCTTTTGGAGATGATGCAACACCCATACTGACTGTTACATGTAAAGATTGTGTAGATTTTGAATTTTGCTTTGTACTTTTAGGTCTCTTTTTGGGTCTATCCTTGTCTCTAATTTTGAAATCTCGATTTTGTATGGATTTTCTAACATCTTCTAAGTATGGTAGTGTATATTTTATATCCTTATTTGGAAATAGTATGGTAAATTCTTCGCCACCATATCTAAAAGCCTTTCCTCCACCTTTTATATTTTTTAATTCCACTGCAACTAATTTTAAAACTTCATCACCTATATCATGACCATATGTATCATTGAATTTTTTGAAGTGATCTATATCTACCATAGCTAATGTATAGTTCGAGCCAAGTTTTAAAAATTCTTCTTCTAACGCTCTTCTTGCTGGAATTTGTGTTAATGTATCTATATAAGCCATCGTATAAGCATCTTTTAAAAAAGCAATTATAAAGAGTATTGATCCACAAGCACTAAAAAATATAAACGAGGCTTTTGTTTGAAAAAATATAGCGGGAATTAAAAGTGAAATTAAAACCCACAAAATCGCTCTATCTGAGAAAAGTTTTTTTCTAAAATGAAGTATAATAAAATTAAAAGTGATTGACATAATCGATAAAAAAAGAGTAAACTGATTGGTTTTAATAAAACTAGGAAGTTTAAAGGGAAAAATTTTATTATCTAGAGTTATTCTTAAATCAAGTGAAAAATTATATAAAAAATAGTAAGTTGTCAGTAGCAGTGCAGCAATAATTAATATTTTTAGATAACCATATACTGAATTTATACCTCTTTCTTCTAGGAGTCCAATAAATAAAAAACTAATTGCAGTAGATATTGGATAAATGTACCAAAAGGAGTATTTGCCCCCATCTAATCCAATTATGTTGGGATAAAACATATAAAAATTAAAAAGTAATGGTATAAAAAGAAGAACAAATGGTTTACTTCTAGAAAAGAAGATAGCAAAAGCAAATGCTAGTATATTTATGCCAATAAAAACATCTTTAAGTTTTAAAAGAGTAGCCTCTGATACAAAATCAAGTGAAGATAAAAGAAATGCTATAACTAGCAGTACTATTACAAAAAAATTGTATTGGTTTAAGTTTGGTAAAAAGGTCTTCATTATTGGGATTATATCTAAAATTTTTAATTTTTTAAAGGCGCCCTTATGCTATAATCACGGAAAAATAGATTAGGTAGAGATATATTATGGTAGAAGTAAATAGTTTGACAATGAGATTCTCTTCAAAAGTTCTTTTTGAAGATATAAATCTCAAGCTTGATGCTGGTAAAAGATATGGTTTGATTGGTGCAAATGGTGCAGGAAAGAGTACATTTTTAAAGATTTTAAGTGGCGAGATTGAACCAACTAGCGGAAATGTCTCAATACAAAATGGCTTAAAAGTTGGGGTTTTGAGCCAAGATCAGTATGCCTATGAGGATTTTACTCTAAAAGATGCAGTTATGATAGGCAATAAAAGACTATATAATGCTATAAAAGAGAAAGAAGAGCTCTATATGAATGGAGACTTTGAAAATGAAAAGGTAAACGAAAGACTAAGTGAGCTTGAGATGATTTGTGCCGAGGAGGACCCGACTTATGAAGTCGATGTAAATATAGAAAAAATCCTATGTGCTTTAGGATTTCCTATAGAGACTCACAACAATCTTATGAGCTCACTAACAAGTGCTGAGAAATTCAAGATTTTACTTGCTCAAGTATTGTACCCAAAGCCCGATGTTTTGTTTTTAGATGAGCCTACAAATAATCTTGATTTAGAAGCAATTGCTTGGCTAGAGGAGCAGTTAAAAAGGCATGAGGGGACTATGGTTGTAATTTCCCATGATAGACACTTTTTAAATGCAGTTTGCACAAATATC
Organism: Sulfurospirillum sp.; assembly: GCA_026988125.1. Lineage (GTDB taxonomy): Bacteria > Campylobacterota > Campylobacteria > Campylobacterales > Sulfurospirillaceae > Sulfurospirillum_A. The sequence goes on from JALSLU010000147.1 coordinate 13,088, forward strand.
CTTGATGTGGATTATAAAAAAATTAGAGAGTTTAGTGGAAATTATGATGATTGGTACATTGCGGCAAATCTCATAACTAAGCAAAAAGAGTTAGAACAAGCCAAAAAACTTAAAGAGAAAGAGGAGCTTGAAGCCTTTGTTAGAAGATTTAGTGCAAATGCTTCAAAAGCCAAACAAGCAACATCAAGACAAAAGAGACTTGAAAAGCTAAACATAGAGGACTTACAAAGCTCAACTAGAAGAGAGCCAAGCATTGTCTTTAAATCTAAAAGAGAGATTGGCAATGAGGTTTTAGAGTTGGTAGATATTTCTAAATCTTATGGCGATAAAGAGGTTTTAAAAAACTTTAACTTAAAAGTGGAAAAGGGCGACAAGATAGCCTTGATTGGACCTAATGGTATTGGAAAGAGTACCATTTTAAATATAGCCATGGGTGAATTAAAAGCAGATAGTGGCGAGGTAAAGTGGGGAGCTACGATTGAGCCTAGCTATTTTCCACAAAATACAACAGAGATTATAGATGAGGAAGTCGAGTTATTTGAGTGGCTTCAGGCTTATGATGATAAAAATGATTTAGATGAGATAAGAAAGTGCTTAGGAAGAATGCTCTTTTCAGGCGAGGAGCAGAAGAAAAAGGCAAAAGATTTAAGTGGTGGAGAAAAACATAGAATAATGCTCTCAAAAATGATGCTCCAAAGGGGTAACTTTTTAGCCTTAGATGAACCAGATAATCACCTAGACCTAGAAGCCATTATAGCTCTTGGCGAGGGGCTTTTTAAGTTTAGTGGATGTGTTATCTGTGTTACACACGATAGAGAACTCATAGATGCATTTGCCAATAGGATAATAGAGCTAAAAAGTGATGGAAGTGTAGTTGATTTTAAAGGAAATTATGAAGAGTATAAGGAGTGGCTGGAAATTAAATGATACAAGTTATCAACACACTTACCCCAGTATTTTTTCTTATTTTACTGGGGTATTTTTTTAAAAGAGTCTCTTTCCCATCATCAAGTTTTTGGCCAATGGTGGATAGACTTACTTATTATGTGCTTATGCCCTCGCTTTTGATATATAAGCTTTCGGTTGCAAAAGTGGATTTAAGTGGAACCAAAGAGATAATTTATGTTGCTGTCTTAAGTATATTTTTGCTTTTTCTCATATTGTTAATACTAAACTATTTTACAAAGTTTAAGGGTGAATCCCTTACCTCAATTGTTCAAGGAGCTATAAGATTTAATGTATATGTTTTTTTAGCATTTATTGATGTACTATATGGAGATAAAGGTTTAGTCATTGTCTCTATTTTAATGGCATTTGTTATTCCATTTATAAATATTTTAAGCATTTCAACATTTGCAATATACCTAAGAGATAAAAACTTTTCACTCAAAAATTTTTTAGTTTCTATATTAAAAAATCCACTTATTATTGCTTGTTTAGTAGGTTTGGCTATAAATTTTAGTGAAATACATATGCCAATGATAATGTTAAACTCTTTATCTATTTTGAGTAATGCAGCACTTCCTATGGGACTTCTCTCGGTTGGTTTTGGCTTTGAATTCAGGTATATTAGGTATGCAAAGACAGAGCTATTTATAGCAGTTTTTGCAAAGCTAATACTTCTCTCGCTGATTATATACTACTTTGCATATCTTTTTGGTTTAAGTAGGGAGTCTTTATCTATATTGATAATCTTTGGCTCAATGCCAACTGCAGTTAGCAGCTATATACTTGCTAGAGAGCTTAGAGGAGATACTAAGCTTATGGCTTCTATTATCACCCTTCAAACTCTTCTGTGCTCAGTTGTACTTTTTTTCATTATACCCCTAGCTAAACTCTAACTCTTTAATTCTCTTTATAATTTCACCATCAATTGGAAATCTTCCCTCTTTCTCTTTTGAAAAGATAACTTTTCCATTAACTTCTATATCAAAAACTCCACCAAAACTTGGTACTCCAACTAAATTTGCATCTGGATAGACCGATAAAATCTCATCTCCGACACGCGAAGCTCTTGGTCTATATGCTCACTGGTTGCAATAAATTATATTTACTTCCATACACACTCCTTGTTTTTAATGTGCCATATACTACTCATAAATTGCTTAAACCCAAATAATGCAATAGAACTCATCAAATTAGCACTTATCACCTAGCCTTTTGGTTAAACTTCGATTTTTGGTATAGCACCAAGTAGAGTTTTTGTGTACTCGTGTTTAGGATTTGAGAAAATCTCATCTACATCTCCACTCTCTACAATATCTCCAAAATACATCACCAAGATTCTATCGCTTATGTGTTCAACTACACTTAAATCGTGGGATATAAAGACATAAGTTAAGTTAAATTCCTCCTGTAAATCTAAAAGTAGATTTAAAACTTGAGCCTGTATTGAGACATCAAGAGCGCTTACAGGTTCATCGCAGATTATTACTTCGGGATTGATTATAAGAGCTCTTGCTATGCCAATTCTCTGTCTTTGCCCGCCAGAAAACTGGTGAGGGTATCTCTCGTACCACTCCTCTTTTAGACCAACCTTTTTCATAATTGCTAAAGTTTTTTCCTTTATCTCCTCTTTTTGTAAGTCACTATTTAACAATAAAGGTTCAGCGATAATTCGTCCAACTTTCCATCTAGGATTTAACGAAGAGTAGGGGTCTTGAAAGATAATTTGAACTTTTTTTCTATATTTTTTTAACTCATTTTCTGAAAATTTTGTTATATCTTCACCCTCAAACATAATCTCACCACTAGTTGGTTTTTCTATAGTCATTAGTAGTTTAGCAGTTGTACTTTTACCACACCCACTCTCGCCAACTATGCTTAAGATTTCCCCTTTTTTAACATTGAAGTCTATGCCATTTACCGCTTTTATAATTTTTGGTTTTGCAAGTAACCCTCTTTTTATCTCATAGTGTTTTGTTAAATTTTTTACATCAAAAAGTATTTTACTCATCTAATTTCCTTTGGAAATTGTAGATAGTCTATATTTTCATCTACAGTATCTAGTCTTGACTTTCTTTTATGTTTTCCAGGAACTGGTATGGAATTTAATAGGGCTTTAGTGTATGGGTGTCTAGGATCTTCAAACAACTCTTTTGCACTCGCTTTTTCTACAATGTGGCCTCTATACATAACAACAACTTCATCAGCCATTTGAGCCACAACTCCTAAGTCATGAGTAATAAAAAGTATTGAAGTTCCCTTTTTATCTTGAAGCTTATTCATAAGATCTAGTACTTGTGCTTGAATTGTTACATCTAGTGCAGTAGTTGGCTCATCTGCAATCAGAAGTTTTGGCTCGCATGCCATTGCCATGGCTATCATAACCCTTTGTCTTTGACCACCACTTAGCTTAAATGGGTATTCGTTGTACTTCTCTTCAGGGTAAGGCATACCAACCAATTCTAAAGCTTCTATGGCTCTTTCATATCGTCCTTTTTTATCTAGCTCTTTATGGTGAAGTTTTAAAACTTCATCAATTTGAAATCCAACTGTATAGGATGGGTTGAGTGAAGTCATCGGCTCTTGAAAAATCATTGAGATTTTAGAGCCTCTTATGCCTCTTATATAGTTTTCATCCTGCTTTAAAAGATCAACTCCGTCAAATATTATCTCCCCTTCTACAATCTTACCAGGTTTATCAATCAATTGCATAATAGATAGTGATGTAATGCTCTTTCCACTACCACTCTCCCCAACTATGCAGACAGTTTTTCCCTCTGGAATTTCGAAAGAGACATCATCAACTGCTCTATTTACTCCCTCATCAGAGTAAAAATATGTTTTTAAATTTTTTACTTCAACTAAGTTCATTATTTATCCTTTAGCTTTGGATCAAGTACATCCATAAGCCCATCACCCACTAAGTTAAAGCCCAAAACTGTAAAGAAAATTGCTAAACCAGGATAAAAAATCATCCAAGGAGCAGTTGTTATGAATTGCAATGAATCACTAAGCATTGCTCCCCACTCTGGTGTAGGAGGTTGGGCTCCAAGCCCTAAGAAGCTAAGGCCGGCAGCTTCTAAAACAGCAGAAGCAAACCCCATAGTTGATTGCACTATGATTGGTGTAGCAGCATTTGGTAGAATTACTTTAAACATTAGTCTTAAGTTTCCAGAGCCATTAACCCTACTAGCTATAACATACTCCTTCTCTTTCTCTGCCATAACAGAGGCTCTAACAATTCTTGCATAAGTAGGAATACCTACAATTCCTATAGCAATCATAGCATTGATTAGACTTGGACCTAATATGGAGACAACTACAATAGCAAGTAAAATCGCCGGAATTGATAGCATTATATCAACTATTCTCATTATAAAAAGATCAATCTTTCCCCCAAAAAAACCAGCCATTAGTCCCATAACTAGCCCAAAAGTAAGCGACATACCAACAGAGACTGCTCCAACCATCAAAGAGATTCTAGCACCATAGACTATTCTTGAAAAGAGATCTCTTCCAAAATCATCTGTTCCTAAAATGTACGAAGCTTTACCTCCAGCTTCCCACATAGGAGGAATCAATCTATCTGCTAAGTTTTGATCATATGGTGCATGTGGAGCTATCCAAGGAGCAAAAATAGCCATAGATACCAAAATAACAACTATAAAAAAACCAACAACTGCTGATTTGTTTTTTTTATACTGCTTTATAAACTCTTGCATTAACTTAGCCTTACTTTAGGATTTATAACTGCATACAAAAGATCAACTATAAGATTAATCGCTATAAATATAGTAGCAATTATAAGAGTTGCTGATTGAATGATAGGAAAATCTCTTTGATAAACTGCATTAACTAACCACTTACCAATTCCAGGCCAAGAAAATGTAGTTTCAGTTAAAATAGAACCAGCAAAGAGGCTACCAAACATTAATCCTATGATAGTCACAACAGGCATAAGAGCATTTCTTAAAGCATGAACTACTATAACTCTAAAGTTAGAGCAACCTTTGGCTCTAGCAGTTTTTATATACTCCTCTTTCATGACTTCAATCATGGAGCTTCTTGTCATCCTAGCGATAATTGCCATAGGAATCGTACCAAGAGCAATAGCCGGAAGGATTAAGTGTTTTAGAGCATCCCAAAAAGCTTCATAATCTTTTACTAGAAGTGAATCTATAAGATAAAATCCAGTAATATGCTCTATATCAAACTCATACCCTAGCCGACCAGATACGGGCAATACTCCAAGTTTAACACTAAAGTAGTAGATTAAAATTAAACCAAGCCAAAAAACAGGCATAGAGACTCCAGCCAAAGCTCCAAACATACTTGCATAATCAAATACAGAGTATCTTTTAACCGCCGAGATTATTCCTGCAATTACACCAAATATAATAGCTAAAATCATTGCGGTAGAAGCAAGCTCTACTGTTGCTGGAAATCTATCTAAGAACTCATTTAGTACAGGTTCATAACTATTTGCAGAGCGTCCAAAATCACCCTTTAATATATTGGATATATAGATAAAATATTGAGTAGTAAGAGGTTTATCTAAACCCATCTGCTCTCTTAGCTCTTTTACAGACTGAGGGTTTGCTTTCTCACCAAGCATAGCAACTGCAGGATCCCCTGGAGCTAAATGCACCATTGCAAATACCATCAGTGTAACTCCAAATAGAGTTGGAATTGTCCAAAATAGTCTTCTAATAAGATACGATAACAAAATTTCTCCTAAATTTTTCGTCCCAAATTATGCAATTGGATTTGCTAAACTAGGTGATAAGTACTAATTTAGTGAATCCAATTGCATAATTTGGGTTTATATTGCCTACCTTGATAAGCACTATAAAAACTACTTGTAAAGATAAGAACTTTACAAGTAGTAAAAAGGTCTAACTATTTGTCAAACCAAACTTTATCAAATCTTCTTTTTCCCATTGGATCAAGTTTGAATCCCATAACATTTTTTCTAACAGCTTCTACAACTACAGAGTTTGCTATAGTAACCCATGGAACTTCTTTTGCAAAAATCTCTTGTGCTTTTTTATAAAGTTCAGTCCTCTTTGCAATATCAGTTTCAACTTTTGCTTGATCAACTAGTTTTGTAAACTCTTCATTTTTCCAAGCTGCTCTATTAGATACAGGAATTTTTGCAGCATGAGCACTTAGAAGAACACTTAAAAAGTTATCTGGATCTCCATTATCTCCAGTCCATCCTAAAATCATAGCATCATGCTCTAGTTTTCTTCCTTTATCAAGGTAAGTTCCCCAGTCATAGCTTACAATTTTTGTTTTTACTCCAATTTTTGCTAAATCAGCTTGCATAGCCTCAGCTACCTTTCTCGCATTTGGCATGTATGGTCGAACAACTGGCATAGCCCAGAGGTCAAACTCTAAGTTTTCATATCCTGCCTCTTTTAAAAGCTCTTTAGCTTTTGCAGGATTATACTTGTACTTTACAATGTCAGGATTATAACTCCACATAGTTGGAGGAATTGGAGCATAAGCAGGTCTTCCAAATCCGGCATAAATTGCTTTAACAATTGCCTCTTTATTTATGGCATGGTTTATAGCTCTTCTAACTCTGACATCTTTAAAAGCTTTAACTTTTTCCATATTGAGAGCTAGGTAAGCTACATTTAGCCCCTCTTGAGTGATTATTTTTATGTTTGGATCAGCTTTTAGAGTTGCTACCTCTTCAGGATTTGGAAAATCCATTACATGAATAGAGCCAACTTTTAGCTCAGCAGCCCTAACTGAAGAGTTTGGTATGACTTTTAGGATTAGTTTTTTTATGTACGGCTTTCCACCCCAATACTCTGGATTTGCTTTGTAGATGATTTTATCATCTTTGATCCACTTTTGAAATACAAATGGACCAGTTCCATAAGGAAATCTACTAAGTTGTTCAGCTTTACCCTGTTTTAAAAGATCAAATGCATACTCTTTAGATAAAATTGAGGCAAAATCCATTGCCATATTTGCCAAGAAAGGTGCTTCTCTCTTTTGTAGGGTTATTTTTACTGTAAAATTGTCTACTTTTTCAATATCTTTAACAATATTACTCATATTCATAGCACCCCAGTACTTATATGAGCCACCAATCTTGTTGAATGGGTGATTTTTATCCATTTGTCTTTTTAGTGAAAATACAACATCATCTGCTGTAAATTGTACTTTTTTCTTATAAAATTTAGTTGGTTGGAAAAAAACATTTTTTCTTAAGTGAAAAATGTAAGTTAGTCCATCATCTGAAATCTCCCAAGATTCTGCTAAGCCAGGCTCTATTTCGGTAGTTCCTAGTTTAAATTGCACAAGTGTGTCATAAACTTGTTTAGATCCATAAAAACTCTCTCCATCGGTTGCATGTGCTGGGTCTAGTGAAACTGAATCACCACTTCTTCCAAAAACCAAAACTCCACCATATTTTGGTTGAGCATACATAATAGTTGTTAAAAATAACAGTGTAATTATGAGTAATTTTCTCATAAATATCCTCCTTTTTATTAGTTTCAGCCATTTTATCATAAATTATTGGTAGTATTCTTAAGAAAAAAGATTAAAAAGTGAGCAGTTATGAAAGTAGAATCCTTTGAAATAAGATTGATGAAAATTCCACTTGTAAAACCATTTGTAACCTCATTAAGGAGGGTTGAGTTTGTCGAGAGCATAGTTATTATTATAAAAACAGACAGTGGTTTGGTTGGATATGGAGAGAGTGTGCCAACAAAGGAGATCACTGGAGATACAAAAGAGAGAATATTAGATGCATTAAAAGTAATAAAAAATAATTTGCTTGAAAAAAACTTTAATAACTTTAAAGATATACTAAACATTGTTCACAACTCAATAGATAAAAATAGTTCTGCAAAATCAGCTGTAGAAATTGCAATTTATGACATAGCTTCTAAAAGAGAAAATTTACCACTTTATAAATTTTTGGGTGGAAGTTTTAACACTATTGAGACTTCTGTTACTGTTAGTCTAGGAAGCATAGAGAGTATGGTTAAGGAGGTTGAGGGTTTGCAGCGGGAGGAAATTTACTCTTTTAAAATCAAGTTAGGAGGGGATATAGAAGAAGATTTACTTAGATTTAGTGCAATTCAAAGAGTTTTAGATCCTAGTGCTAAATTAAAACTAGATGCGAATCAAGGATGGAGTGTTGAAGAGACTCTATATTTTCTAAAAAAGATGAAAGGTGTAAAGGTTGAACTGCTTGAGCAGCCTATAAAAGCAGATGATATTGAAGGATTGAGTTATATTAGAAAAAACTCAAAAGTGAAAATAATGGCAGATGAGTCTGTTTTTTCACTAGAGGATGCAAAAAAGGTTGTAGCTCTTGGTGCCGCAGATATTATAAACATAAAGCTAGATAAGTGTGGTGGTATCTCTAAGGCCTTGGAGATAATCGAGTTTTGCAAAAGGAGTGGTGTTGAGTGTATGATGGGATGTATGCTTGAGGGTAGCATTAGTGTAAGTGCTGCTGCAAATCTTGCTATTGCAAAATCTGATATTGTGACATTTTATGATTTAGATGCCCCTTTGCTCTTTAGCAATAATCCCATAAAAGGGGGTGTAGTTTATAATAAAAACATAATATCTCCAAGTGAATCTATGGGAATTGGGTGTGTTTTACCTACTGTATAATTTTAGTCAATAATTTTTCTAAAAAACCATCAAAGTTTGGTAAATTCAGCTTAGATTCTCTTTGTTTTTTACCCCACATGGGTTCAGGAAAATATGAATCCTCTTTAAATCTAGCCATCACATGTATGTGAAGATGAGGTAAGTAGTTGCCAAACATTGCGATATTTATCTTTGTTGGTTTGTAGTATTCTAGCATAGTTTTTTCTACTATTAACATAGTATTTAGTAATTCTTTCTTTGTCTCTTCGTCACAATCGCTTAACTCTTTGTATTTTTTTATAGGAAAAATTTTAAGCCAAGGGATTTCAGATTTTTCAACTTCAATAAAGATTAACTCATTGCTATATATTTTCATCTTAACTAAATATTTCCAAGATATACATTATCTAAACCTACCTCTTTGGCTATTTTATATGCTTTTTTTAAGCTTTTTACTGGTGTATTTGGAGTGGAGAGCATTTTGTAGTCTGGGTGAAATGCACTAAGGTGCCATGGAGTATCTGTTCCAAGATTTGACTTTATAAATTTTGCAATATTTTGAATCTCTTCATATGAGTCATTTAGATCTGGAATTACTAAGGTTGTTATCTCTAGATGTAATCCACTTTTTTTAAGATTTGCTGCATTTTCTAAAATAATGTCTAAATCTCCTTTGAGATTTTTTTTGTAGTACTCTTTATTGAAGCATTTTATGTCTAAATTTACAGCGTCTATATAGTTTGGTATCTCTTTAGTAACCTCTTTACTCATAAAACCATTACTGACCATTATATTTTTTAAGCCCTTTTTGTGGGCAAGCTTTGCTATATCTTTTATGTATGGATAGAAAATAGTTGGTTCATTGTAAGTATAAGAGATAGATTTGCATTTGTAATAAAGTGCTAAAGAGATAATTTTTTCAGGCTCAAAATACTCCTTTTTTTGATAGTTTGAAGTTTGAGATAGTGTATAGTTTTGACAAAAAGGGCATCTAAAATTGCATCCAACAGTACCAATTGAGAAGGTATTTGTATGTGGTAAAAAGTTATAAAGGGGCTTTTTTTCTATCGGATCTATTTGAATTGCATTTGGATATCCATAGACCAAACAAACTAATTTGCCATCAACATTTTTGTTTACACCACAAAAACCTATTTGTCCCTCTTTGAGCGTACAATAGTGTGAGCAAATTTTACATATAATTTTTGACATCTCTTTGAAGCTCCTCTTTTATAAGCTCAATACCTTTCAATCTTTTTAGAGTTAAGTCTGGAAATGTCCCATTTAATCCTTTCCCATCGTCTCCATGACATCCACCGCAATTACTTGTATAGTAAATGGCAGCGGCTTTTGCTTTTTGATCATCACTACTTGTTTTTCCACTTAGAGTAACTACATACCTAGCTATATCTTTGGCATCCTCTTTTAAAGCAAAACCACCATCCATTGGACTTGATGGATAGTTTAGTTTGTTCATACCATTATTAATAACATTTACTATATAATCTTCAAGAAATTTGATGCTATCAATTTTTTTTAATTTTTCTAAAATTTTATCTTTAGAGAGTTCAACCTTTTTAGGATTACTTTTTATTTCAACTGGCTTTACAGGTTTATCTTTTCTGTCTTGACAACCAATAAATATAAGCAATCCTGCTAAAATAAGTTTACTCAACTGTCACACTTTTTGCCAAATTTCTTGGCATATCTACATCATTTCCTAATCTAATAGAAATTTCCAAAGCTAAAATTTGTGTTATTATCATCATTTCAAAAAATTCACTCATTGGGTGATCTTGCATTGAAGTTTTTATAAAATCATCTGCTAAATCAAATTCTAGAGGGGATATGGCTAAAATTGTAGCATCCCTAGCGCTTAGCTCTTCAACATTACTTTTTATTTTTTCATAAAGTATATTTTTTGGCATCAGTGCTATAGTAAATAGTTTGCTATCTGCTAATGCTATTGGTCCATGTTTCATTTCACCAGCAGGATATCCCTCAGCATGTAGATAACTTATCTCTTTTAGTTTTAAAGCTCCCTCAAGTGCTAATGGATAAAAAATATCTCTACCAATAAAAAAGAATCCATGTCCGTGTAGATAGCGTTTAGAGAGTCTTCTTATCTTTTCATGAAGAGAGTTTTTTACCTGTAAAACTGTAGGTATGTGAAGAAGAGCTTTGATTTCTAAGTTTAAAGTCTCTTTTGAAATTTTTCTAAATTTTTGACCTATGAAAAGTGCTAACATCCAAAGAGTTAAAATTTGTGTTGCAAATGCTTTTGTACTAGCAACACCTTTTTCAATTCCAGCTCTTGTTAAGAGTGTTGCATCAGATAATCTAACTATAGAGGAGTTATCCACATTGCAAATTGCCAATGTTTGTAGTCCAGCTTTTTTTGCCATTTTAAGAGCTTCAAGCGTATCTGCAGTCTCGCCACTTTGACTTATTACTATAAAGAGAATTTTTTGATCTAAGAGAGGCTCTTTGTATCTGAATTCACTTGCAATTTCTACGCTGCACTTTATTCTTCCAATTCTTTCAAATAAATAAGCCGAGGTTAATGCTGCATGATAACTTGTGCCACATGCACATATTTTTATCTCATTTATTTTGTCCAAATCGAGCTCATTAAGCTCATCCAAAACTATTTCATTATCACAAACTCTACCCATTAAGGTTTCACCAGCTACATTGGCTTGTTCATAAATCTCTTTTTCCATAAAGAATCTATACCCATCTTTTTGAGCATAAGTTTTATCTATCGTGAGTGGTACAAATTGAGGTTCTTTTTTATCTTTATTTACAAAGAGTTTTATTCTGTCTTTATTTGCCCATCCAAAACTTTTATCTTCTAGGTAGATAACCTCATTACAATGACCAATAAGTGGTGCATCGCTTGAGCTAAAAAAGATTTCACCATCTTTACTTTTTCCAATTATCAAAGGAACTGCATTTTTTGCAAAGTATATTGACTCTTTGTCATTTTTTGTTATTAAAAGTATGGCAAATGCTCCTTTTAGAAGGCTAATTGTTTTTTTAAATGCCTCTTTAGAACTAAATCCCTCTTTGATGAATTTTTCAAAGAGATGAACGATTACTTCTGAATCAGTCTGAGATAAAAAGTGTACCCCTTCAGCAATTAAATTATCTTTTAATTCTTTGTAGTTCTCTATAATTCCATTATGTATTATATAAGAAAAATCCCCACTATGTGGATGAGCATTTGCTTCTGTTGGTTTTCCATGAGTTGCCCATCTAGTATGTCCAATTCCTAGACCAAAACCATCACTAAAAAAATTCTTTGTTTTTTCTTTTAAATTTTCTAGCTTTCCTAATGCTCTAAAGGAGTCAATTTTACCATCTTTTAAAACAGCAATCCCAGCACTATCATACCCTCTATACTCCAGCTCTTTTAAGCCATTTAGCAAAAACTCTTTTTTCTCTTTATTTCCAATATACCCTACTATTCCACACATACAATTACCTTATAAATAGTTCTTTTAAGCCATTTTCATTGTCACATAATTCTACTTTTTTTTCAATTAAAAACATATTTCTCGCTCTGTTTTTTATAGTTTGAACCTTTGCAGTAGATACATCAATTCCTTCTTTATCAAAAATACTCATCATATATGCCATCATACCTTTTTGATTAGGTGTATTGACGCTCATTTTAACTAATGTTTTTGAATGATCGCAATCAATAGAAATTTCACCCTCTTTTATAATAGGTTTGCATAGAGTTGTAGATTTACTCATATCAAAACTTGCTGTTATTAGTTCTTCAATATAGGGTAAATCTTGATTATCTACTCTTTCATTAAAATCAATTTTAAAATATTTTTTTTCATCAAAAAGTTTAAAAATTTCCATATTTATTAGATCAAGAAAATTAAGTTTTCCTAATAAATAGCCTATATTAATTGGAATTGATTTAATGATATATAGACAAAGATGAGTGTCATTTTTTATTTTAAATTTGTAAGGTTCTGCATCTTTAGCTATCCTTGCAATTTCGATAATTTCTATAGGTTTATATTTTATGAAAAAGTAGTGTGATTTTATAGATAAAATTTTCTTTTGTAAAACTTTTGGAAGAGATATAAATTCATCTAACCTTTTCAAGGCATTCTCTCTTCTTAATCTTCTTTTTGCTTCTCCCAACAGCTCCTTTTTTTCAAACATTTCACTACTTAGGTTATATAATTCTCTTAGTAGCTTTGCACTAAAGCCACTATAAGTGTTACTTCCAACCGAATTTATATCACAGTAAGTCAATATATAAAGAAGCCTTAAAATTTTTTGATTTTCTATTTTTGCATTAAAAGATAAAACTACATCTTCAGAGTATATATCTTCTCTATTTGCAATATTACTCATAAGGGTATGATACTTAATGAGTATATTTCCAGTTTCTACCGCTTCATCTGAAAATCCAAGTTTTGTTGCATATACTCTAAAAATTTTAGCTCCTATTAAGGAGTGATCACCTCTTCTGCCCTTGCCTATGTCATGGAGTAAAATTACCAATTTTATTAGTGCCTTTCCATCAGGACATAAGTCATCATAAAGAGCTTGAATAAAAGGTTCTTTTATGTTTTCTAAAACTTTTAGCCCAAGAAGTGAATGTATATCAACAGGAAACTTATGATAACCATCAAACTGCGCTAAATGAAGTATGTGTCTAAATGGTTTTATTAGCTGTGTTAAAAGTTTTGCATCATATAGTGCCATCAATGTTGCATAAGTATAATTGTTGTGAAAAATTTTTTTAAACTCTCTATATAGTAAAGAGGAGTTGTGTTTTTTAAAAGATGCTTTTTTAATGTAATTTATATAGCTTATGTCATATTTCAAATCTCTGTGATCAAATTTTTGTAATTGCTTAACAACTTGAAAAAGTGTCGCAGGGTTTAATTCTCTTTTTGCCACAACTAATCCATTGTATAGAAAAATTCCTTTTTGAACTCTGTTTTTTTTCAGTATAGGTATGTTTTTACTATCGAAAAAGAAATGAGATACAAGTTTTTTTAAAAAGATATTTGATGTTATATCTATGGTGTGCATTGAACTAAAAGTCTTTTGGCATAGTTGAATTTGAGCATTTTTTAATTTTTTATCTACAAAACCAAGTTTTTTAGATATATCTGGAATATACTCTAAAATCAATCTATCTTGTTTTTTTTTGGCACTAAGGTGTAGAGCAGATCTAACTCTATACAAAAACTCTAAATCTGCTCTAAACTCTTTGTACTCATTTTCTGTAATATATTTTGGAACCATATTTCTAATTTTTGGCATATTTAATATAGCCTTTGAGAGCCACTTTATAGTGTGAGCATCTCTTAATCCTCCAACACTATTTTTTATATTTGGCTCCATATTCATTGGGTATTTTTCCCTTCTTTTATGATTAGCTTTTATTTGAGCTTTTACATAGTCATTTAAATTATACTTAGCAACTTTTAAAAGCTCTCTTTCTATTTCCATCCATAAAAAGTTTGAACCACACAGAAATCTTGATTCAAGCATTGCATTTTTTATAGTCAAATCACTCTTGCTAGCATCAAAAATATCTCCTACTTCGTGAACTCTATGACCAAGTTTAAGTCCACTATCCCACGCAAGATATAACATAGATTCAATTATGGGTTTAGTATTGTAACCATCTATTTTTTTGTAAACTATCATTAAATCTATATCAGAATAAACACAAAGCTCTTCTCTTCCAAAACTCCCCATAGCCACTACTGTGATGGGAATTTGATTTATAAATGGTACATAATCTCCAAAATATTTTCTTATTGTATATTTATAGATTAAAATCAAAAATTCATCAACTCTTTTGGTATGTTTTACTAAAAAATCCTTCCCTTGATTTTGAGAAAATAGCTCATCCAATGAGTCTAAATAGCTTTTTATATGCTTTTTAATAAGTTTAGAAATTTTAAAATCTTCCGCACCACTACTAATAAGCTCTTCTATCTTATATTTCAAGTCCATAGCATCACCATAAGAGTATCCTTTTTACCTTTAAATATTTTGGTCAGTAGAATTAAGGGCATCTCTTGGAGGTGCCCTTATGTAAAATTTAAATAAATTTTACCTATAATTTGGTTAAACAAAGTTAAGGTCATCAAGAGGTGCCCTAAAGTGCCTCTTAAAATCAAATAAAGGAAATCATATGCAAAAACCATATCTGAAAGCTTTTCCTGACAAAAAAGGTTATTTTGGTAAGTTTGGAGGGGCTTTTTTACCTCCTCAGCTAGAAGAGCAGTTTAAGCAAATAGAAGAGGCTTATCTTACTATTGGCAACTCTCATAATTTTATTATGGAGTTAAGAGACATAAGAAAACACTATCAAGGTAGACCAACTCCAGTTTATTATGCAAGAAGATTAAGTGAGTATGTTGGTGGGGCTAGAATTTATCTAAAAAGAGAGGATTTAAACCATACTGGTGCTCACAAA
The DNA here is from genome assembly GCA_026988125.1 of Sulfurospirillum sp. Taxonomy (GTDB): domain Bacteria; phylum Campylobacterota; class Campylobacteria; order Campylobacterales; family Sulfurospirillaceae; genus Sulfurospirillum_A. Next base: position 28,134 of record JALSLU010000147.1, read on the forward strand.
CTTAACCATTGCATGGGTGAGGCTCTTTTAGCAAAGTACTTAGGAAAGAAAAAGCTCATAGCAGAGACAGGTGCGGGACAACATGGGGTTGCTTTAGCAACAGCTGCAGCGTACTTTGGGTTAGAGTGTGAAATTCATATGGGAGAGGTGGATATAAAAAAAGAGCATCCCAATGTTATAAGAATGAAAATCTTAGGAGCAAAGGTAGTACCTGTTAAATTTGGCGCAAAAACTCTTAAAGAGGCTGTTGATAGTGCATTTGAAGCATATCTAAAAGATCCTGTAAATTCTTTTTATGCAATTGGCTCAGTTGTAGGTCCACACCCTTTCCCAAAAATGGTGAGAGACTTTCAAAGCGTTGTTGGATTTGAAGCAAGAGAGCAGTTTTTAAATATGACAGGTAACTTACCAGATAATTTAGTAGCGTGTGTTGGAGGTGGAAGCAATGCGATGGGGTTATTTAGTGCTTTTTTAGATGATCCTTGTGAAATTTATGCAGTAGAGCCTTTAGGAACTGGTACAAAGCTTGGAGAGCATGCTGCAAGTTTAACTTACGGAAAAGAGGGAGTTTTACATGGGTTCAACTCCATAATGCTTCAAAATAAAGATGGCTCTCCAGCACCAGTTCATTCTATTGCTAGTGGATTGGATTATCCATCAGTTGGACCAGAGCATGCCTATTTGAGTTGTGAAAATAGAACACAAGTTGCTACTGCAAATGATAAAGAAACAATTCAAGCCTTCTATGATTTATCTAAATATGAAGGTATTATTCCAGCTTTAGAGAGTGCTCATGCGGTAGCATTTGCTATGAAACTAGCAAAAGAGAAACCTCATGAATCAATCTTGGTAAATCTTAGTGGTAGGGGTGATAAAGATATAGACTTCGTTGTTGAAAACTTTCCACCTGAAGATTATGTGTAAGTACTTTTTCAAGGAAGAAAGAGTAGAATCTAGCTTCACAAAAAATGAAAGTATTTAATGGATATAGAAAGAAAACTAAAATCTAAAATTAGATTAAATTTTGAAGAAGCTCTAGAACTGTATAATCTCGATCTTTTTACTTTAGCAAAGTATGCTAATGATATTAGAGAAGAGCTTTATGGTAAAAAAGCTTTCTTTAATATAAATAGACATATAAATCCAACAAATATTTGTAAGGATGTGTGTAAATTTTGTGCTTTTAGTGCAAATAGAAAGAATCCAAATCCTTATACAATGAGTCATGAAGAGATTTTAGATGAAGTAGAAAAGGCAGTTTTAAGTGGAGCTAAAGAGGTTCATATTGTATCAGCACATAATCCTGAATGTGGACTTGATTGGTATATAGATGTATTTAAAAAGATAAAAAAGAGCTATCCAACTTTACATGTGAAGGCTTTAACTGCAGCTGAGATAAATTTTTTAGCTAAGGAGTATAATCTTAGTTTTGAAGATGTTATAGATAAAATTTTGGATGCAGGGGTTGATTCATTGCCAGGAGGAGGAGCTGAAATTTTTGATGAAAAAATTAGAGAGTATATCTGTAAAGGTAAGGTTAGCTCAAAAGATTGGTTAAAGATTCATGAGCTTTGGCACAAAAAATGCAAATACTCAAACTCTACAATGCTTTTTGGTCATATTGAGTCAAGAGCAAATCGCATAGATCATATGTTAAGACTAAGAGACTTACAAGATAAAACAGGTGGCTTCAATGCTTTTATACCATTGGTATATCAGAGGGAAAATAACTATCTTAGGGTTGAAAATTTTTTAAGTTCCGTTGAGATTTTAAAAACATATGCTATTAGTAGGTTGGTATTGGATAATATACCACATATAAAAGCTTACTGGGTTACATCAACTATAAATTTAGCATTGATTGCCTTAGAGTTTGGTGCGGATGATTTAGATGGAACTATTCAAAAGGAGTCAATTCAATCAGCTGCTGGTGCAAAAAGTGCAAATGGTATGCAATTTGGTGAGTTTTTAGAACTTATTAGTACAAGTGGCTTTATTCCAGTTCAAAGAGATAGTCTCTATAATGAGATCAGTACCTATGATGACAATCATAGAGACGACCGCAAGGTTGTGCTTTAGTAGAGTGTGAATTTTTGTTGGGCTTTGCTCAACAAAAAGATGACAATCATAGAGACGACCGCAAGGTTGTGCTTTAGTAGAGTGTGAATTTTTGTTGGGCTTTGCTCAACAAAAAGATGACAATCATAGAGACGACCGCAAGGTTGTGCTTTAGTAGAGTGTGAATTTTTGTTGGGCTTTGCTCAACAAAAAGATGACAATCAAATAAAAAGGAGAAATCTTGGATTTTTTTAAACTACAACAACACGGTACAAATCTTAAAACGGAGTTTACTGCAGGATTTACAACATTTTTAACTATGATGTATATAGTCCCAGTAAATGCAATCATTATGAGTAAAACAGGTATGGATTTTGGAGCATTGGTTACTGCAACAGCACTCATAACCATTTTTTCAACGATCTTGAATGGCTTATGGGCAAATACACCTATAGCAATGAGTGTTGGAATGGGTTTAAACGCTTATTTTACTTTTGGACTTGTACTTGGTATGAAAATTCCTTGGCAGAGTGCATTAGGTATAGTTTTCATATCTGGTGTACTATTTTTGGTACTCTCTTTTACAAAATTTAGAGTTTGGATTATGCAGAGTGTTCCACACGATTTAAGAAGAGCAATTAGCGCTGGTATAGGAGCATTTATTGCATTTATTGGACTTAAAAGTATGGGAATGGTAGTAGCTGATCCTGCGGTACTAGTTGGTTTAGGAAATTTCAAGGATCCAAATGTGCTGCTTGGTGTTTTAGGATTGGTACTTGTTTTTGCTTTGTATGCTTGGAAAGTTAAAGGTGCTTTTATTTTGGCAGTTGTTTTAACTGCTATTGTTGGTTGGGTATTGGGTATCGCAGATGCTCCAAAAGAGATATTTTCCCTACCATCTTCTATATCTCCTATTGCTTTTAAATTAGACATAATGAGCGCTCTCTCTTTAGCATTTCTACCAGTAATTATAACCTTTTTAATAACTGATATGTTTGATTCACTAGGTACTTTAGCAGGTGTTGGATTTAGAGCGGGTCTTTTTAAAGAGGATGGAAAAGATTTACAAAAAACTTTAGAAGCAGATGCAGCTGCAACTGTAGCTGGTTCACTAATGGGAGTTTCGACAACTACAAGTTTTATTGAGAGTGCTAGTGGTGTTGAAGAGGGAGGAAGAACAGGATTAACAGCAGTATTTACAGGTCTATTTTTTATATTTACCCTTTTTATGATGCCACTTTTTCAGGCTATACCAGAAAATGCTATTTATCCAGTATTAGTTATGGTTGGAATTTTGATGTTTAGTGAGTTAGCTCATATCAATTTTAAAGATATTGCAACAAATGTTGCAACATTTTTAATAGTTATTATGATGCCTCTTACATTTTCTATTACAAATGGATTAGCTTTTGGTTTTGTGGCATATTTACTTATAAAATTGTTAAAAAGGGAGTTTGAAGAGATAAACTTAGGGATTATTTCGCTTGCTTTAATTAGTTTTATAGTTTTTATTGTTCATTAAGGGGAAAAATTGAGATTTTATAGTTATGATGAGTTTAAAATAGATGTAAATTTTTTATCAAAACAGATTAGGGAGTATAAACCAGATGTCATTTTGGCTGTTGCTAGAGGGGGTATGACACTGGGTCATTTTTTAGCTGAAGCGTTAGAATTAAGAGATTTGTACTCTATTAATTCTATTCATTATGAAGAGACAAAGAAGTTAGATACAATAGATATATTTAATATTCCTGATCTATCTAAAGTTAAAAAAGTTGTTATTGTTGATGATATCATAGATAGTGGTGAAACTATGATTGAAATTAAAAAAGTTTTGTCAAATAAATTTCCTCATTTAGATTTAAAAGTTGCAACAATTTACTATAAAGAAAAAGCTTTGATTATTCCAGATTACAAAGTTAGAGAAGCAAATGAATGGATAGAATTTTTTTGGGATTTTCAAATAGATAACTTAAAGTAGGGAGAAAGGTTTTAACCTCCCTCGCTTTATTTTGATATAATAACTGACCCTACGCACCATAAGCACACCTAGGTGTGCTTATGGTGCGTAGGGTCAGATAATATGTAACACTAACTTAAGGATAAAAATTTAAAATGATTTTAATGATAGATAATTATGATAGTTTTACTTATAACATAGTCCAATACTGTTTAGAACTTGGGGCAAATTTGAAAGTGATTAGAAATGATGAATTAGATGTAAAAGGGATTGAAAAATTATCTCCTCAAAAGATTATTATCTCGCCAGGGCCTGCAACTCCAAATGAAGCGGGAGTTAGTTTAGAGGTTGTAGATTTTTTTAAAGATAAACTACCAATTTTTGGTATCTGTTTAGGGCATCAAGCAATAGCACAAGTTTTTGGAGCCAAAATTATAAGGGCAAAAAATATGATGCATGGAAAAACTTCGTTAATTGAACAGGTTGAGAGTAGCAAGATTTTCAGAAACTTACCAAAAAAGTTTGTAATGACTAGGTATCATTCATTAGTTGTTGAAAATAAAAATTTACCAGAAGAGATCAAGGTCACATCATATAGCTGTGATGACAATGAAATAATGTCACTTGAGATAAAAGATAAGGATATTTATGGAGTTCAATTTCATCCAGAGTCTATATTGAGTGAGTATGGTCATGAGATGTTGGATAATTTTTTAAAACTATGAAAGAGCATAAATTAGTAATATTAATTATAATAATTAATCTACTCTTTTTGCTATACGGAATTAACTCACTTTCCATAAGTTATGATGAGGCCAACATTTTATTTAATGGAACTGATTTTTTACACTATCTTGTCTACTTTTCTACAAAATTGTTTGGTTTAAATGATTTTGCTATAAGACTTCCATTTGTTTTACTTCATATTTTATCTTTAATACTTCTTTATAAAATAGGAAAATTATTTTTAAAAAGAAAGATAGATAGAGTGGTTAGTATAGGTCTATATGCAATGTTACCTGGAGTCAATAGTGCTGCACTATTGGTAAATAGTGCATATATTGTTATCTTTTGTACTTTACTATTTGTATATCTTTACTTACACAATTATAAAAAACTAGCTTACTTTGCATTATTACTTTTTTTATTTTTAGATAATGCTTTTGCATTTTTGTATTTGTCCATATTTTTTTATGCTGTTTTCAATAGAAAAAAAGATTTGCTTTGGTTTTCGCTTTTATTGTTTGGAATTTCTATGTATATATTTGGTTTTGACACCCAAGGAAAACCAAAAGGATACTTTTTAGATACATTAGGAGCATATGCAGCTATTTTATCTGTATTTGTATTGCTATATTTTATATATGTAATGTATAGAATTCTTATAAAAGAAGATAAAAATATTTTATGGTACATATCATTTGTTCCATTTATATTGTCTTTGCTTCTATCTCTAAGACAAAAGGTTATGATTGAAGATTTTGCACCATATGTAGTTATTTCTATTCCTCTAATGGTTAAAGTGTTTTTTAACAGCTATAGAGTGAGGCTACCACAACACAGAAAATATCACAAAAGTGCGTTTGTTATTGTATTTGTATTTTTAGCATTTAATTTTCTTATAAGTTGTTTCAATAAACCACTTTATTTAATTTTAAAAAATCCAAATAAACATTTTGCTTATAAATACCATATAGCTAAAGATTTGGCAAAAATTTTAAAAAGTAAAGGGATATACTCCGTAATTTTAAATGATGATAGGCTTGCTTTAAGACTAATATTTTATGGAATAAAAACAGATAAAGGTACTTATAAGTTAGTACATTCAAATTTTAATAAGAGAAATTTTAAAACATTAAGTATAAAATATTGTGGTAGAATAATAAAGCAATTTTATATAGGACACTAATTTATGAAAAAAGCATTTACAATGTTAGAAATGGTATTTGTTATAGTGATTATAGGCATTATATCTATCTTAGCAGTTCCAAATCTTCAAAATAATAATTTAAGGCTTGCTGCAAATCAACTTATAAGTCATATTAGATATACTCAGCACTTAGCAATGATGGATAATCAATTCAATCCAGATGATATCAATTGGTCTAAAAAAAGATGGCAAATGCAATTTCACTCTACAGTTAGTGCATATGATATTTCTTGGTCATATAGTATATATAAAGATACTTCATTAAGTGGAAACCCCAATAGTAAAAAAGAGTTGGCTAAAAATCCTGTAGACAATACAAAACTTCTATCTGGAGGATTCGGTAGTTTAGCAGCAGATTATGAAGACTTTACAAAAAGTATGATGCTTGGCAATAGCTATGGTATATCGGATATTGTATTTGAAGGCGGATGTAAGTATTATACTTCTAGAAGAGTAGCTTTTAATTTTTATGGTGTACCTTACTATGGCAATTTATTAAGTACAGATAATCAGTATGATAGAAGATTAGCCGAGCAGTGCAGGATTGTATTGTGTATCGAAAATAGTTGTACCAACGCAACAGATGATCAAAAAATAACAATAGCTATTGAGCCAGAGACTGGTTATACCCATATCTTATAGTAGATAAAAATTTAATCAATTAGTATTAAAAAAATATAAATTATTATTAAAACACCACTCCAGAAAAAAACCTAAAAGTTCCCCAAATATTTAATCTCTTTTTAAGCTTTAGTTGTATATAATTTCGTCCTCGTTTGAGAGAACGGG
>JALSLU010000148.1 GCA_026988125.1 Sulfurospirillum sp.
TCGAGGGTTTTTATGGCATCTTTCATACTCTTTTTTATCGACTCATCTGCATCGTTCATGTAGTTTTCAATAACTGCTATGGTTAGTTTTCTGTTGCTATCTAACTTATCGCTAACTTTTATGTGCGGCTCATTTAGGCTTGTTGAGTCTCTTGGCTCATGCCCTGCAATTATGTCATAAAGAATAGCAGCATCCTCTACATTTTGAGTTATAGGTCCAATTTGGTCTAGTGAGCTTGAATAAGATGCAAGTCCATAACGACTGACTTTGCCATAAGTTGGCTTCATGCCTACACATCCACAAAATGCTGCAGGCTGTCTTATGCTCCCTCCTGTATCACTTCCAAGAGCAGCTATAGCAATGCCTCCGGCAACTGCAGCCGCACTTCCGCCACTACTTCCTCCTGGAACCCTTTTTGGGTTGTGTGGGTTTAGAGTCTTACCATAAAAACTACTCTCAGTCGAGCTCCCCATTGCAAACTCATCCATGTTACATCTTCCAAACGGAGCCAATCCATTTTTTAGCATATTGTCTATAACGGTTGCATTGTATGGAGCAATGTAGCCTTGAAGTATGTTTGAAGCGCTTGTAACACTCCAGCCATCTACTTGGATGTTGTCTTTTATGGCTATTGGGATACCCTCGCCATACTCGCTAAGCTCTATGTTTTTTAACTGCTCTACATAGGCTCCTAGCTCCTTTTTCTCTTTGATTTTAGCTCTTAGATCCTCTCTTATGGCCTTTATCTCATCACTATTTAGGCTTAGTGCCTCTTTTAAAGTTATCAAAGCTACTCCTTAACCTTCTTCATTTTCACCAAAACTATCCCAACAATGGACAGTCCAACCAAAACAGCTATTGTCTTTAGTATAAAACTAAACTCAACCGGATTTTCTAACATTTCACCACACTCTTGCATCTTGCACAAAGTCCATCTTCGGCCTCCGCTTTAAACTTCCAGCACCTTGGACACTTATGCTTTAGTGCTTGAACTATCTTAAACCTATCACCATCTACTTCAAACTCCCCAAAACTCTTTGCTTCACTACTTGGTAAAACCTCGCTACATGTAAACCAATCTTCTCTGTCTGCTTCAGTTAAATCTAAAACCTTTTTAGAATCACTCACAAGTGCCAATTCAAGAGTTGATTTTATGCTCTTATCTTTTTTAAGCCCATCTACCACTTCAAAAAACTTCTCTCTAGCACTCTTAAAGTAATCACTATCAAACTCAACCTCTACACTCTTTAGTGGTTCATAAACCAAATCAAAAACATCACTAGCACTCTGTTTTATAATCTTTGGAGCATGCTCTAAAATCTCATCTACCGTGTAGGTTAGAGTTGGAGCTATAAGAGCTATAAGCTTTCTAGCTATAAGAGCTGTTGCACTCTGAGCAGAGAGCCTAATCTCATCATCTTTTGCATTACAATAGAGTCTATCTTTTGATATATCCAAATAAATCCCACTAAGCTCAACCGTTACAAAGTGGTTCAAAGTCGCAAATCCCTTAGCAAACTCATACTCTCTAAAATTTTCCTCTACTTCATCAAAAACTCTTTTTGCTTCACTCAATATCCATCTATCTAAAACACCCATCTTTTCAAAAGGCAATATCTTTTCAAGCCCATCACAGTTTGCTAGTAAAAATCTACATGTATTTCTAAGTTTCCTATACTGCTCACTAACTTGATTTAAGATGTTATCGCTAATCTTTAAATCTGTAGTGTATTCGCTCAAACTAACCCACAATCTTAAAATCTCAACCCCATACTGTTTGGCAATCTTTTGAGGAGCAACCACATTCCCTTTAGATTTGCTCATCTTTTCACCCTTGGCATCAACCGTAAATCCATGAGTTAAAATTTTCTCATATGGTGCTATGCCTCTAGCCGCACTTGAGACTAGCAAGGAACTTTGAAACCAACCCCTATGCTGATCGCTTCCCTCTAGGTACATGCTAGCTGGGTAGTCTCCCGCATCATAGTTTTGGCTCTCTAAGACTGCTCTCCAGGTGCTTCCACTGTCAAACCAGACATCCAAGATGTCCATCACTTTTTCTAAATTGTCTGGGTTTAAATTGCTATTTGGATTTAAAAGCTCTTTTATCTCCATATCCCACCAAGCATCAGCTCCCTTTTTTTCAAAAATTTCAGCTATATAGCTAGTAACCTCTTCATCAAAGATTGGCTTGCCTGTAGTTTTGTCTCTAAAAAATGCAATTGGCACACCCCAATCTCTTTGGCGACTAATGCACCAATCTGGTCTATTTTCTATCATTGTTCCTAATCTATTTATACCGCTTTTTGGATAGAACCTGACATTTTTTAAGTTATTTGATGCAACCTCTCTTAGACTTTTGCCATCTTTTTTCTCATCCATTGCAATAAACCACTGCTTGGTTGCTCTATAGATTACAGGCTTGTGAGTTCTCCAGCAAAATGGGTAGGAGTGAGTAAACTTTGAAACTTTCAAAAGTGCATCACCCAAAAGCTCCAATATCTTCTCATTTGCTTTAAATATATGCTCCCCTACAAAACTCTCTGGCAGAAGTGACTCTCTAACTATGGTCTCATCATAACACCCTCTCTCATCAACAGGCATTATCACTTCTATGCCATATTTTAAGCTAACATAGTAGTCATCCTCACCATGACCAGGAGCTGTATGAACACATCCACTTCCTCCATCCATACTCACATGTTCACCCATAATTAAGAGCGAATCTCTACCATTTAGAGGATTTTTGGCTTTTAAATTCTCTAGTATCTCAGCTTTGAAAGTTTTTACTATCTTACCCTTTACCACCTCGTTTTCAACTAAATCATCATAGAGTGGTTTAGCAACTACATAGCCATCGTCTGTTAAAACATAATCCTCTTCAGGGTTAAAACTAATCGCCTGGTTAGCAGGAAGTGTCCAAGGAGTAGTAGTCCAAATAACCACACTGGCTTTTTCAACCCCAAGCTCCCTCAAAGCTTCACCTTGCAAAGGATAGGCTACAAAAATAGAGTAGTCCTCTTTGTCTTTATACTCCACCTCAGCTTCAGCCAAAGCACTTCTAGCTGCCCAAGACCAGTAAACCGGCTTGCTTCTCTCAATCAAAAGTCCCTTTTTTGCCACTTCACACAAAGCTCTATAGATGTCCGCTTCAAACTCAAACTTCATAGTCATGTAAGGATTCTCCCAATCCCCAATAACTCCTAAAGATTTAAACTCATCTCTTTGTATATCTATGTACTTTTTTGCATGCTCTCTACAAAGCTCTCTAATCTTACTCTTTGGCAAAGACTCTTTCTTCTCTTTTCCAATCTTCTTTTCAACCTGTTGCTCAATTGGCAAACCATGGCAATCCCAACCCGGAACATACCTTACATCTTCACCAAAAAAGTAGTGAGTTTTTACTATGATGTCTTTTAAAATCTTATTTAAAGCGTGTCCTATGTGTATGTTTCCATTGGCATATGGTGGTCCATCGTGTAGAAAAAATCTTTTCTTAACGCCCTCTCTGTTGCTCTTCATCTTTTTGTAAGCAAATTCATCTTTAAACCACTTAGCATACCTCTTTGGCTCATTTTGAGGAAGATTCCCCCTCATAGAAAAACCGGTTTTCGGTAAAAGTAGAGTATCTTTATAATCCATCTGTTCTATCCTAATATAAAATTATGCGATTATATCCAAATAGTACTTATGCTATAATTATAGGGCACCTCTAAAAAAATTTAGGGGGTATTCTATAGTCTCTTTTCATAAAGGATATAATATGCTATCTTCTTTAATCGTTTTTGGCAAATCTTTAAGTTTAAATGGACCATTTTTGGATTATATAAAATCCGAACTACCTTTTATGCCCGATAGTATTAACTTTTTTGAAAAGAACGATACTAATATATTTGAAAATTTAGAAAAAATAATTTTAAAATCTAATAAAATACTTATATTTGCTTCAAGAGAAAATTTTAACTTTATAGCAAAAATTATCTCAACACTGTGCGAAGACTCTTTGGAATTTAAAGAGGAGACACTCATCCCTTCAAAATCTATTGATTTTTCTAAAAATACTTTTCTAATCAAATACAAAAACTGCCTTATAAACACGCTACTTGTTTATGAAAATGAAGAACTACCAGAGATTCTTTTAACAAATGAGAATAGAAGTAAAACATTCTCACTCATTGGAGTAGATAAAGAGAGTGCAAAAATTTTAACTCAGCCACTTGCACAGACTTATGAAGTAGATATTGAGACAAGTTTGCTTGTTGAAGGATGGAGCATTGTTGAAGCAAAAGCAAAAAAGTATGGGGATATTGAGCATTTTTTGCAATCTGTTTCATCCTTATTTCCCGATAAATATCTTCAAAGTGACAAACCAGTAGAACACATTGTAAAAAAACTAATCCAACACAATAAAACAATAACAACCGCTGAGAGCTGCACAGGAGGTAGGCTAGCTTCTATGATCACAAGCATTAGTGGCTCTTCAAAAATCTTTCATGGTAGTGTAGTTAGTTATGCAAATCACATTAAAGAGGCTTGGTTAAATGTCGACAGACAAACCATCGAAAACTATGGAGCAGTTAGTGAATTGTGTGTTAGAGAGATGCTTGAAGGCTCTATAAAACTTACAAATTCAGATTTTTCATTAGCAACAAGTGGTATAGCTGGACCAACTGGTGGCACAAAAGAAAAACCAGTAGGAACTGTCTATGTAGGTGCAAGAAATAAAAAAGGAGATGTGTTAATAGAAAGACTTTTGTTAAAAGGAAATAGAAACTATATTCAAATCCAAAGTTGTTATCACGCTTTTAGACTGCTTTTTATATTACAAAAAGATATTTAAACCCGAATTATGTGATAAGATTTGCTAAACTAGGCTATAAGTGCTAATTTAGTGAATCCTATTGAATAATTTGGGTTAAATATCTTGTGCAAGATTGCGTTTGTAAAAACCCACCCTATGGGCATCTTTAGCTTTTTCCTATGTATTCTTACTCTTTTTGGACTTAGCTATGGCTAGGTCTTCAAAAAAGCGCCTAACCTAGGAAAAAGCTAGAGATGTTGTGAACGCCTAAGTTAATCAGAGGATTCAATTTTTTAAAAATTTAAAAAAAATGAAAAAAACTCTTGACAAATGAAATATATTTGTCTATAATTTCACCCTCATTACAAAAGAGCAGTAAAGATGACTCGTTAGCTCAGCAGGTAGAGCATCTCCCTTTTAAGGAGGTGGCCGTTGGTTCGAATCCAACACGGGTCACCATTTTGTGTGCGACCCCTTCGTCTAGTGGTCCAGGACCCCGCCCTTTCACGGCGGTAACAGGGGTTCAAATCCCCTAGGGGTCGCCATTTTTATTTATTCTGTTTTTTAGGTCGCTTAGCTCAGTTGGTAGAGCGCCACCCTTACAAGGTGGATGTCAGTGGTTCGAGTCCACTAGCGACCACCACTTATCACATGCGCGGCGGTAGTTTAGTTGGTTAGAATACCGGCCTGTCACGCCGGGGGTCGCGAGTTCGAGTCTCGTCCGCCGCGCCATGAAGTTTAAAAGCCTTTATAAAATTGATTTAAATTCTATTGGCTTTTTGTTTTAATCCCTCATTTTCATAAATCTCTATTTCTGTAGCATATGTTGGATTGGCTTTTTTTAACTCTTTATTACAAAATGCTATTAGTTTAGCATCTGCATTTTTATGACTTGCTATTAGCAATACAAATTCTAAGTACAATTCTGCCTCTTTTGGTGCAACTCCTCTGCTTTTCTTTGGAAAAGGCAACTCTTTTGCAACCTTTAAAATTGCATTTATAAGATCACTTCTTGATGAATTTATATTTGCTGCAATTTCTACCATCTCCTTTATAGTAACTTTTTTATCTCTATAAGAAGTAGTACCTTTCTTCTGAACTTTTTTTACAACCTTTTTTTTACTTCCCATAGAGGAAAAAGTTAAAAATAGAACCAAAACAATTATAAATAGTGCAGCAAAAATTAAAAAATAGATTAAACTTTTTTCCATAAGTGTATTATATCATATAACTACAGTAGCAGAGGGACTACCATAGCCCCTCACCATAATATATTTTCAAAGTGTCTTAGAAAGTTTTCTGTTTCTATATGCCAAAGCAATAACCAAACCAACTACTGCAACAGTGTAGTAAACAAAATCAGGAATTGGTACAGGATCGCCACTAGCATATGAATGCATCCCGCTTAAGTAAAAATTTACTCCAAAATAGGTCATAATTATAGAAGCAAATGCTATGGTTGAAGATACAGCAAATGCAAACTGATTATTGAGTCCTTTTACAAACCTAAAGTGGACTATAGCAGCATAAAGTAGCATAGAAACAAGCGTCCAAGTCTCTTTAGGATCCCATCCCCAGTATCTACCCCAACTCTCATTTGCCCATACTCCACCTAAAAAATTTCCTACAGTCAGCAGACATAAACCCAATATCATTGACATTTCATTGATCCTTGTTGCTTCAATGATATTTCTATCTATCTCTTCATTCACCTTTTTATCTTTAGAGTTTTTCCTTACAATAAATAAAATCAAAGTAAAAAATCCGAGCAAAGAACAGAGCCCTAAAAATCCATAACTAGCGGTAATTACAGATACATGGATATTTAGCCAATATGATTTTAAAACGGGAACAAGTGTTGTAATTTGTGGATCCATCCAGCTAAGGTGAGCAACAAAAAGAGTAACTCCTGCCATAATAGAGGTCAAAGATAGTGAAACAATTGACTGTTTTGAAAAGAAAAGTCCAGCAACAGCAATTGCCCAAGCAATATATATCATACCTTCATAACCATTACTCCAAGGAGCATGACCTGCTATATACCATCTAAGAGCCAATCCGAAAGTGTGAATTAAAAATCCAAACAATACGACGCCAAAAACTACTTTACTCACAACTCTCAATGATATACTAGGCTTAACCATCTTGGCAAATATGCCAAAAAGCAAAAATAGTCCACTTAACAAATAAACAAGTGTTAATCTATCAAAAATTTGAGCCTTATTAAAAAACATCTCAGCAGCAATTTTACTAGAACTTGGCATAATCTCTGATGCATACTGCTCTTGGTATGCTTTTATCCTCTCTACCGCTTTATTAGCATCACTCCAATCACCAGTTTCCACACCTTTTGAAAGGGCGGTGAAATACTCTGCTAACATTTTTCTAACATCTTCACTCTCATCTTTTGGAAAAAGAGAGATCGCACCTTTTGGACTATACCATTTGTGATTTGGATCACCAATTTTAGGGATCATTTTAAAAATTTCGCCAGTATATACAAGATAGACTATATTTACCCTCTCATCTACCTTTATTACATCTTTGTCAAACTTGTTTCTCTCAGCAGGCTTTTTTCTATTTGCCTCTTCAGCATATTTTTGTAACTTGTATGCAAAATTTCCATCTCTTTCAAAAAAGTCATTAAACGATGCTTTTTTAGCTTCTTTAGGCAATCCAAGCAATTTTTTTAACTCTGGATGAAAAACATGGATCATTGGTATATTTTGCCACTCATTGGGACTTGCCATCATCCCTAATATAACTTGATTTGCACTTAGTCCATTGTATGTGGTACCTCTATATACTTTATTTAGTACTTCGGTTGAGATTGTATCTATAGGTTTTATCCTTCCATCTGCACTTTGAACCAGTATCTCCCCAAATTTATCGGCATGCTTTTTATCATACTGAGTTAAATTTGCTGCTTCTAAATTTCCTACTTGAAACAGTGAAGCTGTCACTAAAAAAGCTACTATAAAAGATTTCATCTTTACCATATCCCTCTGTATCAAACTTGCTAGTTTTCTAAATCTGCTGTTAGGATTAAAAATATTTAACAGCATTCCTAAACTCAGCAGTATATATCCTATATAGGTTGGCCATTTGCCTGGATCTCTGTTTACTGTTAAAATTGTTCCCATTTCATCCATGTCATAAGATGCCTGAAAAAATCTAAAACCTCTATAATCCAAAACATGATTCATATAGATTCTATAAGGCAGATTCACACCCTTTTGCTCATCTACCACTTCAACTTCACTAGCATAGCTCATAGGTGACATACTTCCTGGATATCTATCAAGCTGAAAATCATTTAATTTAACTAAAAATGGAAGAGTAAAAACCTGAGAACCCCACTCTAAAACAAAATCGTCTCCAGCTATATTTACCTGCTGAGGAAACCCTTTAGCGCCTTTTCCCATTCCAAAGAGAGCAACTTCCTCTTTTTTTCCTTTATAATCAACCTCTACTATGAGAGCTGACAGTTTCTTTTGAGATCTCATCATTGGATTTTTATCGGCTACAACCTTTTCTTTACCTTTTAAACCAATATATTTTGGAGCAAAATTTGTATCGCCAATAGTATACAGTTGGCCACCAACAAATGGGTATTCTACACCTGCTTTATACTCTCCTCTTTTATTTTCAACCATTTTAAACCATGTAATATCTCTATTTGACTTAAAGTAAAATTTCCCATCTTTTATATATATATTGACAACAGGAATGTCTTGCATATTTACTGGTTTATTAAAAGTTAAAACAATCCCTTCATTTGTTATATCACCTTCACCCAAAATAATGTTTTTAGCACCATTTCCACCACTAACCATCATTGAAATTAGCGGTACACCATCTTTATCATCAACAACGGTCGTTGTAGCATTAGGTATAAAGTCTTTATACCTAACAGTAGCAATATCTCCATTTATATCCAACTTCATTTCAAAATCATTATCACTAATTGCCGAAATAGTTTTTTTCTTTGCAACTGAGTAAATTTTGCCATCTTTTTTGACACTAGCTTGAATAAAGCTATCTCTTGAGATTACTCTATTTTCACTTTTACCCTCTCTTATGTGCAAACTTCCCTCATAACCTAAAAATCTAGTAATTATTGCACCAACTAGAACCATAATAAAACCTGTATGAAAAATGAGAGATGGAAGTTTTTTTACTTTATAAACCCTATACTTATAGAGATTATAAACTAAAATAACTCCTAGATAGAGTTGAATAAACTCAAACCATCTTGATTCATAAACAACTGCCCAACTAGCATCAGTTCCAAAATCATTTTCAATAAATGTTGCAACTCCACTAGCTATCGCAAAGATAACCATCAAAAATATGGCTACCTTCATAGAGACAAGGCTTTTTAACAAAGACTTCATATACCCACCTTTTAAAAAAATAATTGGACAATATTAGCAAAATAGTTTAAATAGTTTTTAAATAGTTTTAACCGCCAAGATATTTTCTACGAATTTCATCATTGCCAACCATTTCTTTTGCTTTACCGCTCATAGCAATATTTCCATTTTCTAAAACATATGCATAATCAGAAATATTTAACGCCGCAAAAGCATTTTGCTCAACTAGCAAAATTGTAATTCCTTCCTCTTTTAGTTTAATTATTGTTTCAAAGACTTCTCCAACAATCTTTGGAGCAAGTCCCAAACTTGGCTCATCTAACATCAAAAGTTTTGGCTCACCCATCAAAGCTCTAGCAATTGCTAGCATCTGCTGCTCTCCGCCACTCATAGTTCCTGCTAACTGATACCTTTTCTCTTTAATTCTTGGAAAGAGTTTGTACATTTCATCTTTTAGGTGCTCATAATTTTCATCATTGTTAAAAGCCCCCATTCTTAGATTCTCTTCTACTGTTAAGTTTATAAAAACTCTCCTACCCTCGGGGACTAATGATAAGCCTTTTTGAACAAGCGTATGTGTTTTATGGTTTTTTGTATCAAATCCACCAAAAATAACCTTCCCCTTTCTTTTAACACTATTTAAAAGAGCCTGAAGAGTTGAAGTTTTCCCCGCACCGTTTGAGCCTATCAAAGAGATAATTTCACCCTCTTTTACTTCAAAACTAATCCCTCTAACCGCAGCAATAACTCCATAATAAACCTCTAAATTTTCTACTTTAAGCATGTTTAAAATCTCCCAAATAGGCCTCTATAACCTTTTCATTTACAATAGCATCACTTGGTTTTCCCTCAAAAATCTCTTCACCATAATCTAATACCAAAACTTTATCACACATATTGTTAACAAACTTCATATCATGTTCTATTAAAAGTATAGTTAAGCCAAATTCATCTTTTATTCTTCTAATAATTTCAGAGAGATCCTCAGTTTCATTAGGATTCATTCCAGCTGCTGGTTCATCTAAAAGGAGTAGCTTTGGATTTGTTGCTAAAGCTCTTGCAATCTCAACCTTTCTTTGATTTCCATAACTAAGAGATGTTGCATTAACCTCCGCGAACTCGACCAAACCAAATCTTTCTAACATCTCCATTGCTTCTTTTTTTAACTTTCTTTCAAATAAAAAGTGTCTAGGAAGCCTAAACATTGACTCAAAGTATGTATAATTTGCTTGATTATGAAATCCAATGAGTACATTTTCTAAAACACTCATACTTTTAAAGAGTCTTATATTTTGAAATGTTCTTGCAATTCCTCTTTGAACTATCATATCTGGTTTTAGATCGGAAATCTCTTCATGATTAAAGATTACCTCTCCTTCTGTTTGAGTGTAATTTCTTGTTACTATATTAAAAAGGGTTGTCTTTCCTGCACCATTTGGACCAATCAAACCATAAATTTCTCCAGTTTTTACTCCAAAGCTTAGGTTATCTATAGCAGTTACTCCACCAAAGCGCATTGTTATATTTTTAAGCTCTAGTATCATTTGCTACCCTTTTTAAAAATTTCTGTCAACTCTTTATCTTGAAAGATACCCTTTCTAGCAAAAAGCATCATAATTATAAGGAGTATTGCAAAAACTACCATTCTCATACCAGGATGAGCTCCTGTTTCATACCCAAAGATTGTCATATTTTCATCTAAAAATCTTAACCACTCCATACCACCTATAACTAAAATAGTTCCTACCATTGTGCCAGTCATAGAGCCTAGTCCACCTAAAACAATTATGATCAATAATTGAAAAGTTAAAAGGAAAGTAAACTGATCTGGAGATATAGTAGTAAGAAGAGCCGCCAACAAACCACCGCCTACTCCTTCAAAAAACGCACTTGTCATAAAAGCATATGTTTTTATCCAGAAGGTATTGATCCCCATTGCAGTTGCTGCATCCTCATCATCTCTAATTGCTTTCATAGCCCTTCCAAATTTTGAGTAGATTATATTTAACATAGCAAGCATGGTTAAGATCATAATTCCACCTGTCCAGTATAGGTTAGAAAACTCTGGAATATCATTTAATCCCATTGCACCATTTGTATATTTTGGATTGTTTATAGCCAAAATCTTGATTATAAATCCAAATCCAAGTGTTACTATGGCCAAATAATCCCCTCTTACTCTAAAAACTGGTACCGAGAGTATAAAAGCAACAAAGGCTGCAACTACACCACTTACTAAAAGTGCAGGCAAAAAGTCCAAACTCATAGCTAAAATAATCGGAGCAGGATCTTCTAATGCAAACATATCTACCTTTGTATCGGCTGAGATTAGAAATAGAGCTGTTATATACGCCCCAATAGCAACAAAACCATTTGGCTCTAGCGAGAACTGACCTGTTACACCATTTATAAGGTTATAGCTAAGTGCCAAAATAGCAAAGATTGCTATATTGTTTAGTATACTTAGCGCATATGGATCAATATAATTTTGTGCAAACCATATAAAAAGTATTGAGATTATCAAAAAAGAGATTTTTACCATTTTCATACATCCACTCCTAAAATCTACTTCGCTCTAAATCTTGTCCCATAATGCCCGTTGGCCTAAAGAGTAAAACAAGAATCAAAAACACAAATGCAAAAGCATCTTTGTACCCACCAAGCTCTGGCATAAATGCAACTACTACTATCTCGGTAAAACCTAGTATAAAGCCACCTAAAACTGCACCAGTTACACTACCAATTCCTCCAACAACTGCCGCTGCAAACGCCTTTAAGCCAACCAATATACCCATTAAAGGATCGATTGATGGGTAAGAGATGGCATAAAAAATTCCCCCAATTGCTGCTAGAGCTGAGCCCATAGCAAAAACGAGCATTATAATGAAATCTGCATTAATACCCATAAGTTTTACTGTAGGTATGTCAAATGCAAGTGAGCGAATTGCCATACCATATTTTGTTTTATTGAGTATAAGAAGTGTTATACCAAGCAACAATCCAGTAACAACTGGAACAATAATCACAGTAACTGGAATTACTATACTTCCAAGGTGTAAAATTTTTGTTAAATACTCTGGTGCTGCAAAAGCCCTTGGTACTCCTCCAAAAAGTACATTAAAAAGATTTTCTAAGAAAAAACTTATACCAATAGCTGTAATTAATAGTGAAATTTTTGGTGCATCTCTAAGCGGTTTGTAAGCTATCTTATCCGTTAAAATTCCAGTTAACATAGCTGCGAGTATAGCTATGACTACTGAAATCTCAAATGGAACTCCAGCACTATTGGCTAAGTAGGCAACAAATGCTCCTACCATCATTATATCGCCATGTGCAAAGTTTATAAGTCTTAGAACTCCATAAACCATAGTATAACCTATAGCAATAAGTGCATACATACTACCTAAGCTTATACCATTTACCATCTGTTGCATAAATGTAGAAAAATCCATCATTATGACCTTATTTTAAAGTTTGGAAAGTATTATACCGATGGGAGCTAAAGAAGAGATTAAGTATTGAAGATAGGTGGCATAAAACCACCTATCTTGTTTTATATTATGGATTTACAGTTGTTTTATAAACAAACTTTCCATTTTTTACCTCATTTACAACACCAGATTTAACCGCATTACCATTTTTATCAATGCTAATTACACCTGTTACACCTTGAAAATTTTTAGTATTTCTTAAGTTAGTATTGACACAAATTTTGTCTGTAGGTGCTTTACCTTCATCAATACACTTGTTCATTGCTGCTAAGATCATATTGTAAGCATCTGCTGCTAGAGCACCCATAGAGTCCGCTGGCTTATTATATTTCTTATGAAAAGCTTCTATATAAGCTTTTGCTACATCACTACTTGCAGCCTTTTCATTAAAGTGGTCACTATACATAAAGCCCTCTACTGCCTCTCCACCAATCTTAACTAACTCAGGGAAACCAACACCATCTGCACCTATAAAAGGAGCTTTTACACCAACCGCTCTAGCCTGTCTAGCCATCAAAGCAGCCTCAGGATAGTAACCAGTAAATGCAATTATATCTGGATTTTTTGCTTTTATTGTAGATACTTGAGCATTGAAGTCTTTGTCACCAGAGTTTATCAATACAGTTCCAACAACTTTACCACCACCATTTTTATAAGCCTTTTTAAAGGCCTTTGCAAGTCCAACTGAGTAGTCCTGCTTAGCATCAACTACCACAACTGCAGTTTTATAACCATTGTCTAGTGCGTATTTAGCACCAATCGCTCCTTGAAAAGGATCTATAAAACATGCTCTTGTTACAAACTTTTTACCCTTTGTTACCCTTGGGTTTGTAGAAGCGTGTGTAATCATAGGAGTTTTAGACTTTTCAGCGATTGGAGCCATTGCCATAGAGTTACCACTTGCAACTTCACCCAAGATAACTGTAACTTTGTTTTTGTCAATTAATCTTTTAGTTGCAGTAGCTGCTTCTACCTTGTCTCCTCTATCATCTAGAATCTCTAATTTGATAGTATCACCATTTTTAAGTTTATGATTTTGCTCATAAGCAATATCCAAACCTCCCTTACTTGTCTGTCCAAATGCAGCCAAAGGACCTGTCATTGGTAAAACCACTCCAATCTTAACCTCTTTTGCTAAACCAACAGTCGCAACCAACGCAACCGCTACACTAATTTTTGCAAATCTCTTCATATACTCTCCTTATATTAATTAATCATAGTAAATTTAGCATATATTTTATTAAGTTTAGCTTTATAGCATAAAGATTAAGTATTAAAAGAGATTTGCTATTTTTGCCACAATTCCAGCCATAGAGATAGCTGAAAAAACCATTGCAAAAGTGAATAGTCTTATAATTGCCATTCTATTTTCTGCTAAACCTCTATCTATTTTTACATCAATTCTATCTATTAGCTTATCAATTTTCTCTTCAATTCTTTCAAATCTTTTATCGATATCTATTTACATATCGTCGAACCGTTTATCCACTTGAGGAAACTTTTGATTTACTTCTTCAAACTTTTTATCCATAGTAAATTGGATATTTTTGACGCTATCTTTCATCTCATAAATTTGATACTGAAGATGATCAAACCTAGCTTCAAAGTACTGAGAAGTTGGTATGAACTTTGCTATGAGTATCTCCATAGATTTTTCATTAAAACTACATTTTGTTCACCATTTTTTTCCATATCATAATCCTTACTCTACTGCAAATAACTGCTACTCTCTTCTTGATTTTTTTCTACATTTGTAGAGTTTTGTAGTGTTTTTTCACCTTTTAAATAGCTATATATTGCCTCAGCCTCATTCTCTCTTAACCCTTCTGTTGCACTTTGCATGAGCATTTTCATTGAGCCACCATATTGATCATCAAGCTGATATGATCTAAGAGCAATCAAAAAGTCATCTTTTGAGAGATTTTTTATAATTCTGCTTCCAGCCCCTGCTTCCTCTTCACCCTTTTTACCATGACAATTAGAGCACTTTTTTGTAAAAAGTTCTTTGCCATCTAAATTTTCATCATATTTATTTAGTATAGAATTAATTATACCATCGCTTTTTTTATAAACTTTAGCCTCAATTTTTCCCTCTTTTGAGTACTTTTCAACTAAAGCTTTCAGCTCCTTTGCAAACTCTCCTTTTGCTTCAAAAACATAGGACTCATCTGCACCAACCAATATAACAAAACTTAACAACAGTGTAGCAATAATTTTAATCATACAAATCCCTTAAAGTAATAAAAAGTATAGGAAATTATATCTATATTTTCTTTATATTAGCTTTACGGGCGAAAATGAAGGAAGTATTCAAAGCAGAATCCAAGGCCTTAAAGACCTTGGAAAGTAGATGTACTATTTCTTAGAAAGAGTACTCAGCGTGGAATCTCATAAGAGTTAAATCATCTCCAGCTCCAACAGGATCTGCTGAACCATATCTTACATATGTAGAAAGCTTTTTACTTACATCATATTTAACTTGTCCATAGTACTGGCTATCATATAATCCATTATCATAGCTTACATAACCAGCTTTTGCACAAAACTTACCAAATTTACCTTTTACTTCACCAAAGTATGTATTTAGATCAGCTGTATTGTTTTGAACTAATCCATAAATACCACCATAGATTAAGTCGTTATCACCCTCTGCTGAACCATCTACTGTAACATCACCAGCCTTGTCATCATTTGTAATATAACCAGCTCTTAGAGTAAAGTTATCAATTTTTCCTGTAGCCTGTAAACGAATAGTACTTGCAGTTGGAGCACCTGCAGCATCAGGATCTGCTGAAGCATATTGTGCTTTAAGTGCAACTGGACCAACATTAGCTCCAGCCTCAACAAACAAGTAAGAAGCACCATCATTTCCAATTTCATCCGCTTTATCTATATACCAAACTCTACCATTGAACATCTTGTCAGAATAGATAACCCCAGCAGCAGCTAACTCATTAGTTACCGCACTATTGTCTGTAAAGTATGCAGCTGCTAAAGTCAACCCTTTTACTGGAGAGCTAACAACTTTAAAACCAAGTCCAGCAGTATCATCTAATGGAGATCCAACATACATTCTACCTATAGTTACTTTTGTATTTTGAAAACCAGTATAAGAGATCATTAATCTATCTACATTTGCTGTAGCGCTACCAGATGTTAGACTATCATATGTTTTATTGCTAGCAGTAAATCTTGTTACAAACTGAACATTTTCTTGTACCGGAGCAGTTAGCTGAGCTCTTAACTCTATCTTGCTATATGCTTCAGCATTAGAAGCATCATGGTATCTATAGTAACCATAACCTTTTATATCTACACCTTTAATTGCGTCCTCCAAAGACTGTGCGTTAACAGTACTGAACGCACCCACTGCCATTACAGCTGCCAAGCTTAATTTAGCTAATTTCATATTTTCTCCTTAAGAAATTTAATTTACAAAGAGGAGTTTAGCATAAAAATTATTTGATTTCAAGCAATTTTGCTCTTTTTTTATGTTAAATTACAAATTTGTTACAATTTTTTAGTAAATGGATGGTAAACTGCTACTTTTTATTTAAAAGTAGCAGTTCAATTAAGGGCACCTCTAAAAAATCTTTTTTTAAGAACACCATACCAATGAAAACTTAACAAATAAGAGTAGAGATATGTACCAATTACAATTAAAACAAATGTTACAGTAATTTGTGTTGCTGAGTACCACTCATAACTACTACTCTGAGGTATATACTTATACATAAGAAAAGCAGGAACATAAGCAAATAAAAATGGACCAAGATATAAAAACTTTGCAAACTTAAATGCATTAAAAGCTGTTTTCCACATATCGGCTTTAGCTATGGTAGCACCAACAAATGCTGCTATACAAACTGGTGGAGTGATATTTGAGTCTTGAGATAGCCAGTAAATTATAAAGTGTGCTGCTATTGGGGAAACACCTAACTCAACTAAAGCTGGAACCGCAATAACAGCTATGATTAGGTATGCTGCTGTTACAGGAACTCCCATACCTAAAACCAGTGATGCCAAAGCAATAAGAAGGATCGTTAACCATAAATGACCATCGGCAAGCTGAATTACAATAGAGCTAAAAGAGAATGTCAATCCACTAAATGTAAGCATAGATATAATTATGCCTATAACCCCAACAGTGGCACCAACAAGCAAGCTTGAGGCTACTCCATCTCTAGTAGCATCTAAAATCATAGAAAAATCCACCTTAGACTCACCCCTAAAAAATGCCAAAACAAGAGCAAAAAGAAAACTAATTGCCGCAATAGCAAAGTTTGATATATCTATAAAACCGTAAGCATCTGCTGCTAAAAGGATCATCATTGCAATCATATGAACCAAGGAATAAATTCCAGCCGTAGTCCAACCTATGAGTATGCAAGATATTATCCCTGCAACTGCTGCATAAGCAGGTGAATAACCTGCAATCATAAGTATGGTTATAATAATTAAAGGAACAAAATAAAACCATCCGCTTAAAAATATCTTCTTTGCATCCTCTTTTGACTTTTCACCAACTATTCCCTCTTTTTTTGCTTCATAGTGAACCATAACAAAGACACTAAAAAAATACATTAGTGCAGGAAATATAGCAATAAGCATAATTATATTGTAAGAGATGCCTGTTAACTCAGCCATTATGAAGCCTCCAGCACCCATAATAGGAGGCATAAACATACCACCGATTGATGCAGCTGGCTCAACTGCACCTGCAACATGAGGTTTAAAACCAGCCTTTTTCATTAGCGGTATAGTAAATGCTCCTGTTGAGGCTGTATTTGCTATGGCTGAACCCGATATGGAGCCAAATATAGCACTTGCTACAACTGCCACTTTTGCGGGTCCACCAGTCTTATGACCAACTAACGCTAAAGGTAGTTCTATAAAAAACTTTTGAGCGCCAGACTTTTCTAAAAATGCACCAAAAAGTACAAAAAGAAGAACATATGTAGCCAAAACATTTGCCATAATCCCAAATACGCCATCATTTGTGAAAAATATGGTAGTAGATATTGTATCTAAAAGTCCTCCCCCGCTATGAGCAAAAAGTCCTGGTATATACTCGCCATAAACGCCATACAACATCATAACAACGCCAATGATAACAAATACACCGCCTATAACTCTTCTAGCGACTTCTATACCCATAATAATTCCAATAAATGCTATCCATTGATCCAATAGTGTCTCAATTCCAGCTCTATTGTTTATATCAACAAAGAAAAACATATAATACATAACAGGTATAGCAGCTGCCATCATTAGTAGATAATCTAAAAGTCTTAGCCAAATATTTGAAGACTTATAAATTAAAAAAACAAGTACATAGGTAATGAGTACATAGACACTTCTATGATACTGCGTAGCAACTGGTTCAACAAGCGCAGCATATGAGTAAAATACAAGCAGAGCCAATGCCAAGAGATCAAAAAAAAGCCTCTCAGCCCTATTTAAATTTTCCAACATCGAAAATTACCTCTAATTTAAAATAAAGAACTCCCCAAAGGTTATTCCTTTTAGGGAGCAAAATAATTGACCAAATAATTAGATACTAACTACTTAAGTACACCTTTTTCTTTCCAAAATCTAATTGCACCAGGATGGAGTTCAAGCTCAGATGTTCCTTTGATTCCACCCTCTACGCTCATCTGCTTAGCAGTTTTTTTGATAGCAACCATATGCTTTAACCCCTCATCAGTAAATATGGCCTTTAGCATCTTATATACTACATCAGCAGGAACATTCTCATTTGCAATCCATAAAGCAGAGTCTTGAAATGATTTTATATCACTGTTTTGACCTCTATATGTTTTTGCCGGTATAGTTATAGGACTATAAAATGGATACTCTTTTAAAACACCAAACTTTTGTGCATCTGTATAAACATTTATAAGGTCTATATCATTTTGTTGTGCTGCTTGAATTACCGCTGCCGTAGGATAACCTGCAAATACCCAAAATGCGTCCAATTGGTTATTTGAAAAAGCCGCAGCAGCATTGTTATAACCTAAAAACTCTGGCTTCATCTTATCCCAAACACCGATTCCTTTGAAAAATCTCTCTGCATTTGCAGCTGCACCAGAGCCTCCCTTACCAACACCAACTTTCTTACCAGCCAAATCAGCAGCTGACTTTATACCTGAACTCTTTTTAACAATAAGCTGAGCAGGTGCGCCATAAAGGTATGCTACAGCTTTAACACCTTTGTACTTTCTATTGTCTTTTGGTGAAAGCTTTCCTTGTGAAGCAAGGTAGGTATCTCCTGCATACGCTATTGCAAAATCTGCTCTTTTTGCACTTACCAGTCTAACATTTTGAACAGAACCGGCTGATGCACTTACATTAATCTTTGCATCTATGACCTTGTTGTCATTTACATACTGACTAATACCTGCTGCAAAATACTGAAATGTTCCACCTGATGGACCACCTGAAAATTTATACATCTTTGCAGATACAGCCGTAGTTGATACCATTGAAATTGCAACTACCGTACCTACTGTTGCTAACATTTTTTTCATCTTGACTCCTTATAAATTGATCAAAATCCAGTTTATCAAACTTTTTCTTATACTAAACTGACCATATATAACAACTATTAATCACTAAGGAAACTTTTGGAAAATAGTAGCAAAATAGTTTCTTTTTGAAACATAAGTACTGTCTATAGAGGTTAAAGCTCAACTGACTCAACCGCTGGAACACTCAAAACTTGATGTTTTTTACCCTTTATGATCTCTTTTTTTTGCTTATTTATAATTCTCTCTTTTTTTAATAGAATTTTTTTTCTTTCAATTGACTTTTTAGTCTTATTTGGTAGATTTTTGTGTTTTTTAGACTTTATATTTGCTTTTTTGAGTAAGTAATACTCTTTTACATATAAGTTCTTGAAAATCACATATACTTCATCGCCCACATTAAACAGTTTTTTAGTGCTAAAACAGACAACATGTGGAACTTTTCCATTAGATAGGTCATAACCTTTTATGCTATAAGTCCACTTTTTGTTGAAACTAACACTCCTAACAATCCCTTTTACTATGCCGTTTTTAAGCTCTTTCTTTAAAGTTGGATGTACTTTATTGTATCTGTTCTCTTTGGATTTCATAAAAACTTTTTTTTCATTTTTTTTCTCAATATGTTTGTTGGCATACTTCTTTTCAACCTTTTCATAATCAACAACAGTTACCTTTTTTTGAACAATCGAACAGCTAGATAAAAAAAATAGTACAATTACAGATAAAAGAATAGAATTTTGCTTCATTTTAAATTTCCCTTGTAAAAATTAAGGGCACCTAAGGTGCCCTAAAATCACTCAATTGTACACTAAAAATATTTACAAATATTTGAATTTTAGATATAATCAGCTTCCTGCACAACAATATGGGGTTGATTTGGCTTCGACAGGAGTAGTTTTTAGCTTATGGCTGCATGTCGGAAGTGAGGATCTTCCGTTAGACAAACCTCAAACAAATAACTGCTAACAACAGTAACTATCGTCCAGCTTACGCTGTAGCGTAAGTTTAACTAACTTTTGGACCGCTTCCACACTCAATTCTGCCTGAGGGTGATTTTGGAAGTGTCATAGATATGGCAGATATACTTTGGCACTGCCTCAAGCCAAAGCGAAGTTCTGAGGCTCGCTTCAAATAGCTTTGTTGGTTGAGCGAATTGAAGCTAAACACAATCAACCATATCTAAGCATGTAGAGGTCATAGGTGGCTACTTCTGGACAGGGGTTCGATTCCCCTCAACTCCACCATAGTAAAAACTTTACCTTTTTTTAATACACAAGACAGTACAATATTAAAAAACTGGAGTAATAAATTTTTATGAATCTTTTTAAATTGCTACTTTTGACTTTTTTACTCTCTTCATCTCTACTTGCTTTAGAAGATGATAACTTTTTAGAAGATGAGTTTGGTGAGCCAATGAGTTATGAAAGCTATGATCCTTTAAAATCTTACAATATACAAATGACAAAATTTAATGATTTTGTATATATGCAAGTCTTTAATCCTATCTCAAAAATGTATACTAAAATTACCCCAAAAAAAGTCAGAGTATGCATCTCTAATTTTTTTTATAACTTGGCATTTCCAGTGAGATTTATAAACAATATACTTCAATTGAAAATTAGAAACTCTATTGAAGAGAGTGCTAGATTTGCTATAAACTCCACTTATGGGTTAGGAGGTTTTTTTGACTTGGCTACAAATGAGGCAAACTTAAAAAAACACAATGAGGATTTTGGACAAACTCTTGGTTTTTATGAAATTAAAAATGGGGTATATATAGTTTTACCTCTGCTTGGTCCATCAAATCTAAGAGATAGTTTTGGATTATTGGTTGATTATGGTTTAAATCCATTAAATTATTCTGCTATAAGAGATGGATATAATCTCAGTAGAAGCTCTTATAATCTAATGAGTGGGTATAATTATCTCAATGAATTTTCACTTCATATCAAAGAATATGAATCTATAAGAAAAGATTCGATAGACTTGTACATCCTTTTAAAAAATATGTATGACCAAAGAAGAGAAAAACTCATAAAGGAATGATCGGATGAAAAACATACTTTTTTTAGTACTATTTATTGCAAGTTCACTTTTTGGGCTTCAAAGAGAAGAGATAGTTCCTATAATGACAAGCAAAATTAATAAAGCTACCGAAATTTTAAGAAATAAAAATAATTTATCGATCGAGGAGAAAGCAAAAAAAATTTTTTCAATGCTTGATGAAGTTTTTGATTATGCTCTTATGGCACGACTTAGCCTGGGAAAAACAAACTGGAAAGCTCTGAACAAATCTCAAAAAAAAGAATTTATAAGAAGATTCAAAGAACATTTGAAACGCTCTTTTATGGATAAACTTGTTTTGTATAAAGATGAAAAAACAGAGATATTGGAGCTTAAAAAGTATAAAAAAAACAGATTGTGGCTAGTTACTCAGCTAATTGGAAACAAGAACAAATATAAAATAGTCTACAAATTTTATAAATCCAAAAAGAGCGGATGGATGGTCTATGATCTAAATATTGCTGGAGTTAGTTTGATTCAAACATATAGAGTTCAATTTAGCGATGCCCTAAAAAGTGGTACATTTGAAGATCTTTTAAAAAAACTTAAATGATTGAAAAGCTTTATAAAAATTTTATCTTAAAGTATCCTATATTTACACTTTTTTTACTATCTATCTTTATTAGCTTTTTAGCTTACAACTCTTTAAAACTTAAAGTCGATGCTTCTAGTGATACAATAGTTTTAGAAAATGATGCAGACTTGAGCTATTTTAAAAAAATTAGCAAAGATTTTGAAACTAATAACTTTTTAATAGTAGCTTTTACTCCCAAAAATAATCTGCTAGATGATAAAACTCTAAATACAATTAAAAGCTTAAGCAAAGAGCTTGAAACTTTAAATCTCACAAAAAGTGTAACATCCATACTAAATGTACCTATTTTGATCTCTTCAAATTTAGAGTTAAAAGAGTTGAGCGACAAAGTTCCCACTCTTGAAGATAAAAAGATAACTAAAGAGATAGCTAAAAGGGAGTTTTTAACAAATCCACTTTATAAGGAAAATTTGGTTAGTTTAGATTTTAAAACTACTGCAATCATTATAAACCTAAAAGAACAAAACTCCATAGATAAAAATAATCCAAAATATAAAGAGATAAAAGATTTTAGAAGAGAGCAGAATCATAGATATATATCAAACATAAGAAAAATTTTAGAAAAATATAAACATAGTGGAACACTTCATTTAGGTGGAGTGGATATGATAAGTGATGATTTAGTTACTTTTGTCAAAAGAGATCTCATAGTTTTTGGTAGTGCTTTAAGCTTTATGTTAGCCTTAGTACTTTGGTTTATATTTAGGCAATTAAGATGGATAATTATTCCAATTTTTGTATCTTTTATTTCGATTATTTCAACTGCAGGTCTTCTTGGATTGTTTGGATGGGAAGTCACAGTGATTTCATCAAATTTTGTAGCACTGCAACTTATTATTACCCTCTCAATCATTCTTCATTTAATTGTTAGATATAGAGAACTGGTTGAAAAAGGGAGCTATAAAACTCAAAATGAACTACTTTTAGAAACAATTAAATCTAAAATATCACCATCTTTTTTTGCAGTTTTAACTACTGTAGTAGGATTTAGTTCTCTACTATTTTCAAATATCCTTCCTGTTATAAACTTGGGCTGGATGATGAGTGCGGGTATATTTATATCACTCATACTATCTTTTATACTTTTTCCTACAATAGTAGTACACTTAAAAATTAAAAAAGCTAAAAAAACATTAAATGAGAAACTTTCCCCAACAGAGTATTTTAAAAACTTAGTACTAAAACATAACAAAGCAATTATTTTTGCTTCACTATTTGTAGCTCTTTTTAGTATAAGTGGTGCTAGTAGATTGATCGTAGAAAATAGCTTCATAAACTACTTTGTAAGCTCTACAGAGATCTATAAAGGAATGAAAATCATAGATGAAAAATTGGGAGGTACTACTCCTTTAGATATCATAATTAAATTTAAAGAAGAAAAAAAAGAAACAATTACTCAAGAGGACGAGTTTTCTGAATTTGAAGATGAGTTTGAAGCTGAAAAGACCAAAGAACAGTACTGGTTTACTCCCGCAAAGTTAGAGTTGATTAAAAAAGTTCATAACTATTTAGAATCAAAAGATGAGATTGGATATGTTGGAAGCTTCTCAAATCTTTTATATATAGGCAAAAAGCTTAATCATAACAAAGAGCTAGGTAGTTTTGAATTGGCTTTAATCTACTCTAAACTACCAAATAGATTTAAAAAAATCATAATAGACCCATATCTAAATTTAGAAAAAAATGAAGCAAGATTTGCAACTAGGGTTATAGATTCAAACCCAAAACTAAGAAGAGACAAACTAATAAAGCAGATTGATAAAGACTTAGAACAAATTGTAGATAAAAATTTTGCAACTTTCAAACAAACAAACTTAATGATACTTTATAACAATATGCTCCAATCACTATTTAAATCACAAATTGTTACTTTAGGATTTGTTTTGGTTTTGCTATTTATTATGTTCTTAATTATATTTAAATCATTAAAGATTGCTCTTATTGCGATTTTAACAAATACATTAAGCATTAGTGTTATATTTGGTTTTATGGGCTGGCTTAATATACCACTAGATATGATGACAATTACTATTGCTGCGATTAGCATGGGAATTGGCGTTGATGATACAATTCACTATATACATAGGTTCAATGATGAGCTTAAAGTTGATGGAAACTATGAAGAGGCTATGAAACGCTCACATAGAAGTATAGGAAATGCTATGTACTATACCTCAATAACAGTCATACTTGGTTTTTTAGTACTGGTTCTATCAAATTTTATTCCAACAATCTATTTTGGACTTTTAACAGTAATTGCAATGTTGAGTGCGCTTCTTGGCTCCATGGTTTTACTTCCAAGACTTTTAATAAATTATAAACCCACAAAAGCTTAAAATCTTTAAGAGTTTATCAAATCTTTTATATTTTTTGCCATAACAGAGATCTCTTTGATCTTCTGAGAGTATCCCAAGGAGTCATCAAGCAATATTTTTACAAACGCACTTCCAACTATGACTCCATCTACACCACTAGATTTAGCTTTTGCTGTTTTCTCATTGACACCAAATCCTACATAAATTGGTGTTTGTGAATACTCTCTTATGTGTTCAATCGTATCTTTCAAATCCTCATTCGCCCCACTTCCTGTAATTCCGGCATATGCCACTAGATAAATAAACTTTTTACTATTTTCAACTAGCTCCTTAATCCTCTCTTTAGGAGAAGTTGGTGCTACAAATGAGATTAAAGCGAGATTTGACTGCTCCATAATAGGAAGATAAAGCTTGGACTCTTCATTCGGTAAATCTGGGATAATAAATCCACTAACTCTAGAATCAACTGCTTGATTTACAAAAAATGGAATGCCTTTGTGATAAAAAGTGTTGAAATAACCCATCCAAAGTGTATCAATCTTAAAAGCTATCTCTTTTGAAATATCAAAAAGAGTTTCAAGCTTAAATCCATTTTGTAGTGTTCTTAAATTTGCCTCCTCTATAATGGGGCCATCTGCTAGAGGATCTGAAAATGGTATGCCTAGCTCTAGCGAATCTACTCCAGATTCACTTAAAGCTAAAGCTAAATCAACCGTAAAATTTCTATCTGGATATGCTGTTGTAATATATGCTACTAATTTTTTACTCAATCTTCATGCCTTTGTAAGTGGATTGGAACTTTTATAATTAAGGGATTTAAAACTGTAAAATGTTCCGCATCGTTCTCTATATCTTCTTTATACTTTGCAAATTGATCACTAACTAAAAGCAACCAATCTATGAACTCATCTGTAGCTGGACCCTCAATGATCCTTGCTTCCTCAGCTATATCTTCGCTCAAAGTTGCCAATTTTATGATAGGATCAAGTTTTAAAAATCCTGCAGCAGATTTTAAATTGTGAAATATTCTAAATAACTCTCTAATGTTATTCTCATACTCATCTTTATTTCCAAGTCCTATAATAAGTGGTTCCATTATTTCGCACATTACTCCATAGTGAGATATAAAATCCTCAACTATATCTAAGTCATAATCTACTTCGAGTTGTGATAACAAACCCATACCTTATCCTTTTATAGGGACTAATTGTAATAATACCATTTTTTAGATAAAATCTAATTTTAAATTATCTTCTAAGGCAAAAAATGCAGACTATAACTAGTATAAAAAGTTCTAAAAACAAGACCCCACTTTGTGTAATAACTGCCTATGATGCTCTTTTTGCATCCTTATTTGATGAAAAAGTAGATATGATTTTGGTTGGGGACAGTCTAAATATGAGCTTCAATAAAAACCAAGATACACTTAGTGTCTCGATGGAGATGATGATTTATCATACAAAAGCAGTTTGTAGTGGAGCAAAAAATACATTTATAATTTGTGATATGCCTTTTGGAACATATACAGATGAAAAAACTGCTCTTTTAAATGCTTCAAGAGTCTATCAAGAAACAAATGCTCATGCTGTTAAAATTGAGGGCGGCAAAAATAGAGCAAACATTATAAAAACTCTAACTCAAAACTCTATAGCTGTAGTTGGACACATTGGTCTTATGCCCCAATATGTAAGAGTTGAGGGCGGCTACAAGATAAGAGGAAAGAGCGAAGCCGATACCTTAGAGCTTATAGAGGATGCTAAAGCTGTTGAAAAGGCCGGGGCATTTTGTTTGGTAATTGAGGGAGTAAAAGCCAAAGCCGCAAAAAGAGTTAGCGAAGCTATAAACATACCAACAATTGGTATAGGTTGTGGAAATGTAACAGATGGTCAAGTGTTGGTTTGGAGTGATATGTTTGGATTTTTTGAAGAGTTTCAACCAAAATTTGTAAAAAAGTATCTTGATGGTGCAAATTTGATCAAAGATGCGCTTAATAAGTACATAGATGAAGTAAAAACTAAAAAATTTCCTGCGAGTGAGCATACTTACTAATGGAAAGAGTAGTAGAGATCGATAAAATTTCTTTTGAAACTGAGTATGAAACTTCTTTAAGACCAAAAAGTTGGGAAGACTACATAGGGCAATCACAAATTAAAAAGAATCTTCAAGTCTTTATAAAGGCTTCAAAAAAGAGAAATGAAGCTTTAGATCACATTCTATTTTTTGGACCTCCAGGACTTGGTAAAACTACCTTAGCTTACATAATTGCAAATGACATGGAAGCAAATATAAAGATGAGTGCAGCCCCTATGATAGAAAAAAGTGGTGATTTGGCTGCGATTTTAACCAATCTTGAAGAGGGGGATATACTCTTTATAGATGAGATTCATAGACTCTCTCCTGCTATTGAGGAAATTCTCTACCCTGCTATGGAAGATTTTAGGTTAGATATTATCATAGGTAGTGGACCAGCAGCTCAAACTATAAAGATTGACTTACCTAGATTTACCCTAATTGGGGCTACTACAAGGGCTGGTATGATTAGCTCGCCCCTTAGAGATAGATTTGGGATGCACTTTAGATTGCAATTTTACAACCATAATGAGCTAGCTACCATAATCACAAAAGCTGGAAAAAAGTTGGAAAAAGAGTGCGTTAAAGAGGCTTCACTAGAGATTGCTAAAAGAAGTAGAGGAACTCCAAGGATTGCTCTTAGACTATTAAGAAGAATCAGAGATTATGCCGATGTGGAGGATGAAGAAAAGATTACCTTACAAAGAGCCAAGTATGGACTAGATGAACTCGGAGTTAATGATTTGGGATTTGATGAGCTAGATTTGAGATACTTGAAAATCTTGATAGAATCAAAAGGAAGAGCATTGGGATTAAATACATTAGCTGCTGCACTTAGTGAGGATGAGGGGACTATAGAGGATGTGATTGAACCCTATCTTCTAGCTCAAGGCTTTATTGAGAGAACCGCAAGAGGTAGGATCGCCACTAAAAAATCTTATGAAATTTTTAGACTAAGTTTGCCAAATAGAGGTCTTTTTGATGAATAGCAGTAAAATCTTTTTTGGAGTAATCTTTGTTATAGTTCTTTATTGGGTTTTAAAACTTTATGAACCATTTTTGCTAACTTTAACGATAGCCTCTTTATTATCAATTGCAACTTATGGGATAAATGCCAAACTAATTCAAATAACAAGAAGTAGAGTCTTAAGTGCATTTTTATCTACACTTCTTCTCTCTATTCTATTTTTTGCGCCTTTTGTATATATTATTACAACTATCAGTACAAAAACCGTCAATTTTGATACAGCCATTTTAGAAAAAATAATACAATATGTAAACTCTATCAATTTAAATTTACCAGACTCATTAGCATTTTTAAAACCAAAAATTAGTGATTTTATAAAAGATTTAAATTTAGGACAAATTACAACCAACATTTTAGCATATGCCGCCTTTATAGGTAAAAATAGTGCAAAATTTTTAAAAGATATGTTTTTGATTACAATATTTTTCTTTTTTACAAATCTTTATGGAAGAGAAATTATAAGATATGCAAAAAATTTAGCACCAATAGAAAACAAAGAGATAGATTTGGTCTTTAGTGAAGTTGGAAATGTAATGAGTGTACTCTTTTACTCAATCTTGGTAACAGCTATTTTTGAAGGAGCTCTGTTTGCCATGATTGGTATAGTTTTTGGATATGATGGGCTTTTATTGGGAATTCTTTATGGCTTTGCCTCACTTATACCTGTCATAGGAGGAGCAATAATGTGGGTTCCTATTTGTGCTTATGAATTGGCAAAAGGCAATACTTTAGAAGCCATAATCATAGCTTCATACTCCATCATAGTAATCTCCATAATTGCAGATACCTTCATAAAACCGCTTATAATTAAATATATAAATAATTTAGCAAAAATTCCTACAAAGATAAACGAACTTTTAATCTTTTTTGCAATAATTGCAGGATTATCAACATTTGGTTTTTGGGGAATGATTTTGGGTCCTGCTATTACAGCACTATTTATATCTATACTAAAATTGTATGAGCTTTTAAAAAATAAGAGTTTAACCCGAATTATGCAATAGAATTTGCTAAATGCTTTAAAATCTCAATTGTCTTATAATGTCTAATTTTTCTACTTTCACAAAGCTTCTTTTTTGAAGCACTTATATTGTAAAATTGACTAGAGAGCCTATCATAATTTTTACTTAAAAAGGTAGAATTTGAGTTCATCATATTTTCTAATTCATATAGATAAAATGTAATCTTTAGTCTATCTTTTATCTCATCAAGAGTTGGTTGATAAAGAGAAAATTTTGCAGGGTTAGATTCATATAACTTTACAGATTCTTCAACTCTCCTCTCAATAAAAGAGATAACTACTTCAGTAGCATTTCTGTAGTTAAAATTAATAGCACTACTTAGATGGTTAAATTGTGAACTAATTTTTGCGTAAGATATATGAATTTCATCACTAAATGATTTAAGTATATTTTCATAAGCTTTTGAAGCAAATTTTCGCATATTTGCAAACTCCACATCAGAGTAAATTCCTTTAGATTTTCTAATATACTCATAAGAACTCTGCCACATTTGAACTTTTTGCTTTATCATTTCATAAACTAGTGTATTATTTTCATTTACCTCATCCTGGATCTCCTTTAGTTCCCTTACATACTTTTTAAACTTTTTTTCAACTATCTCATCATCATAAAATAGATAACGATAGACCATATCAGAATCAATTTTAGGAGCTTTATACTCAATCTTTTCATATAAAGTTCTTTTCTTTAAAAAGCCATTTTGAATAGCCCTATATCTTACCCTTGAAACTTCTCTAGTATGTTTAAAAATTTCATTAGCAATTGTATCAATGATCTCTTCTATCTTTTCATAAGCATTTTTAAGTTTTTTGGAAAATTTGATTTTCAACTCATCAAATCTAGTGTTTGCCTCTTTTTCAAAGCCATTTAATTCAAATATAAGTTCATCATAAATTCTTAAAAAAAGCATATGTTGCTCAATAAGAGTACTACATAAAGTTTTGATCTCATGTTTTATCGCATACTCCTTTGAATCATGAGCTATTGGCTTTATCTCGGTATTTATAAACTCTAATACTGCTTCTATATTAGAATTCTTTAGAATTTTTATATTTTTACTCAAATCACTACTACTTATTGCCCTTACTTTTTGCTTATACTCTTCATAAAATTTATCTACACTATCCACATCTTCATAAATTACTTTCTCTTTTAATGTTTCAATAAATTCTTCAAAAGCTTGATGTATTAAAAGATTTTTGTCATGACTTCTTGAAATAAGTGCCTCTTTAGCTGAAATTGCAATTACCTCACTAAAAAATTCTGAAAAACTACTCTTTATATAGTTTTTTGTTTTTTCAACTTCAGATGGTTCAAACCTATCTTTTTGATTTAAAACACATAAACATTTATTTTTGTATCTGCTTAAATACTCTTGTAAAATTTTAGCTTCACTAAGCTTACCTGCATTGTCTATTAAGCTAAGCCATATAATTCCATCTACCTCTTTTAAAACTTTTTTAGTTACAGATGTATCGCTTTTAGATTGAGAGTTTAAGCCAGGAGTATCTACAAACTCCACAACTTTTAAAAGCTCAAGTGGAACATAAAGAGTTAAAAACTCAATCTCTTCAACAATTTGCCGTTGATCAACAAATTTTGAAATATTCTCAATGCTTTGAAACTCCTCCCTGCCGTCACTATAATTTATTTTAATCTTAAAATCTTCACCATAGCGTATAAAATTTACCTTTGAAGTTACTGGAGTTATCCCTGTTGGAAGCACATTTTTAGATAAAAGTGCATTTAAAAATGTAGATTTTCCACTAGAAAATTGACCAACAATAGCTACCCTCATAGCCTCTTTAGCCCTTAATTTCAACCTAAGTAGTTTTTCTTTAAGCTCTTTTGATGGAGACATTTTTTCATCTAAAAGTATCTCTTCACTCTTTTTAATCAATCCCATAAGTGTCCCATCAAAGATAACTCTTTCGTTTTTATATAAATTTTTATAATTTTTTATAAAATTATCTAGCATTTTATCTCTTTTAAACTTCTTTCAATTATCTCTAAATGTTTCAACTTAATATTGCACTCTTGTGCCCTTTTTTTTGATTCATATGAGCTATTCTCAACCATTTTAATACTCTGTTCATATAACTTTTTTTTATTTTCGAAAGCACTTGAAATTTCACTAATTTTACCATTTGAGCTTTCTAAAAACTCTTCTATTAACTCACTATTTATACTCTCTATTTTACTCATAAACTCATTAAAAATTTCACTAAAAGCCTCTTGTAAAAACTTATCAATTTTTAAACCTAAATTATCTAAATCATTTTTTGAAGATTGTTTTATAGCTAAGTTGATTTTTTTAATCAAAATTTCATTTGATTTAGTTAAGTTGATTTTTGAAAAGTATTGATCAAAAAATTCTTTTGTATCTTTAGGAGGAGTTTTATAATCCCTCTTTAACTCTTCAAACTCCCTATTTACTTGCCCAAATGCTTCATCTACTCTTTTATAAAATTCATATCTATAATCTCTAAAGATATCTATAAGTCCATCATATAATGCTGTTTTAACAATGCTAGAGATTCTACTCTCGGATGGTTTAGTAGAATTTTTTCTAAGCTCATATGAAAAATCATCAACCACTCTTCTTTTTATAACCTCTTTTAAAAAATTAAATTTAGAAGAGATAAGTCTATCTAGCGTTAAAAAATAAGTTTCTAAATCATC
This sequence comes from Sulfurospirillum sp., assembly GCA_026988125.1. Lineage (GTDB taxonomy): Bacteria > Campylobacterota > Campylobacteria > Campylobacterales > Sulfurospirillaceae > Sulfurospirillum_A. The sequence goes on from JALSLU010000148.1 coordinate 30,971, forward strand.
CCTCTTTTTTTTAAGTAAATCTACAATTAAAGTTAATTTTTTTTCTACTTTTTGGATCTCTATTGTGTATCTATTGTACTCATTTAATATCTCACTTTTACTCTTATTTAAAAGTTCTAATTCTGTTTCAAATAGATTTTTTGCTTGATTTATAACCCTTAATAACTCTTTTTGATTTGATTTGATTATGAGCTGTGCCTTTTGAGAACTACTCCCAAAAAGTAGGTCTTCTAAATATTTTTCGACTTTCGAAATCCCTGTTTTTTCTAAATCAAAACCTTTTTGTAAAGCCTCATTAGCCCTATTAGTTCTATGAAGTAGTGCCATATATGCCGAAATTGGAATGAAATCAATTTTATCTATTATAGAGTTAAAAATATGCTCTTTATTTAGAAAATTCAATCTACTTTTTATACTTTTTTTTGTATAGTTGATAACCTCTTCTAATTCATCTTCGCTAATTGTATCTATTCTAGTAATGACAATTAACAGCCTAGCAATATTTTGGTACAATAGCGACTCAACAATAAACTCAACATCTTTATTTGTTGCACTTTGATTTGCATTCATAAGATGTATCATTAAATCACACTCTGAAAGATACTGCTTTGTTATCTCTTCTCTTTGTATAACTGGATCATCTAAACCTGGAGTATCTACTATGCTTACTCCATTTTTTAGAAATTTTAGCGGAGTAAAAAGCTCGACACTTTTAACTAAATTACACATTCCATTTGAAAGTTCAGCAGAGGTGTATTTTGGTAACTCTTTTAAGTCTATCTTTTTTGATAATCCATCAATGGTTATATATTTGAAAAAACTATTTTGAAAATTTTTTTTAGTTTCATCTACAAATTGAGTCAAACTATCAATGACTTCAGATGACTTTTCTATATCTTGCCACTCTTGCAAAGTCCAAAAGTTTACAATGGCGTTAGGCTCTTTTTCATATTTTATGATAGTTAAATTTGCAGTTTCTGGAACAACTGATGTTCCTAGTAGTTCACTTTTTAAAAGAGCATTAAGCATAGTTGACTTTCCAGCATTCATAACACCAGTTATGCCTATAGAGAACTCTTGCTCTTTTAGTTTATTTGGAATCTCCTTTATCTTGCTTAGAGCATTTGTATCTTCAATTATATTGAGTAAATTTTCAATAGCAACACTCAATACTTCAACTGAAGTATCAAAAAAATTACCCATTGATTTTGCTTTTTCTATAACTATTGGTTTACTTTCTGCTCTTTTTTCTTTTATAAGAGACAATAAGCTTATAATTTTTCTTGCTTTTTCATAGCCAATAATATCAGCTTTTCGTAGCTTATCAATCCTCTTTTCTATGTCTTGTTTTAATTTAAAATTACCCCTTGCAATTAAAAAAGATAAAATTTCTTTCTGAATAAACCATATTGACTCCTTACTCCACTCATCAAATCCGCTAAAAAATCTTACTGCCTCTTTTGCTTCGACAATTTTTTCATATCTGTCTATATTTTCATAACTTATTGTCAAAACTATAGTACTACAATCACAAAAAATCTCATACTTTTTTTCTAACGATACTTTTAAAAAACTATCAATATCCCCATAACTTGAAAATTTTTCTTTTATCTCCTCCCCCCAAAGCAAAAGAAAAAAATCATTGATAATATACATTTAAACCTTACTTTTCCCATTCACAAGGAGGTAAAATTTTTTTCAATAACCATAATGATGGACAAAAATCTGTAATCGCCCAAATGATTATCATAATTATAATAAAACTCTGAAGCAAGAAGGCTTCAAAAAGGTACTTACTATCACTTAAAATAGCAATAGCCATAACAACTCCCAACATAAAGGCTGTTAATAATCTTTGAACTCTACTAACACACACAGTTCACTCCTATAAATTATTTGTACAGATACTATAGTAAATATGTTTTGAAAAAGATTTAAGGACAATACTAAAGTATCATCCTTATGTAAGTTTAACGAAGTGCTACAAGCTTTCTTCTCATATATGCAATTTTACTCTGTAGTGGTAAATGTTTTGGACAGTTATCCTCACAAGCAAGCAAGCTCATACAACCAAATATGCCATCATCATCTCCCACTAGCTCATAAAAATCCTCTGCAGTTCTATTGTCATGTGGATCAACTTCAAATCTAGCAACCCTATTTAATCCAACTGCACCTATAAAGTTTGGACGCATTAGCTTCGTTCCACAACTTGCAACACAAATTCCACACTCTATGCATCTATCTAACTCAAATGTCTCATCTGCAACACTAGGCTCAATTGGCTTTTCAAGCTTGGATATATCTACCTCTTCATTTGAGTGAATCCAACTCTCAACTCTTTTACTCATCTCATCCATCCATACACCAGTATTGACCGACAAGTCCTTGATGAGCTTAAAAGCAGGCATAGGAAAAAGCTCTATAACTCCACTCTCATAATCTTTAGTTAGAGTTCTACATGCAAGCTTTGGCACACCATTTACCATCATTCCACAACTTCCACAAATCCCAGCACGACATACAAAGTCAAAACTTAGATCAGGATCCATAGTCTCTCTAATCTGAGTAAGAGCTATAAAAAGTGTCATTCCATCAGTCTCTTCAAGCTTATACTCAACAATGTGTGGTTTAGATATTTTTGAATTTGGATTGAATTTTAGTGCTTTTATGGTTATAGTTCTACTCATTTTTTATCTCCAAATCTCTCATTTTTTGCTTTAAATTTAGCTTGCAACTCAAAAGGCATCAAAGCATCTTGAATTTCATACCTATCTTTACCCTCAGCCTCAAGCTCTTCTCTTATTTTATCAACCTCTTCTTGCCTCTTTGCACTCAGTTCATTCTCTATAATCATCCCTTTAGCGCCATATCCTCTAAAGGCAGGAGGCATCTCCATTTTCATTATATCTAACTCTTCATAAGTTACCGTAGGCAGAGTATCGCCCTCTTTCCAAGATGTAAGGGTTCTTTTTAACCAGTTTTTATCATCTCTTTTTAGATAATCTTCTCTATAGTGAGCACCTCTACTCTCTTTTCTTTGCAATGCTCCAAGGGCTACACAAAGTGCAATTTTAAGCATCTTTGGAACCCTATAAGCCTCTTCAAGCTCAGGATTGCATCCCCACTCTTTTGAGCCTATCTTTACATCTAGTGATTTTTTATAAAGCTCTTCAAGCTCTCTTACAGCCTCACTCAGCCCCTCTTCATCTCTAAAAATTGCCACCTTATCCCACATAATCTCTTTCATGCGATTTTTAATCTCAAAGACTCTGTTGGTGCCTTCTTTTTCTAAAAGACCTTTTATAAACTCAGTCTCTTTTTCAAGGGCCTCTTCTATGACTTGGGTGCTTATGTCTATCTCATTTTGCTCACAAAAATCTGCAAAGTACTCTCCAACAATCATTCCAGCTACCACTGTTTCACTTACAGAGTTCCCTCCAAGTCTGTTAAACCCGTGCATATCCCAACAAGCTGCCTCTCCACAACTAAATAAGCCCTTTAGTGTTGGCGACTCTCCGGTTGGCTTTGTTCTAATTCCTCCCATAGAGTAGTGTTGCATAGGAAGAACTGGTGCCCACCCTTTTGGACCCTCATCGGCTGGATCTATTCCATTGAAGATTTGACAAATCTCTTGTACATCTCTTAAGTTTTTCTCTATATGCTCACGACCTAGTATAGATATATCTAGCCACAAATGGTCCCCATAAGGAGATGGGACCCCTTTTCCATTTCTTATATGCTCCATCATTCTTCTACTTACAACATCTCTACTTGCAAGCT
>JALSLU010000149.1 GCA_026988125.1 Sulfurospirillum sp.
ACTCTGTTTCAGCCTATGGAAACTATATAGTATATTCAAGTAGAGAGAAGGGAAGTGAGTTTGGACAAAAGGTATTTAATTTATATTTGATTTCAACTAAAACTGAGTATATAAGACAGTTAAGTGCAACTGGAAAAAATTTGTATCCAAGATTTGCAAATGATTCAGATACAATCTTATTTATAAAATATTATAATAATCAGAGTGCTTTGGGGATAATACGATTAAATTCTAACAAAAGCTACCTTTTTCCTCTTAAAGTTGGAAAAATTCAGTCTATTGATTGGTAAATTTAAGAAAAATATGCTAAACTTATGCAAAAATATGTTCAAAGGGGTAGATATGAAAAAAATTATGCTTGCTAGTTTAATGATGGCAATGCTGATACTAAGTGGTTGTAGTCAAAAAAATCCTGAGGTTGATATGACAAATCAAAATGCAACTCAGAGTGAAGTTCAAAATGCTGATACAAAGGCAGATAATTTGGCTGGTATGGATGCAAACAACATGGATACTCAGGGTGTTGAAAATGTAAATAATAATGCTGGTATGCAGACGAATAATGTTGAGCAAATGATTGCTATAATTGAGGAAAAGGTAAATAAAGTATATTTTGATTTTGATAAGTATGATATAAGACCAGATATGCAGAGTGTTATAGAGGCTAATGCTGCTATATTAAATAGTGATGAGGCTAAAGATTTTTCAATCAAAGTTGAAGGAAATTGTGATGAGTGGGGTACTGATGAGTATAATTATGCTCTAGGGTTAAAAAGAGCTAAAAGTGTAAAAGATGCTTTAATTGCTTTAGGAGTAAATGAAAATAGAGTTATGATTGTAAGCTATGGAGAGAGTAACCCTGTTTGTACTGATAAAACTAAAGAGTGCTGGGCAAAGAATAGAAGAGCAGAGTTTAAACTCCTTCCATAGTATAAATGAAAAAATTACTCATTGTGTGGCTAGTAGCGTTTAGTTCGCTACTAGCCATTGAGCCTTCTGTGTATGGCGCTGGGAATTTAGATAGTGAATCTCCGTATGGTCTTACTAGTGCAGAAAGAAATATCCTTAAAAATAGACAAAATATAGATAAACTCACAAAAAGAGTAGCATCCATTAAGCTAGAATTAAATCGCATAAAAGAGAGCTTAGAGGGTTTAAGTTCAGTTACTGAAGGTTATGCAAATAAAATTGCAAGACTGGACAAAAAAATCTTATCTATTTTAGATGAAAAAGAAAAGAGTGTTCAAGAGATTAATCAATTGAGAGTTGAAATAGAAAATATAAAACAATTCATAGATGAAAATAGAAAACTTCAAGATACTAATCAGGAAAAAATAAAAGTAGTACTCGAAGAGTTAGGTTCAATAATTGACTCGATTAACAATAGCTATGTTTCAAAAGATCGATTTGAAGTCTTAGAAAAAAAAGTAGAGAGCATTTTGAAAAATCAGAAAAAAGTTGCGAAGATAAGCAAATCAAGTGCAGATTTATTAAAAGAGGGTGTTAGACTTTTTAAAAAGAGAGAGTATTTGAAAGCAAAAGAGAATTTTACTGAACTAATAAAGAGAAATTATAAACCTGCAAGGAGTAATTTTTATCTAGGAGAAATTGCATACTTTCAGAAGTCTTATAAAGAAGCTATAAAACACTACAAAAAAAGTATATCAATTTATGATAAAGCTGAGTACATACCAACGCTTTTATATCATACAGGAATCTCTTTTTCTAAATTGAATAATTCAAAACAGGCTAAACAGTTTTTTGATGCCTTAAAGCAGGGTTATCCCAATTCAAAAGAAGCTAAGTCTTTAACCCAAATTATACAATAGGATTCACTAAATTAGCACTTATCACCTAGCCTATGGCATTTGTAAAAAATCATCACCTAACCTTTTGGTTAAGCTCAAATTTTTTACAAACACCCTAAACTAGGCTATAAGCACTACTTTAGTAAATCCTATTGCATAAATTGGGTTTAAAATAGCTACTAAGTAGATGTATTAAATTAGTGCCATTTAAATTTATAAGTATTTATAAACTATCATTATGGTACAATCCTCTGTTTCATAAGTCAAATAGATAAGAGTTCAGAAATGTTTTCTAATTGTAAAATTTTTCTGGACTCTTACTTAAAAATTACTCTTTAAGAAGAGAGTTTAACCAATTTAGGAGAAATCATGGCAATAAGTGACAATAAAGTCGTCTCAATAAGCTACGAGCTTAAAGACGCTGTTAATGGAGAAGTTATTGATTCAAATGCAGAATCTGCTCCATTATCATTTATAGTAGGAAAAGGTCAGATTATACCTGGTCTTGAAAGTGAGATCAAAAAACTTTCTGAGGGTGATAGCGCAGAGATTAAAGTATCTCCAAAGGATGGGTATGGTGAGTATGATGAAAATGCTTTGCAAACTCTTCCAAGAGAGCAGTTTGCTGGACTTGAGTTAAAAGAGGGTATGACTCTTTATGGTCAAGGAGAAGATGGAGGAACTGTCCAAGTAGTAGTTAAAAGTTTTAATGACGAAGAGGTTGTAGTAGATTTTAATCATCCTATGGCTGGTAAAGAATTACTTTTTTCTATAAATGTTGTTGAAGTTAGAGATGCAACCGATGTTGAATTACAAAATGGTTTTGTAGGTCCAGCAGCAAGTGGTGGTTGTGGATGTGGAACAGGTGACAGTTGTCACACGACAGAAGAAACTCCAAAAAAAGATAATCACGAGTGCTGTGGTGGCAGTGGTGGTTGTGGATCACACTAATTTTGTAGCAAATTCAAGAGCCTCACAAGAGGCTCTAAAATCTGCAAATCTGCTTAAAAGCTTAAAAATAAATGCTATTATCTTAGGTGATGTAGGAGTTGGAAAGCTTACACTAGCAAAATTTATACTCCCTAAAGCTACTGTTGTAGATGGAAATAATAGCAATGAACTTTACAAAGCTATTGAATCAAATCATACTTTAATTATAAAAAATTTTACAGATATAACAAATTTTTCAAAGGTAAAATCTGAAGTAGAAAAAAATGGAGTTAGGATAATTGCAACTGCTAGCAGAGATAGTATAGCTGAGACAGTATATGATGACTTTTTTTCACTAAAAATTACAATTCCTCCTTTATCTCAAAGATTAGAAGATGTTGAGTTATTAGCTAATAAATTTTTACAAGAGGTATGCGAACTTTTTGGAGATAAAGAAATAAGTATCTCTTTTGAAAATTTAGATTTAAGTAAAAATTGTTACTCTTTAAGACGCTCAGTTTATTTGAAGTATTTAATTGAGAGTTTTGATGAGAGTGATGTAATGAAAATTATGGAGAGTTTCCTTAGTAAAAAAATTGGTGGCAAGAATGATTATAGAGAAAATCTTCATCTTTACGATGTACCAATCATAAGAAGTGGATTTAAAAAATTTGGATCACAGCTTAAAATGAGTGAAAAATTTGGATTAAATAGAAATACTCTTAGAAGAAAAATTACTGAATATAAAGGTAGGTATAAGTTATTATGAATGTAACTATGATATTTCCAGGGCAGGGTTGTCAAAAGGTTGGAATGGGACAAGATTTTTATGAAAGTGATTCTTTGGCAAAAGAGATGCTAGAGAGAGCAAGTCATAGATTGGATTTAGATTTCACAAAGCTGTTGTTTGAAGAAAATGATAAGCTAGAGCAAACAGAGTTTACCCAACCAGCAGTTTTTTTAGTTAGTTTAATTGCTTATTCTCTTTTTAAAAGAGAATTTAGCAAAAAGCCTTTTAGAGCATTTGGTCACTCTCTTGGTGAATTTAGTGCATTGAGTGCAGTTGGGGCGTTGGACTATTTAGATGGTGTTGAACTTGTTCACAAAAGGGGTTTGCTAATGAAATCTACTTGTGAGGGCTTAAATGCTGGAATGATGGCTTTGCTTGGACTAAGTGATGATAATGTTGAGAGGATTATAGGTGAAGCAAGAAGAGAAGGGAAAAAAGTTTGGGCAGCAAATTATAATTGTGATGGACAGATTGTTATAGCTGGCAATAGAGATGACTTGGCATCTTTAGAAAAAATATTTCGAGATGCTGGTGCAAAAAGAGCTCTTCTTTTAAATATGTCAGTTGCTTCACACTGTGAACTATTAAGTGGTGCAACTAAGACATTAGGTGAGTATTTAGAAAAGTATTTGAAAAATAGTTTTGATTCACCAGTTATATCGAATGTTACATCAAAAGAGTATAGTACAAAAAAAGATGCTTTAGATCTTTTATCAAAGCAGTTAATTTATCCAGTTAAGTACAAGCATTCAGTGCAGTATGTAGATAATCAGAGTGATATTTATATTGAGTTTGGTGCGACAGTTTTAAAGGGCTTAAATAGAAGAATTACTAAAAAGCCAACGCATAGCATAACTGATATGGCAAGTTTACAAAAGGTTTTAAGCGAACTATCATGAATATAACTTTAGTTCAAAACTCTCCAAAGCTTAAGAAGATGAGCTATGAAAAGCTAAAAGAGGAACTTGCTAAAATAGAGGGTGATTTGGTTATATTTCCTGAACTCTCTTTAAATGGCTACTTACTGAAAGATGCAGTTTTTGAAGATGCCTACTCTTTAGTGGAGATTGAAAAGCTAGCTACATTGAGTATGGGTAGAGATTTGGTTTTTGGATGTGTACTCAGAGAAGAGCATAAGATTTTCAATGTTGCTATTTACTGTTCAAACTCAAAGATAGTACATATTCACAAAAAGAGTGTCCTGCCAAACTATGGACTCTTTCAAGAGGCTAGATTCTTTTTTGAAGGGGATGAACTAAAGAGCTTTAGGATAAATAATACAGAGATTTTAATGGTAATATGTGAAGAGATGTTTAGCTCAAAAATATTAGATAAAATCTCCTCTATAAAGCCAGAATTACTAATAGTCCTTGCCAACTCTCCTGCTAGAGGATTTGAGGATAATAAGCTCCTGATCGAGTCTCAATGGAATTCTCTTTTATCTGCATCTGCTATTTTAAGTGGTGCTTATGTTGCTTTTGTAAATAGGGTAGGCTTTGAAGATGGATTAGGTTTTTGGGGTGGTAGTAGATTTGTCTCCCCAAAAGGAGAGGTTATCAAAAGAGCAAAACTTTTTGAAAAAGAGCATTTGAGAATGGATTTGGATAGAAAGCTATCTCAAACCCAAAAATATTTACTTAGGATAAAATAGTGTTAAAAATAGCAATAATGGGCGCAATGCCTGAAGAGATAGAGCCGCTTTTAGAGTATTTTAAAGGGTATAGAGTTACAAATTATGCTAAAAATAAGTACTATGAGATAGAGCATAAGGGGTGCTCTATTGTAGTAGCATATAGCAAAATTGGTAAAGTAAACTCAACGCTAACTACAACTACTCTTATAGAGAGGTTTGGTTGCAATAAGCTACTATTTAGTGGGGTTGCTGGAGCGGTTAACAGCGAACTTAAGATTGGTGATTTAGTAGTCGCTTCTAAGTTGGCCCAGCACGATTTGGACATAAGTGCTTTTGGTCACCCTTATGGTTATGTTCCTGAAGGTAGTGTGTTTGAAGAGGCAGATAGTGAGCTAATAGAGCTTTCAAAAGAGGTTGCAAAAGAGAAGGGGTTTGAACTTAAAGAGGGTGTTATTGCAACAGGAGATCAATTTGTGTGTGATGTTGTAAGAAAAGAGTGGATAGCAAAGACTTTTAAAGCTGATGCGCTTGAGATGGAAGGAGCAAGTGTGGCAGTTACATGTAATGCTCTAGGTGTGCCATTTTTTATACTTCGCTCCATAAGTGATGCGGCTGATATGGATGCTAGTTTTAGTTTTGATGAATTTTTAAAAAGTAGTGCTAAGATTAGTGCAGATTTTATAGTAAGTATGGTTGAGAGAATTATTGATAACTTTAAGTAAAAAACTCTTAAGAGCTATTGGCAGGACCAATGCAAAATACTCTCTTATAAAAGATGGCGATAAAGTTCTCTTAGGTTTAAGTGGTGGAGCTGATTCATTTGTTTTGGCTCATGTGTTATCTCATATGAGTAGAGTTGCTCCATTTGATTTTAAATTTAAAGCTGTAGCAATCTCTTATGGAATGGGTGAAAACTATGAGCTTTTATCTAAGCACTGCCAAGAGCATGAAATTGATTTTGAAGTTCACAAAACAAATATTTCAACTTTGCTAAAAAAATATCTAAGAGACAACTCCTCCATCTGTAGTTTTTGTTCAAGACTCAGAAGAGGAGCACTATATAGCTACGCTTTAGATAATGGCTATAATAAATTAGCACTAGGTCACCACCTTGATGATGCAGTAGAGAGTTTTTTTATGAATTTTTCTTATAATGGGGCTTTGCGCTCTATGCCTCCAATCTATAGGGCTAAAAATGGACTTGAAGTCATAAGGCCTATGATTATGGTTAGGCAAAGACAAATTCAAGATCAAGTAAAGAGTGCTTCACTTCCAATCATTGAAGATACAACTTGTCCAGCCGAAGGGATAGAGATAAAAGCTCCAAGGGCAAGAATGGAAGCAAAAGAGTTGTTAAGACAGATGGAACAAGAAAATAATGACCTTTATATATCTCTAAGAAGAGCATTTGAGAATATCAATCTATCTAGTTTTTTTGATAAGAAGTATTTGGATTCATAGTTTAACTACAATCCCTCTTGCATAATTTTCCACACCCTTTCAACTTCAAGATCATCTAAAAATAGAGTAGAATTATTTTTAAAGAGGTACTCTATTTTTTCTATCTCAAAAGGATCACTCCAGACACATTTTTCATGAGCTACTAAAAAGCCCCTAACTAAAGCTACATATTTAGTGCATTTTGTTTCACAATTAAAACAGATAAACTCATCGTGTAGTCTTCCTTCGAAATTTAAAAGCTTTATATATGTCTCTATAGCAACCCTTTTAGGGTTTTGTTTATGCCAAATTTTACTACAATCCTCAAGTAAGTTGTAGTAAAAGCTTTGTAATTCTTTTATATCTTTTAAATGCAAAAAAAATAGTCTCATAAAGAGTTGCCAAATTCTCATTCTATTAAAATCTGTATTGAAATGTTGTGCTAGATGCAAAACCCCCCTAAGTTGGGGTATGTTAGATTTTAGTGATTGTTGCACTTCAAAATCTATTTTGTAGCCTAAGTTGATTTGTGAGTGTCTTGCTCCGTAAAATCTATAGAGTGTTAAAACTTCACTAGGTGTTAAAACTGTTACAATAAGATCTTCATCTTTTACTCTATTGAAATTTATTATATATCCTTGCATAGGCGTATTTTAACATTTTTTAATGGAAAAATAGGTAAAAATAGTTTTAGAATTTAA
>JALSLU010000150.1 GCA_026988125.1 Sulfurospirillum sp.
TCCCTTCTCTCTACTTGAATATACTATATAGTTTCCATAGGCTGAAACAGAGTTATTATTTCTTCCGTGATAAACCATTTGCTCTACGCTTCGTTGGCCAATAGTTTTAGCAAATATATTTGGATATCCTAGCCTATCAGAGACAAAAACAATTCTATTGTCACCATCTATAAAGTTTCCATTTACATCGATTCCACTATAGTTTGTAATTTTTTCCAATTTTTTTCTATTTAAATCATATAAGTAGATATCAGTTTGATCTTTAGGTGCCATAGTAAGAAGCAATTTTGTTCCATCTTTTGAAACATCTGAACAAACCAACATACCATTGGCAGATAATATTTTAACTCTTTTTCCTGTTTTTACATCAACTCTATATAATGTTGGAATTCTTGTATTGTAAGAAGTATAATAAAAAGCACTTTGATCACTATTTGCCCATTTTGGAAAAACATTAAGTCCGCCTTTTACTAATGTTTTTTGAAAGCTAAGTGTATAATCAGAAACAACTATTTCACTTTTTTTACTACCAGTATACTTTGCAAAAATTACAAATTGCTCCATCCACTTAATACTAGGCGCACCTATCTTGTCATTTAATTCTACTGCAATTTTATGTGCTAAAAATGGATATCTATTTTTTTTAGATATTTTGTAAATTTTTTCACTATCAACCTGACCATTATTTGCATTTATAAGCTTTACTCTTGCTATAACATAGCCACTATCTTCCATATTTAACTTATATCTTAAAATCAAATCAAGCTTTTTTTGGCTTAAAAAATTATCCTCTAAATTTCCTTCATAGCTACTTTGCAAATACTCATCAAGCACATTAAAATGGCTACTAACTCTTAAATCACCTTTTAAAATCTTATAAAACTTCATTCTAAAGTTTTTATCTACATTTGCTTCACTTGCATCTTGTAATGCAATCTTTGGTAGCCTCTGCATTTTTTTAACTATTTCTACTGTAGCATCATATGCAAACATAAAACTTACTGAAAGTATTAAAACTATAATTTTTTTAAACATTTTTACTCCATTATATCTTTAAATGTTGTTTTCATGTGAAATATATCTCCACCTTCAAAAGGAGGAAATCTTTTACTTTTCATCTCTTCTAAAAAATCTCTCAACTTAGCATTGAATTTGTCATTATATGATAATGTTTCTATCTCATAGCTAAAATTTCCAAACTTATCTATACCTATTATAACCTCTGCTGTACTTCCTGAAACTGTATCTATTGTAGATTGCCAATTTGATTCTAATATATTTGTAATTTCACCCTTAAACTTATCATAAACTCCCTCATTTGAACTTATAAGTAATCTATTTTGTTTTTCAAAATCTAAATTTTTTCTAATTTTATTTGCAATTTCACTCTTTCTAACCTCTTCAATCTCTTTTTTAACAACTTTTTTTCTTACTTTTTTAGCTCTTTTTTCTACGGGATCAGGTAATTTTTTTAAATCTACATTTGAAAAAAGCTTTTTAAAATCAGGCTTCTTAGTAACTTTTTTAGCTCTTTTTGGTTTGTCTTTTTTTACTTCTTGATTTTTTTTCTTTATGCTCTTTTTTTTCTTTACGACTTTTTTCTTTTTTAGTTGTTCTTGATTCTTATTTTGTCTCTCAACTAATGTTATATTTAATAATTTTTTTTTATTAGGAGTATACTTTATATCTTTTTTTAAACTTGATTGAAGCATAAATGAAACTCCAATTAAGATGAAAATATATAATAATACAGATAAACTCCAACCAATTAGTGAAAAAGTTGAAGAACTCAGCATATATCATCCATTTGTTTCAAGTGAAACTTGTAAAAAACCTGCTTCTTTTACACTCTTTAAAATATACATAACATCTTTATAACGCAACACTTGATCAGCTTTAATATAAACTACTGTTTTTTTAAGAGGAAATTTTTGAGCATACATTATAAAATTATCAGCAAACTCCTCTATTGTATAGCTACTATTTTTTATATAAACTTTTCTATCTTTAGTAATTCTAATCTCAATTTCAGGAATTTTTTGCACAACACTCGATTTTGTCCCATCTGGTAGTGTAATCTTCTCTTCGTAAATAATTGCTGGTGTAGTTACCATTAAAATTGCCAATAAAACCAGCATAATATCTACCAAAGGTGTTATGTTTAAATCAGGAGATTCTTCCCAATCAAACATCTTTTTCTTCACCCTTTAATGCTAAAAGAAGCTCTGCTTCTCTCTCTACATAACTAACTACTTCATAAGCTTTTCTTTTTATAAATAGATGAGCACTATATGCAGGAATTGCAACAAATATACCAGCAGCAGTCGCTACTAAAGCTTCACTAATAGCAGGAGCTATCACACCAAGTGAAGCTCCACCGCTACCAAGACCACTAAAAGTATCTAATATTGAAACAACAGTACCAAATAGTCCAATAAATGGTGAAGTTGATGCTATTACAGATAAAAACCATAAACCGTTAGTAGCATTTTTTTCAGCTACTCGTTTACATACATTTAAAAGTTTTTCATTTAAAGAATCATGTTTAGCACACCTGTTTAATATTGAGTCATTTCTTACAGTTTTTGAGCCCATAAGCATGGCTTCGAGTGAACTCTTTTCACGCGAAAGCCAACTTGATAAATAAAAATACCTACTAAACATGATCCCAAAAGTAGCAACTAAATAGATAGATAACCACCCTAAAACAAAAAAAGTTATAAAACTGCTTTTGCTAAGATAGTTTAAGAGGATATCTATGCCATCCATTTTAAAGCTTTAATATACCTGATTTACTCATCGATTCAATCTTTGCAGTAGCAGTAGCAATCGCTATGCTTGATTCACCTATACTTTTTATAAGTTCTTTCGCTTTAGCTAGTGACTCTGCAACCTGAGAGTCACTACCTCCTGAAATTGCAACTGCTCCATCAGCCAATACAGTTACAGAGTTTTCGCTAACTTTTGCATGACCCCAGTTTATAGCAACTATTTCATGCTTAGAGTCTTCTAACTCTATATCTATAACTCCCGCTTTAAGAAGCGATACAAGTGAGGCATGATTTGGATAAACTCCAAACTCACCCTCACTTCCTGGAAGAGTTACATTTTTTACATTACCACTGAAAATTAATCCCTCAGGTGTAACAATTTCTAATTTTAAAGTATTCATTTTTTTTCCTCAAAAAGCTTATTTGCTTTTAAGTTTTTCTGCTTTCTCAAGAGCCTCTTCAATATTTCCAACCATATAAAATGCAGCTTCAGGAATATCATCATATTTACCCTCTAAAATACCTTTAAATCCAGCAATAGACTCTTCTAAGCTAACATATTTTCCAGGGCTACCTGTAAAAACTTCAGCAACAAAAAATGGCTGAGATAAAAATCTCTCAATTTTTCTTGCTCTATCAACAGTCAACTTATCCTCTTCACTAAGCTCATCCATACCAAGAATTGCAATAATATCCTGTAAATCTTTATATTTTTGAAGAACAGATTGAACACCGCGAGCCACCTCATAGTGCTCTGAGCCAATAATTTGAGGATCAAGCATTCTTGAACTTGAGTCAAGTGGATCAACTGCAGGATAAATACCTTTTTCCGCAATGGAACGATTTAAAACTGTTGTAGCATCTAAGTGAGCAAAAACTGCTGCTGGAGCAGGGTCAGTCAAGTCATCTGCTGGAACATAAACAGCTTGAACAGATGTAATAGATCCCTTTTTGGTAGATGTAATTCTCTCTTGAAATTTACCCATTTCACTAGCCAAAGTAGGCTGATAACCAACAGCACTTGGAATTCTTCCAAGCAAAGCTGACATCTCTGCACCACTTTGAGAAAATCTAAAGATGTTATCTATAAACATCAAAACATCTAGCCCCATCTCATCTCTAAAGTACTCAGCCATCGTAAGTCCAGTCAGTGCGATTCTATTTCTAGCTCCTGGAGGCTCACTCATTTGACCATAACAGAGTGCAACTTTATCAAGTACATTTGAGTCTTTCATCTCGTGGTAGAGGTCATTACCCTCTCTTGTTCTCTCTCCAACACCTGCAAATACTGAGTAACCACTGTGCTTAAATGCAACATTATGGATAAGCTCCATAATAATAACAGTTTTTCCAACACCAGCACCACCAAATAGTCCAACTTTTCCACCTTTTGCATAAGGAGCAAGCAAGTCTACAACTTTTATACCTGTTTCAAAAATTTCACTCTTTGTACTTTGATCTTCAAAAGCAGGAGGATCTCTATGGATTGACCACTTTGAAGTTGGCTTAACTTCTTCACCCTCATCTATAACATCACCAATTACATTAAAAATTCTTCCCAATACTTCAGTACCAACTGGAACTTTTATAGGCTCACCTAGTGCCTTACAATTTATTCCTCTAGTTAAACCCTCACTCATATCCATTGCAATTGTTCTAACACGATTATCACCTAAATGTGCTGCAACTTCTAAAACTAACTTCTGCTTTTTGCCTTCTACTTCATAATTTACTTCAATAGCTTCATTTATTTGTGGAAGGTATCCGTCAAAATCAACATCAACTACCGGACCCATAATCTGGCTGATTACTCCATTCATAAAATGATCTCCTTTATTTTTTTACCAATTCTTATTTCATCGACTCAACACCACTGATAATCTCAATTAACTCAGTAGTGATACTCTCTTGTCTAGCTTTATTGTAAGCTAGAGTTAACATTTCAACTCTCTCCGTTGCATTATTTGTAGCATTTTCCATTGCCTGCATTCTAGCGCTATGTTCAGCTGCTAATGAATCTATAAGGGCATAGTACATATTGTACTCAAAATATTTCTTCATTAAAGACTCCAATATAGTCTCATCCTCTTCTGGTTCTAACTCCATCATAGATTTAGAACTCTCCTCTTCAAAATACTCAGGAGGATTAACTGGAACTAGATCAACTATTTTTAACTCTTGTGATATCATATTCAAATATCCATTATGTACCAAAATAATTTTATCCGTCACTCCCTTTATAAAATCATCTATAGCATCTTTAATGATTTCACTAGCCTTCTCATAGCTAGGAGATGAACTCACACCAACATATTCAGAGTGTAACTCAATATCTTTAAATTTAAAATAAGCTAACCCCTTTTTTCCTACACCTCTTAGACGAACTTTTATCTTTTTACTTTTGTATTCCTGCATCAAATTGCTAACAGCTTTAATGGTTTGAATGTTAAAGCCACCACACAATCCCTTATCTGCAGTTACGAAAATAATATCTACTTTTTTAGGAGAGCTAATTTCATCAAAAAAACGACTCTCTATTCCACCAACTTTATATTGGTTTATTTTAAAAGCAATTTCAGACAAAACCTCATTTATCTTATCTGCATAAACTCTTGATTGCTGTGCAGCAATTTTTGCACGATTAAGTTTTGCAGTCGAAACAAGTTTCATTGCTCTAGTAGTTTTTTTAGTGTTTTCAACACTCTTGATTTTTCTCTTAATCTCTTTAAGGCTTGACATTGTCTATCCTTACTTAACTACAAAAGTTGCTTTAAACTCATTCAATGCTTTTGACAATAGATCTTCTATATCTTTATCTAACTTTTTCTTATCTCTAATTTGCTCTAAAATTTCAGGATATTTAGCCTCAACAAATGGATATAGCTCTGCTTCAAACTTTGTAACATCACCTGGCTCAATATCATCAAGATATCCATTTGCACCAGCATATATTATCACTACCTGCTTTTCAACTGGAAGTGGAGAGTACTGAGGTTGTTTTAAAACTTCAACCATTCTTTGACCTCTCTCAAGCTGTTTTCTACTTGACTCGTCTAAGTCACTAGCAAACTGAGCAAAAGCTTGTAGCTCCCTATACTGAGCCAAATCTAGCCTAAGTGTTCCAGCAACTTGCTTAGTCGCTTTAATTTGAGCTGCACCACCAACACGACTAACAGAAAGTCCAACATTTATAGCTGGTCTGATACCTGAGTTAAACAAATCACTCTCTAGGAAAATTTGTCCATCTGTAATAGAGATAACATTTGTTGGAATATATGCAGAAACATCACCTGCTTGAGTCTCAATTATAGGTAAAGCTGTAAGTGAACCAGCACCAAGTTCATCATTTAATTTAGCAGCTCTTTCTAATAATCTTGAGTGTAAATAAAATACATCACCAGGATACGCTTCACGACCAGGAGGTCTTCTAAGAATTAGTGACATCTCTCTATATGCAACCGCATGCTTACTTAAATCATCATAAACGATCAATGCATGACGAGAATTGTCTCTAAAGTATTCACCCATAGCAACTCCAGCATATGGAGCCAAGTATTGAAGAGCAGCCGAATCTGAAGCACTAGCACTAACAACAATGGTATAGTCCATTGCACCATGCTCTTCAAGCTTTTTTACAACTTGTGCCACAGTTGATTGCTTTTGACCAATTGCAACATATATGCATATAACATCTTGACCTTTTTGGTTGATTATAGTATCTACAGCAACAGTGGTTTTACCAGTTTGTCTATCACCAATTATAAGCTCTCTTTGACCTCTTCCAATCGGAACAAGTGCATCAATTGCTTTTATACCAGTTTGAAGTGGCTCATGCACAGATTTTCTTGCCATAATACCATGAGCTTTCTCCTCAACAAACCTAGTTTCTGTAGTCTCAATTGGACCTTTTGAGTCTATTGGATCTCCAAGTGAGTTAACAACCCTGCCTATAAGAGCATCTCCAACAGGAACTCGCAAGAGTCTACCTAATCTTTTTACCGAAGTACCCTCTTTTATACCTTCACTGCTACCAAGAATAACTATACCGACACTTGACTCTTCTAGATTAAGAGCCATACCTCTCTCACCATTTTCAAACTCTACCATCTCTCCAGCCATTACATTGTTTAAGCCATAGACATTTGCAATACCATCAGCTGCCGAGATAACCTTTCCTGTCTCTTCGACATCAACATTCAATTCAAAGTTTTCAATACGCTCTTTAATGATTGAACTGATTTCGTCAGCCTTCATTTTTGCTCCCACAAACTGCTCCTTTAATTTTTATTTAATTGTCATCTTTTTACTGAGCAAAGCCCAGTAAAAATTCACACGCTACTAAAGCACAACCTTTCGGTCGTCTTTTTATAGATTGTCATCTTTTTACTGAGCAAAGCCCAGTAAAAATTCACACGCTACTAAAGCACAACCTTTCGGTCGTCTTTTTATAGATTGTTATCTTTTTAC
>JALSLU010000151.1 GCA_026988125.1 Sulfurospirillum sp.
AAAAATTTTTTAGAAGAATTAAAAAAACTGCCAAAAGATATTTTGGGAAAAATTCCAATAGAGTACAAAAATACTCAATTGTTAAATCAGGTTTATCTATCGGTATATAAAAACAATAAATTTCAACTAGTAGATAAAAATTATGATAAAAATTAAAAACAATATTAACAATATTTTAGAAAAAATAGATTTTTCAAATAAAACAAAAATTCTTATCGCCATTATAGCTTTTGGAATGATGATGATAGGCTTTTTAATGCTTATCTCTATATTTGCACTAAAATTTGATTATGAAACCCTTTACAAAAAGAGGACTATACCTCAAGTTGGGTTGGAAGATATAAAAGATATTTACACAGTAAATATATATGACACTCTATATGACATAAAAGAAAAAAACATTAAACAACAAAATGCCATAGAGGTTTTAGAACTAGCTAGATCCATCATAAAGGCTCAATGGCAAAACTATAACAATGCAACAAATACTAAAATAGGTGGTTTTACAGAGTTTGCAAGCAATTGGCTTAACTTCTTTTTACTCTCACAAAAACTTCCTACAAAAAACTACTATCAAAAAGGGATAAAGCACAAAATAGAACTAAAAATAAAAAATATCGATACTCAATTAGAAAAACTGATTGTCTATCTCACTAACAATAAACAAAAAGAGATTGAAAAAAAGATAAGTGATATTTTTTTAGAAATAAGCTCTATAAATATATATCTCTCTAGCTTAATAACTTCTCATCTAAAAGATGCTATAGCTGAAAAAAATAGAAATGATAAAATTTTCAATACTAGCATATATATGCTTTTTTTACTGATCGGGTTGGTATTTTTTCTAAGTATTATTATATCTACCATAATTATAAATCACTTTAAAGAGTTGCATAACTCACTTGAGGATAAAGTTAAATTAAAAACAAAGGAGTTGATTGAGTTAAATGTATCTTTGGAAAAAAAGATTAAAAAAGAGGTTGAAAATAGCAGAAAAAAGGATCAAATCCTATTTGCTCAAGCAAGACTAGCAAGCCTAGGTGAGATGCTTCAAAACATAGCTCACCAATGGAGACAGCCACTTGGGGCATTAGTTATGATTATACAAAGCTTTGAATCAAAATTTCTTGCTGGTAAACTAACTTATGATTTTGTAGAAACTAGAGTTGAAGATGCTAGAAAACTTGCAAAAAATATGAGTGAAACACTTGATGATTTTAGAACTTTTTTTGATCCAAATAAAACAAAAAGGAGATTTAAAATTAAAGATGTTATTGAAAAATCTATAGATTTATCCAAATATCAACTAGAAAAAGCTGGAATTTTGGTTGATTATAGTTTAAGCAATGATTTTGAAATTTATGGTTTTGAAAATGAACTAACACATGTTTTACTCAACTTGATAAATAACTCCAAAGATGCTCTAAGCACAAAAGATATAAAGAACAAAATCATTAAAATAATAGTTAAAGATACCAAAGATCAAATGCTCATAAATGTCGTTGACAATGCCGGAGGCATAAAAGATGATATAATGCCAAAAGTTTTTGATCCATATTTTACTACAAAACATAAAAGTGTAGGTACTGGAATAGGGCTTTATATGTCAAAACAGATAATTGAAAAACATATGAATGGCAAAATAAGCTGTAAAAATATAAAACACAAAATGACAAACGAAAAAGAGCTATATGATTGTGCAATGTTTGTTATTGAAATCCCAAAGCAAAGAGGATAGTATGAACAAAAGAGATTTTGATTTATTAAATGAATTTAATATACTCTATATAGAGGATGAGGAGGATTTGCTAAAACACACCACTTCTGTGTTGGAAGATTTTGCAAAAAATATCTACTCTGTTCAAACTACAAAAGAGGCACTAGAGATAATTCAAAGACACCGTATAGATGTAATTATATCTGATATACTTTTAAAAAATGAAAATGGTATAGAGTTTTTAAAGTATCTAAAAGATGAATTGGACATAAAAATCCCTGCAATTCTTACAACTGCACACACCGATACAGAACATCTACTTGAAGCTATAAAAATAAGAGTGGAAGACTACATAATAAAACCCATAAACATAAAAGAGCTTCTAAACTCACTTCACGATGTACTTATGCCAAAGATTCAACAAAAAGAGATAGAGCGCTCCTACAACATCATCAAGACAATCTCAGCAGTTACCGACGGAAAACAAGTAGATCTTATACGATTTATCATAAAAAACTTAGATAGCCAAAACATTCTAAATTACTCATACAGTGAGATTATGGAGAGAGTCGATATAAGCAAACCAACTGTTATAAAGCTTTTTAAATCTCTAAGCGATCAAGGAATTTTAACAAAGATTCAAAATGGAAAGTACTATTTTGATGAAACAAAACTACCAATGCCGGAGTAAAAATGAACCTACTAAGAGAGCTACCAAAGATAGATAAATTTATAAAGAGTAAAAAGTTTGAAGGGCTAAATCTAAACCTTATCTCAAAAATTGCAAAGCAAAAGATAGAAAATCTAAGAGAAAAAATTTTAAATAAAGAGATAGTAAGTTTTAGCATCGAAGAGATTGAAGATGATGTCAAAAACTCCTATGAAAAACTTTTTGAACCCTCGCTTATACCTCTTATAAACGCAACCGGTGTTATACTTCACACCAATATGGGAAGAAGTCTCATAGATAAAGAGCTACTAAATAGAGCTTCAAAAGTTATAACAAACTACTCAAACTTGGAGTACAACCTAAAAGTGGGTTGCAGAGGCGAGAGGTATGAGCATGTGACGAACCACCTAAAAAATCTACTTGGGGTAGAGGATGTCTTGGTTGTAAACAACAACGCAAGTGCGGTTTTTTTGATCCTAAATACATTTGCAAAAGGCAAAGAGGCGGTTGTCTCAAGAGGTGAGTTAGTAGAGATTGGTGGAAGTTTTAGGATTCCTGAAGTCATGGCTCAAAGTGGAGCAATTTTAAGAGAGGTTGGAGCTACAAATAAAACCAAAAAGAGCGACTATAAAAACGCTATAAATGAAAACACAGCAATGCTTATGAAGGTTCATAAGTCCAACTTTAGCATTGAGGGTTTTAGTGAGGAGACTAGCTACAAAGAGATAAAAGCACTTTGTAGTGAATTTGATCTGCTTGATTATTATGACTTAGGAAGTGGCTATATTCCTGAGCTTCCTTATAACCTTGGAGCAAATGAGCCATCTTTAAAAGATATTTTAAAAGATGATCCATCTTTGATAAGCTTTAGTGGAGATAAGCTATTTGGTAGTGTTCAAGCTGGTATAATTGCCGGAAAGAGTAAGCTAATAGAAAAACTCAAAAAAAACCAACTACTAAGGATGCTAAGAGTCGATAAGATAACTCTAAGCATACTAGAAGAGACTATAAAATCCTACCTTAGAGAGGATTTTAAATCTATCCCAACTCTGTGGCTACTCTTTCAAAGCATAGAGGATTTGGAGGCTAGAGCAAAAAAGATAGCTCAAGAGATAGGTAAAGATAAGTGTGAAGTCATAAAAACTCAAACCTTTATGGGCGGAGGAACCCTCCCAAGTAGAAAATTCCCTAGTGTAGGACTACATATAAAAGGAAAGGCAGTGAAATTAGAAAGAGAGTTTAGAAAAAATGGGCTTATAGGAAGAATTGAGGAGGATAAATTTTTAATAGATTTTAGAAGTATTCTTCCAGAGGTTGACGGAAGAATTGTTGAAATTATAGAAGAGATTTTAGTATGAGTAAACTTAAACACATCATAGTAGGAACCTCGGGGCATGTTGATCATGGAAAAACTGCACTCATCGAAGCTCTAACTGGCTTTAGTGGAGATAGTTTAGAAGAGGAGAAAAGAAGAGGTATAACGATTGATCTTAGCTTTTCAAACCTAAGAGACAGAGATAAAAATGTGGCTTTTATAGATGTACCGGGTCACGAAAAACTTTTGAAAAATATGATAGCCGGAGCCTTTGGTTTTGATGCTAGTATGGTTGTAGTGGATGCAAATGAGGGGATTATGCCTCAAACTCATGAGCACTTGGAGATTTTAAACCTGCTAAAAGTTAATTATATCATCGTAGCTCTTAGTAAGGCCGATTTGGTTAGCAAAGAGAGGATTGAAGAGCAAAAACAAAGCATAAAAGAGTATTTTAAAAACTTTTCTAATTTGGAGTTAAAAAGCATAGTTCCTGTTAGTATTTATGATAAAGACTCTATCGATAGATTAAAAAAGGAACTCTTTTCCATACCTGTCGTTCCAAAACCAAGTAACGGGCTTTTTAGATACTACATAGATCGCTCATTTAGTCTAGCTGGAGTTGGAACAGTTGTAACAGGAACGGTACTAGATGGAACTATAAAAGTTGGAGATAAAGTTTTTGCTCCTGAGCTTAACAAAGAGATGAACATTAGAAATCTTCAAGTCCATGAAGAGGATGTGGCTGAAGCTTATAGTTCTCAAAGGACTGCTATAAATCTGCAAAATCCAAAAGTAACTCTAAAAAAAGGAACTCTACTTTGCAAAAAGGGCTACATAAGAGGATTTGAGAGTGTTGATGTTTGGGTGGAGGGGATCTCTAACCACAAGATAAAACACAACTCTACACTTATGCTTTTTGTAGGAACAAAGCAGGTAGAGACAAAAGTTTTACTCTATGGAAGTGAGGGTGAGATAACCTCTGGATTTGCAAGGCTTCAGTTTAAACAAAAAATCTTTTTAGTACACAATGAGCCGTTTATACTCTGTGCTAGCGGAAGGACCATAGGTGGAGGAAGAGTTTTAAACCCTATCAATGACCCTATTAAGAAAAAGGTAAAGCTAGAGCTTCTAAAGGCTCTAAAGGAGGATGATTTTAAGAGTGCCTTTAGCATACTAGTTGGTATCCACAAGAGAGGTTTTGGACTAATCTCTTCAAATCAGAGGTTTGGATTAAATCATGACAAAGCCATAGAGATAGCAAAAGAGATAGATAATGTCTTTGTAGATGAAAAAGGGCTAGTTCTTTACCCAATTGAAATTAAAGACGAGCTAAGAGAAAAAATTGAAGCTATCTATAAAAAAAATGAGTATGCACTTCTGTCTTCAAACTCCTTGGCTCTTAAGATAAAATGGGCTAGTGAGTCGCTTTTAAAAGAGGTTTTGGAAGACTTGATTAAAGAAGGAAAGCTAGAGTATAAAGATGGTGTATATAAAAATCCAAACATTAATGTAGATAGAGTAGATAAAGTTATAGAAGATAAACTATATGCAATTTTACAAAATGAGGGCTTTACGCCAACTGCTCCATACAATCTCTATGATGAGCTAGACATAGATAGAAAAATGGGAGATGATGCCCTAAAGAGATTGACAAAATCACAAAAAGTTGTAAGATTGGCACACAACCTTTTTGTTACTACTCAAAACTTAACAAAAATAATCACAAGACTCAGAGAGATTATGAAAAATGAGGGTGGTGTAGATATAAATATATTTAGAAAATATTATGATATGAGCAGAAAGTACTTAGTTGCCTATCTTGATTATTTGGATAGTTATGATGATGTTAAAAAAGAGGGGATGAGGAGATACTTATTTTAGTGCCGTAATTTGTGTTTAAAAAATATTTGATAAAATAGTGTACAATTCAAAGAAAAAAGGTAAGACTTATGAATTTAAATAAAATATATGTACTTGTACTTATAAGTGGGTTAGTTGGAGTTTCATTAAATGGAGCAACTAATGAACAGATAATTTCATACTTTAAGTCCAAAATTCCAGTTCCTACTGTTAAAGTAAAAGTAACATCAAGAACCAAAATAAAAGAGATAGAGGGTATGGATTATGTTACTTTGAGTCTAAGTAATGGAAAGAGAACTCAAAATGTGAGTATATTTACAAAGGGTGAACTTATCTTTCCAGATGTGATTTCCATAAAAAGTGGTAGCATCAAAGATAAGCTTGACAAACAAAAACTTATAAAAAATTTAGCAAAGGTTTATAAAAAACAAGATCCAAAAAATGTTATAGTTTTAGGAAATGATCCAAAAAAGGAAACTTTAGTAAAATTCACCGATCCAGAGTGCCCATTTTGCAGAAAAGAGGTTAACAACATAGAAAAAAAACTAGAAAAGTATAATTTAAAGTATATTTTTACTCCTGTTCATGATAAAAGCTCTTTAGAAAAATCTGTACTCATAGCAAAACAGGCAAATAGTGCCAAAACATTAGATGAAAAGGTAAAAATAATCAAAAAGTATTTTTCAGGAAATGTTGATAAAAAAGTTACCGATGAAGAGGTAAAAGAGATTGATAACCAAAGAAATAGATATTTTGCCGCTGGATTAAAAGGGGTTCCTTTTTATGTTAATGAGAAAGATTTACTGAAATAATTAATTAAAATTTTTTATGTCAATAAAAATAATTATGATTGAGGATGACTGCGAACTGGCTCAATTGCTCTGTGATTTTTTAAAAAAATATGATTTGGTAGTTGAGAACTTTGATGATCCTTTTTTAGGTATCAGCTCGTTAAATCTCAAAGACTATGATCTGCTGATTCTTGACTTATCTCTTCCTGGCTTAGATGGTCTGGAAATATGTAAGGAAGTTAGACAAAAGAGTGATATACCCATTATAATCTCAAGTGCTAGAAGTGATGTAGATGATAAAATAAAAGGGCTTGAACTTGGGGCAGATGACTACTTGCCAAAACCATATGAACCCAAAGAGCTTTACGCTAGAATAATGAGCGTCTTAAGAAGATATAAAAAAAAGACTGAATATACACTAAAGCTGAATAAAGGGTTGGTTTATGATGAACAAAATTGTAAAATATACCTAAATAACAAGCCTCTAGAGTTAACTAGAGCGGAATTTGAGGTTCTTCTGCATATGTTAAAAAAAGAGGGTTGCGTTATTTCAAGAAGTGAATTAATCGGAAGTTCTCAATCTTTAAACGAAGAGAGTGCTAGCAGAAGTTTAGATGTCCTAATTAGCAGAATTAGAACTAAACTAGCAAAAAACTCTAAAAATAAAAGATTTATATACTCTATAAGGGGAGTTGGTTATAGGCTAGAAAATTGAAATGGCACCACTCAATCATAACAAAAGTTTCTCTAATATTTTTAATAGCCCTTGTGGGCTTTAGTGCTATTTTATTTGTACTAAGATCTCATATAGTAGATATAGAAAAGCAAAATGTATATAATTTTACAAAATATATCTTGATAGCCTCTAATAACAAACCTAAAGATAGTTTAAAAAAATTTGGATACAACCTAGTAAAAGATGAAAAATTAAAAAATTTTTTGTTAAATAGACAAAATACATACTCTCAACCAAATATTTTTAACTATGAACTGCCACTAAAATCACTAGACTATAAAAATAAGCTTTACATTATATTAAATAATCAAACCATATACAAAACGCCTTATGAGAGAAAAATTTTTCCAAAAGTTCTTCTTCCTATAGCCACTTTTTTACTAATTTTATCTTTATATATAGCTGTTATAAAAAGTATAATTCCACTATATGATCTTAGAAAAAAGATCAAAGAGTTTGCCAATGGAAATTATGATATTGAGTGCAAAAGCAATAAAAAAGATGAAATAGCCATACTTGCAAATGATTTTGATAAAAGTATTAAAAAATTCAAAAAACTGAAAGATTCCAGGCAACTTTTCTTGAGAAATATTATGCATGAGTTAAAAACACCTATCACTAAAGGAAAACTAGCCTGTGAAATGATTGAAAATTCTACATATAAAGAAGTTATCCAAAATTCTTTTAAAAGGCAGGAAAATCTCATAGAAGAGTTTAGTCGAATCGAGAAGCTTAATGCAAATGTATTACAATTAAATAAAAAAAATTACTCATTACAGGATATTTTAGATTTTTCGCTCGATATTACAAACCACAATAAAAGACAAATCATTTTAAAAATAGAACATACCACCATAGAAGTAGATTTCGAGCTTTTTGGAGTTGCCCTAAAAAATTTAATAGACAATGGAATCAACTATTCAAAAGATAAAAAAGTTGAAATAATTGCAAATGAAGATAAGATAATCATAAAAAACAGAGCAAATCCATTAGAGTTTTCATTAAACAAATATGAACAACCCTTTTTTTTAGAAGGCAATAAACAAAGAAGCTCGAGAGGATTAGGATTTGGGCTCTTTATAACACTAAATTTGCTTAAGCTACACAAAATGAAATTAGAGTATAAACATAAAAACGGTACAAATATATTTTCAATAAATTTTTAACTGACCTTGCACATTACCTAGATTATGCAACAGAAACCTCAAGAAAGCGTTTATGCTTGTGCCCAATACGGGTTTAATGTTACTTGAAGTTAAGTTTAGTATAATAATTTCAATTTAGAACTTCTTATGAACTTCTCAAAACCTGCCAAGATTTGGAAATCTCCGAGCGAGTATGTAGGTTTTTGCATACTGGTTTGCGAGTTTTCACACAAAAACTAAACTCAAAATTTTTATGTAGTAAAGATGTATCTTTACATAGTAGTATCCTAATGAAGTTTTAAAAATTAAACACATGGAAAATTACATGACACAAACATTTGAATCATTTGGACTGCACGAAGATATACTAAGAGCAGTAAAGGAAGCGGGATTCAAAGAGCCTAGCCCAGTACAAAAAGAGGCTATACCTCTGGTCTTAAAAGGATGCGACATAGTTGCTCAAGCTCAAACAGGAACAGGAAAAACTGCAGCTTTTGGATTGCCATCTATGAGCAAAATAGATCCTTCAAAAAATAGCGTAGAGATTTTAGTAATAACTCCTACTAGAGAGTTAGCAACACAAGTTAGTGATGAGCTTTATACTTTAGGAAGATTAAGAGGTATAAGAACTGTAACCATATATGGCGGTAGTTCATACTCAAGACAAATCTCCTTAGTAGAAAAAGGTGCCTCAGTGGTAGTAGCAACACCTGGAAGACTTTTAGACTTACTTAAAAATAATAGATTTAAAAATTTTAAACCAAGTATCATTGTCTTGGATGAAGCTGATGAAATGCTAGATATGGGATTTTTAGATGATATCGAAAAGATTTTTTCATATATGCCAAAAGAGAGACAAACTTTACTTTTCAGTGCTACGATGCCTGAGCCTATAAAAAAATTGGCAGGAAAAATTTTAAAAGAACCTAAATATGTAAGTGTAACTCCAAAAAACAATACAACCAATATAGATATAGAGCAGCTCTACTATGTTATTAATGAGAGTGAAAGAGATAGTGCTATTATTAGACTTCTTGATGCCACCGATCCTACAAAAGCAATTGTGTTTTGTAGAACTAAAAAAGAGGTGGATAGACTATCAAATCAGCTAACTGCCGTTGGATATCTTGCAAAGGGACTTCATGGAGATATGGAGCAAAATCAAAGAGAGAGTGTTATAAAAGCGTTTAGAAGCTCTCAAATAGATATCTTAGTTGCAACAGATGTTGCAGCTCGTGGATTAAATGTAAGCGATATAAGCCATGTTTTTAACTTTCATATGCCTTTTGATCCAGATAGTTATGTTCATAGGATAGGAAGAACAGGTCGTGCTGGTAAAAAAGGAACTGCTATTACACTTTTAACTCCTATGGAATACCACTCAATGCAAAGAATTGCAAAAAAGGTTGGCACTTCATTAGAGCACAAATTTGTACCAACTTTAAGTGATGTCAATAAAAGTCGTCTAAAAAAATTGGCTAACGATATAGAAAATGCAAAATTAAATAATGATGCAGTAGAGCTACTTAATATACTCGAAGAAAATATGGATATAGCCCAAATTACTCTTAAACTTATCTCACTTTTGATGGATAAAAATAGCATTAAAGGTCCAGACAAGATTGGTTTTGATAAAAAAACTCTAAACAGCATGCTCAAAAGATTGGCTGAAAAAGAAAAGAATAAAGGTAATAAACGCTATTCAAGAAACTCAAGAAGTAGACATAACAGCTCAAACAGAAATTCATCATCCCGTTCTAGCAATAGAAGAAGATAATCTTACAAAAAATTCTTGACTTTTAAATCTATCCGAGTTATAATTTGAACATATGTTCAAATTATAACAAAAAAGATAGGAGTCAAAATGAAACTAGTATTTCCCACAAACGAAAATCAAGGTTACTTAAGTAAAAGAGGTGCACACTTTGGTAAAGCAAAATTTTATACTGTAGTAACCATAGAAAATGGAGATATAAAGGATGTTGAGGGTATTGAAAATCCTGGACATAAAAGTGGTAGTTGTGGCAATGCAGTTACCAATATACTAAGTTTAAAACCTGATGCTCTTATAGTAGGAGGCATTGGAGCTCGTCCTGCTGAAGGATTTGCAAATGCTGGATTAGATGTATACTTTGATAGTGAGAGTAAAACCATTAAAGAGAGTTTAAAAGCTTTTTTAGATGGTAAATTACAAAAACTTGAAGGCAAGGGAACCTGTAATCACAAATAAAACTTTAAAAGTTATATAAAAATAATTTGCAATTAATAATTAAAGTAGTATAATTTTGTAATGTTAGATAAAAAATATAAGTATTTTCTTAGAATACTTAAAATCTTACAATACGAGGAGTAAAATATGGAAAACAGCCTACTAGTAGAACTCTCAAGAGCACAGTTTGCTTTGACAGCTCTTTACCACTGGCTTTTTGTTCCACTTACACTTGGTCTTTCATTTATAGTGGCTATAATGGAAACTATATATGTAAAAACTGGTAATGAAGAGTGGAAAAAAATCACAAAGTTTTGGATGACACTTTTTGCAATCAACTTTGCAATAGGTCTTGCAACAGGAATAATCATGGAGTTTGAGTTTGGAACAAACTGGGCAAACTACTCATGGATAGTTGGAGATATATTTGGAGCTCCTCTAGCAATAGAAGGTATAATGGCATTTTTCTTAGAATCAACATTTTTTGCAGTTATGTTTTTTGGCTGGAATAAAGTTTCAAAAAAGATACATCTCCTTTCAACATGGCTAGTAGCAGTTGGCTCAAACCTTTCAGCTCTTTGGATCTTAGTTGCAAATGGTTGGATGCAAAGTCCAGTTGGAATGAAATTTAACCCAGATACCGCAAGGTTTGAGATGGAAAAATTTTTTGATGTACTTTTCAATCCAGTAGCAGTTTCAAAGTTTTTACACACCATTAGTAGTGGGTATGTTATGGGATCACTATTTGTAATTGGTATAAGTGCTTGGTTTTTATTAAAAGGGAAAGAAGTTATATTTGCAAAAAGAAGTATAATAGTAGCTGCTTCTTTTGGTTTACTAGCTTCAATCTTTTTAATAGTAACTGGTGATGAGTCTGCTTATCAGGTTGCCCAAAAACAACCAGCAAAATTAGCAACAATGGAAGGTTTATATGATGGTGAAAAAAGAGCTGGAATCATTGCCATTGGTCAGCTAAATCCTGATAAAAAAATTGGTGATAGAACTACAGATCCTTTTTTATGGAAACTAGAAGTTCCAAACGCACTCTCTCTTCTAGGATATAGACAAATAGATGCTTTTGTACCAGGAATAAATGATTTAGTTTTAGGAAATGAACGCTTAGAAATTGAGCCTGCTATTGTAAAAATAGAAAAAGGTAAACTAGCTTTAGAATCACTTAGGGGATACAAAGATGCAAAAAAAGTTGGCAATGAAGAGCTTGCAAACTCCTATTTGGAAAAATTTAGAACTTATGAAAAATATATGGGATATGGGTATCTAAAAAAGGCTGAAGAGATTATACCTCCTATAGGACTAACCTTTTATAGTTTCCACATAATGGTAGGCTTAGGCAGTTGGTTTTTATTGTTATTTATCTTAGTACTTTACTTCTCAATGATAGGTAAGATTGAAGAGAAAAGATTACTATTAAAATCAGCTCTATTAACAATACCTCTTGGGTATTTAGCTCATGAAAGCGGATGGATAGTTGCTGAAGTTGGTAGACAACCTTGGGCAATTCAAGATATGCTTCCAATTGGAGTTGCAACATCACAACTAGATGCAACTGCTGTATCAATTACTATGAGTCTATTTGCTATTTTGTTTACCTCTTTGCTTATAGCAGAGATTAAGATAATGGTTACACAAATTAAACTTGGTTTTAAGGAGCATTAAATGTTTGAAACTTTTTCTTTACTAACCTTACAACAGTACTGGTGGTTTTTGGTTGCAGTTTTAGGTGCTCTTTTTGTTCTTATGACTTTTGTACAGGGAGGTCAAACACTTTTATCTACTCTATCTTCAAGTGAAGAGGAGAAAGATATGCTAGTTGCATCACTTGGTAGAAAGTGGGAGTTAACCTTTACAGCTTTGGTTATGTTTGGAGGAGCTTTATTTGCTGCATTTCCACTATTTTACTCTATCAGTTTTGGTGGGGCATATTTTGTTTGGATGGCAATACTTTTTTGCTTTATCATCCAAGCCGTATCGTATGAATATAGAAAAAAACCAAACAATTTTCTAGGCAAAAAAACATATGAACTATTTTTGTTTATAAATGGTAGTTTAGGGATAATACTCATTGGAGCAGCTTTAGGAACACTCTTTAGCGGTGGTAATTTTATAAAAAATGATATGAACCTAGCTCACTGGACTATGGCAAGCAGAGGGCTAGAGGCCGTGCTAAATCCATTTAATGTTATATTTGGTTTAACACTTTTTTTCTTAGCTAGAGTTTTGGCTGAGCTTTACTTTTTAAACAACATTGACTCAAATAACATCATAGAAAAGACAAAAAAAGCACTTAAAAAAGATGGTGTTATATTTGTCATACTATATTTGGCATTAACCGGAATGATTCTAAGTATGAGTGGTGTAGGGTATGATAAAAATGGATTTTTTATCCAAGAATACAAGTTTCTAAACAACTTTTTAGCCAACCCAATTCTTTTAGTTCTTTTCTTAGCAGGTACGCTACTAGTACTATACTCAATCTTTATCTCACTATTTAAAGATAGTGACAAAGGAATTTGGTTTGGTGGATTAGGAGCTGTATTGGCTGTTATAAGCATACTATCTCTTTTGGGATTTAATAATACAGCTATCTATCCATCTCTAGCCGATATTCAAAGCTCACTTAGTATTGAAAATGCATCAGGTTCTAAATATACTTTAAGTGTTATGAGTTATGTATCTTTAGGTGTTCCATTTGTTTTGGGCTATATCTTTTTAGTATGGCGTTCTATGGATCAAGTTAAAATTACTTCTGAAGAGATTCAAGAAGATTCACACCACTACTAGGAGAGTTTTATGGAAGAGATTAGTTACACAGCAGGTATGATTTGGTTTACAATGTGGCCTGTTTTAATTTATGTTTCATACAGATTTATAAAGTTAAATATAGAACACTTTGAGAGAACCTACAATAAGCAGAATTAAAAATTTTCTTAAAAGCCAAGTAGAGGTTGATAAGAAAAATTTCTACCTGAGCACTCTTTTTGGGGTGCTCAGTGGCTTTTTAGTAATCTACCAAGCTTGGATTTTAGCCTCGATTTTAAATAGCGTCATATTTAAAAATGCCTCGCTAGATGAAATTAAAAATGAACTGCTCATCTTGATCGTAGTCTTTATTTTTAAAGCAATTTTAACACTGCTATCAAACACTTTCGCACACAAATTTGCTTCAAACATAAAGATTAAATTAAGAGATAATCTACTCAGACATCTTCAAAAAGTAGGACCAATTTATCCCAATAAAAAGCATAGTGGCTCAGATGTAAATACACTCATAGATGCAGTCGAGTCCATAGAGAAGTACTATACACTCTATATGCCAAGTGTTGTATTTGTGGCTGTAATTCCCATAGCTATCTTGATTGTAGCTTTTCCGATTGATTGGATTTCAAGTCTTATTTTATTAGTAACTGCTCCTGTTATTGTATTTTTTATGATATTGATTGGAAAAGGGGCACAAAAACTAAACCAAAAGCAGTGGAGACAACTCTCAAGACTTAGTAGCCACTTTATTGATGCCTTGCAAGGCTTGCCAACACTAAAGATTTTTAATGGTGCAAAAAAAGAGGCACTAATAATAAAAAGGCTAGCAAATGAGTATAAAGATAGGACAATGAGTGTTCTAAAAGTTGCTTTTTTGTCCTCTTTGTTGTTGGAGTTTTTCTCTTCTGTTGGGATTGCTATGGTTGCTGTTACTATTGGATTTAGACTTATGTATGGACAGATGGAGTTTATAGATGGAATGTTTTTGCTTCTGATTGCTCCAGAGTTTTACATGTATATCAGAAATATGGGTAGTAGTTACCATGCAAGGATGGAGGGGATTGGGGCAGCTGAGCAGATTTTGGAGTTGGTAGAGAAAAAGAGTCTAAACAATTTTGATAGCACAAATAAGACTAAATTAGAGATTGGCGATACTCTTGAGATAGAGTTTAGAGATGTTAAGTTTTCTTACGATAAAAATCAAGAGGCATTAAAAGGGATAAATTTAAAAATCAAGCCAAATCAAATGACAGTTTTCATAGGCAAAAGTGGCTCAGGAAAGAGTACTATTGCAAATCTTCTTTTGGGTTTTATAACACCTACAAGTGGAAAGATACTGATTAATGGCAAGAGCTTGAGTGAGTTTAGCTTAGAGGAGTGGAGACAAAAGGTTGCTTGGATGCCTCAGTTTGCCCACCTTTTTAAAGGAACCATAAAAGAGAACATAAAATTAGCAAAACAAGATGCAAGTGAGGAGGAGTTAAAAGAGGCTTCAAAGTTTGCAAATTGTGATGAGTTTATAAGTAGGCTTCCAAATGGGTATGATACACTCATAGGTGAAAAAGGAAGTGGTCTCTCAGGTGGTCAAAGACAAAGAGTGGCTCTTGCTAGAGCTTTTCTAAAAGAAGTTCCACTATTGGTACTAGATGAGCCAACAGCAAGCCTAGATAAAAAGAGTGAAGAGTTTATTGAAGCTGGCATAGAGAAACTCAAACAAAGCAGAACCATAGTAGCAATTGCTCACAGGCTTCATACCATAAAAATGGCTGAGCAAGTTGTGATTATTAATGATGGAAAGATTTTAGATAGCGGAAGTCATAGTGAGCTTATGAAGAGTAATGAGTTTTACAAAGAGCTTATAAAGAGGTATTATGAAAAATTTACAATCTAACAAACAGACCAATTTAGCTCTATTTCTTCGCTTAAGCAAGCTTTTTTTGCCTCATTGGAAGCTTATATCTGCTGGAGTTTTTCTCTCACTCATTACGGTTTTGGCTAGTGTTAGTTTGCTATCGCTCTCAAGTTGGTTTTTAGCCTCTATGGCAGTAGCCGGAGTTGCAAAAACAACTATGAATTACTTTACTCCCTCGGCTGGCATTAGGATGTTTGCATTAACTAGAGCGGTCTCAAGATACCTCGAGAGGCTAATTAATCATAATGCAACCCTAAAGATACTTGTAGATTTGAGAGTTTGGTTTTATAGAAAAATTGAGCCACTAGCCCCAGCGGTTTTGCAAAAATATCATAGTGCAGACATATTTAGTAGAATAAAAGCCGACATAGACACCCTTGAGAATGTCTATGTAAGGATAATTGTCCCAACTCTTACAGCTTTGATTGCTGGAGGGTTGTTTGTCTATTTTGCATCCTTATATAGTGCTAAACTAGCTCTTATAGAGGCCTTAGGTTTAAGTTTGGGTGGATTTATAATTCCTTTTATATTGTTGAAGCTTAGTCAAAAGAGTGGCAGGGAGATCATAAAAACATCTGCAAAACTAAGAGAATACACATTAGATAATATCCAAGGATTGGGCGAACTTTTAGTTTATGGAGCAATAGACAGACAAACTAAAAAGATAGATGAACAAAGTAAAAAACTAGCAAAACTACAAGAAAAAATGGCACTCTATAACTCCCTATCTCAAGCTTTTTTGATGATAGTTATAGGAGTTAGTGTTGTTTTGTCCTTGGCTATAGTCATACCTCTGGTTGAGCAAGAAAGTATGCCTGCAGTTAATGTAGCTATGTTGGCTATATTTGTGCTAGGAAGTTTTGAGGCAGTTTCGGGGATGTCTCAAGCTTTTAATCTTCTACCTCAAACTTTAATGGCAGGAAGAAGAGTTTTTGAATTAATTGATGCCAAACCAACGGTAGTAGAGCCAAAAAATCCAATCAAAAAGATAGATAGCTTTGATTTAGCCTTTAAAAGTGTAACATTTTCTTATGAAGACAGAGTGGTGTTGCAAAACTTCTCTTTTGAGCTAAAAGAGGGTGAAAAGATCGCCATAGTTGGAAGAAGTGGTAAAGGAAAGAGTACCATAGTAAATTTGATTGCTAGATTTTATGACTTTGCTAGTGGTGAAATAACCATAGGCAAGCACTCCATAAGAGAGTATGAGAGTGATTTTTTAAGAGAGCATATCTCAATAGCTACTCAAGAGAATCAAATCTTCAATAAAACCATAAGAGACAATCTACTCCTAGCAAAAGAAAATGCAACAGATACAGAGCTCAAAGAGGTTTGTCAAGCAGCTCAAATATATGACTATATAAGCTCTCTCCCAAACGGGTTTGACACTTGGATGGACGAACTAGGAAGCAACTTTTCTGGTGGACAAAAAAGAAGACTAGTTGTAGCTAGAGCACTACTAAAACCTGCAAAAATTCTAATTTTGGATGAGCCAGCCGAAGGGCTAGATAAAGATGGAGAAAAGAGGATGCTAAGGGAGATATTTGATTATAAGAAATCAACTAGTATCTTAGTTATCTCTCACTCTAAGATAGAGGGTATAAGAGAACTTATAATTTAGATGCAAATTATGCAGTTAATTGGAGAATTTTACAATGAAATATAAGTATGAATTAAACAAAAACAAATTAATCTCTTTTTTTGAAATATCTGGATCAGTACTAGCTATGATCTATGCTATTTTAATCGCTTCAAATACTGGTAATGAAATACTTGGATTTAGTCTACTACTTATTTCAGCTCTTCTGTTTGCAGCTTGGGGTTATATGGATAAGCGGTGGGCTTTTTTTGCATTACAACTTTTTTATGTAATTTCTGCAATACTAGGATTAGTTAGATGGTGGTAATCTCCAAGAACTAACTTTTCAAATTTTTATATGGATACCTCTAAAAACCCTAGCATATCTTAGCACTGCATAGGAGTTTACAATCAAAGCACTCTTTTGAAGCTCTAGCCAAAGCTAAGGCAAAAAAGAGTAACGAAGAGTGTAAGCTCCTATGTAGTATCCTAAGGGAGGGATAAAAAAAGATGAGATATGCTAGGGTTTTTAGAGGTGCCCATATTTCAATTTCTTCTTCTGTACTCCTCATAGCCAAGCTCCCTAACAAGCTCAACCCTTCCATCGCTCATAAGAAGCCTCAAGTCTGGAAGTTTTATGCCGTTGAAAGTTGTGTTTTTTACTATGGTGTAGTGGATTTGGTCTTTAAAAACAACCACATCTCCAACTTTTAAGGGTGTATCAAAACTATAATCCCCCATTATATCTCCAGCCAAGCAGGTGTTGCCTGTTAGTCTATAGGTGAATTTTTTCTCATTTGGCATCCCAGCACCCCTAACCTCAGCTCTATAGGGCATAGCTAGAGTATCTGGCATATGGGCTTCGGCTGAGCTGTCTAAAATGGCGATTTTCATTCCATTGTCTATGATATCTAAAACTGTGGTATAAAGGTCCCCGCACTGCCAACCAACTGCCTCTCCCGGCTCTAGATAGACTTCAACCCCATATCTCTTCTTAAAATCTCTTACCAATTCTATAAGCTTTTTAACATCATAGCCCTGTTTGGTTATGTGATGACCTCCGCCAAAATTGACCCACTTCATTTTAGAAATAAACTCTCCAAAATTTTTCTCAAAGCCTTCTAAAACCATCTCCAAAGCATCTGCGTCTTGCTCACAGAGTGCGTGAAAATGAAGCCCTTCAACCCCTTTGAGTTGATCTGGCTCAAAGTTTGCTCTTGTAACTCCAAGTCTACTGTAAACTCCACAAGGATTATACAAATCAACCGGACTACTTGAAACTTCAGGATTTACTCTTATGCCAACACTTCCCTTTACTCTGCTTTTAAATTTTCTTAGCTGTTCAAATGAATTAAAAACTATATGGTGTGAGAGGTTTGAAATCTCTTCAAACTCATCCTTCTTAAAAGCTGGTGAGTAGGTGTGAATCTCACCCTTTTGTTTACAAAAATACTCCTTAGCATACTTTGCTTCATGTAAACCACTACATGTGCAGCCATCCAAATACTCACTAACTATGCTAGCAACCCCACTAAAAGCAAACCCCTTTAGTGCCAACAAAACCTTTGCTCCACTCTCTTTTTTTACATGCTCCAAAAGCTCAAGGTTTTTTCTAAGTAGCCTCTCTTCGCATAAGTAGTATGGTGTTTTAAACTCTTTTAAACTCAATCTACCCTCCCCAAGATATTATCTAACACCTTTGTTGGCAGTACTCTTTTGAAAAACCAAAAGAGCTTTGTTGGAGTTGTAACTCTATATCTGGCTTTTGGATTTTTAGCGCTAATAGATTTTAAAAGAGCATCATAGACTGCATCTTCATTTAGCTCAAAAGGAGTCTTGCTTTTGCTTTCTAATCTTTTTAGTGTATTTTTATATGCCTCTATGTGTGCTGACTCTTCCCACTTTATATTTTGTAAAAACTTTTTTAGTGCATTGTCTCTAAACCTACTTTTTATAGGACCTGGTTCAATCAAAACTACATCAATCCCGCTTCCTTTTAGCTCTAGTCTCAAGGTGTCACAAATCCCCTCTATAGCATACTTGCTTGAGTTGTATGCCCCTCTATACTTCATAGACACAAATCCAAGAACAGAGGAGTTAAAAACAAGCCTTCCAAAGCCACTTTTTCTCATAATTGGAATGACCAAATTAGTTAACTCCACCCAGCCAAATACATTTGTCTCAAATTGCTCCCTTAAAACATCTCTACTTAAATCCTCTATGGCTCCTGGCTGTCCGTAGGCTCCATTGTTAAAAAGCACATCAATTTTACCACCGTCTCTGCTTTTTGCCCACTCAAACCCATCTTTTATGCTTTGTGAGGAGTTCAAGTCTAAAACATATGCTTCTAAACCCTCACTCTTCAATCGCTCTACATCTTTTTTCTCTCTACATGTAGCTAGGACTTTATGACCCTCTTTGTGAAGCTCCTTTGCACAAAAATAGCCAATTCCACTAGAGCATCCTGTGATTAAAATAGTCATTTTACTTCAAAACTCTCACTAGGCTCCATCTCTATAATTTCCCAAGGGAGCCCCTGCTTGTTTAGCTCCTCCATAAAAGGCTTTGCATCAAACTGCTCCATGTTAAAAACTCCCTTGCCACTCCACTTGCCCTCAAGTATGAGCTTTGAGCCAATCATCGCTGGAACTCCTGTTGTGTAGCTTACTGCTTGAGCTTTTGTCTCTTTGTAGCAAGCCTCATGGTCACAAACATTGTAGATATAAACCTTTTTTGCTTTACCGTCTTTTAGTCCACTTATAACGCAACCTATGTTTGTTTTTCCCTTTGTGCGGGGACCTAGAGTTGCTGGGTCTGGAAGGAGTGTTTTTAAAAACTCAATTGGAACAATCTTTGTCCCATTATGCTCAACTGGTTCAATTCCAAGCATCCCGACATTTTCTAAACACTTCATATGAGTAAGATAGCTCTCTCCAAAGGTCATAAAAAACCTAATCCTCTTTAGCCCCTTTATATTTTTTACTAAACTCTCCATCTCTTCATGGTAAAGAAGGTAGCTATCTTTTGGACCAACCTTAGGATAGTTCCAAACCATCTTTATCTCCATAGGCTCAGTCTCTATCCATTTACCATCTTCCCAATACCTCCCCTTTGCACTCACCTCTCTTAGGTTTATCTCGGGGTTAAAGTTTGTAGCAAAAGCGTATCCGTGATCTCCTGCATTACAATCTAGGATATCTATGTAGTTAATCTCATCAAAAAGATACTGCTGGGCATAGGCACAAAAGACATTTGTAACTCCTGGGTCAAACCCACTCCCAAGAAGCGCCATAACTCCTGCTTTTTTAAAATCTTCATCCCTTTGCCACTGTAACTTGTACTCAAACTTAGCCTCATCCGGATGCTCATAGTTTGCGGTATCTACATAATGAACCTTGCAAGCCGAACATGCATCCATAATTGTTAAATCCTGATAGGGCAAAGCTACATTTAAAACCAAATCTGGCTCAACCCTCCCTATAAGCTCTACTAGCTCCTCTACATTGTCAGCATCTACTTTTGCTGTATCAATCTTTATGCCAAGCTCATCTTCTATCTCTTTGGCAATCAAATCACATTTTGATTTAGTTCTACTTGCTAAAGTTATGCTTGTAAACACTTCGCTATTCATAGCACACTTTTTTGTTGCAACTCTACTAACTCCACCTGCTCCGATTATCAAAATTTTACTCATTTATTTAGCCCCTTTAACAGAATTTTAGCTAACCTTAATGCCTTTGAGCGATGAGATAGCTCCTTTTTTATGCTTTCACTCAACTCACCTAAAGTTTTATCGTATCCTAAAGGCACAAAGATTGGGTCATACCCAAATCCATTGTTGCCTCTTTTTTCGTCTATAACACTCCCATGCATCCAGCCATGAACGCTTTGCTCTCTTCCTTTGTAAATTATCGCCAAAGCTGCGGTGTAGTATGCTGGTGAACTCTTAAGGCCTAGCTTTTTTAGATTTTCAATCAGCTTTTGCAGATTCTCTTCAGAAGTTGCACCAGCTCCGGCATATCTTGCGCTAAAAACTCCAGGCTCACCGCCTAGTGCTTCAACACTTATGCCGCTGTCATCACTTAAAACTATAGCATCTTTGTCATTCAAGGCATCATAGACTGCTCTAGCTTTTAAAAGAGCATTGCCTTTAAAGGTGCTAGCATCCTCTACTATCTCAAAAGGCTCAATCAACTCTCCATAGCTATAAACCTCAAAGTCATCCATTAGCTCTTTTAGCTCTTTTAGTTTGCCTTTATTTGAACTAGCTAGTACAATTTTCATAATTCACACCTCTTTTGGGGGTATTTTATCATTTTTTTAGTAAAAAAGCAGTAACTGTATCGGTAAGTACCAGATAAGTTTTGGTGAGGAAAAAGCACTCAATCCGCAAGGACGCAAGAGGCAGTGATTTTAGAAATTTCTTGCCTCCGTAAGGCAAAATGCACCTTAGCTGATAAAAAGTACGCAATATCAGTTAAAAAGCAAATGTAAGCCTGAGGAGAGGGTACTTGCATTTGTATTTTATAGGTATTCGAAAGTATCGAGTATAAATATTATAAAACTTAGAAGCTACTTTTAGATACTCAAATTTTTATAGATTTTATTTTTTTTACTACTGAAGCTATAAAACTCATATTGATACCTAAAATTTTATCCTTTACTTTTGATTGTCTGTTTTGTTTCAAATAGTCAAAAACATCTTTATTGCCAAATATTGCAGCATAAACCATCGCATTGTCTGTAATTTTGGCTCCATTTTCAACAAGAAGTTGAACTATTTTTAAGTTACCTTTAAAGCATACCCCTTCAAGAGGGGTTTGCCCCCTCGAATTTACTCTATCTAAATCAGCACCATTTAAAA
Source organism: Sulfurospirillum sp. (assembly GCA_026988125.1). Lineage (GTDB taxonomy): Bacteria > Campylobacterota > Campylobacteria > Campylobacterales > Sulfurospirillaceae > Sulfurospirillum_A. The sequence continues at coordinate 21,574 of JALSLU010000151.1, forward strand.
TCAACATTTTGGATGTCTTATAGTGTCCGTTATATGTTGATAACATCAATAGCGAATCATTTTTAAATGTCGATAGATTAACACTTAAGCCATGCTTTATCATCTTTTCAAGCTCAACACAATTTCCCTCTCTAGCAAAGTCTAGTGCTATCTCTTGAAGTTCTGAGTATCTTTGCTCTTCCTCTTTTGAAATTTCCATTTTACTTCAATGCCTCTTTAACACCGCTAGCATAGTCATTAGAGATTTGTTCAAACAAAGAGAGTTGCCTTTGAATTATCTCTTCGGGAACCCCTTGCATTGCTTCAGCAATGTTTGAAAAGAGTTGTTCTTTTTGAACTTCACTCATAAGGTTAAACAAATCTCTTGCTTGATAAAAGTGATCATTGTCTATATTTCTATCATATCTATAAGCATCTCCTTCAAGTGCTAAAGCTGGCTCCATATATCTTGGGTCCTCTTTTGGTCCCCCAAAACTATTTGGCTCATATATAAGATTTGCCATTTTGTCAATATCTTCAAAATTCATTGCCCCATCTTTATGGTATGTATTTACCTCGACTAAAGGTCTATTGATAGGTAGAGCTTCATAATGTGTTCCTACTCTATATCTTTGAGCATCAGGGTATGCAAAGCCTCTTGCTAAAAGCATTCTATCAGGCGATAAACCAATGCCTGGAACTAAGTTTGATGGAGAAAAAGAGGCTTGCTCTACTTCATTAAAGTAGTTGTTTGGATTTCTATTAAGCTCTAAAACGCCAACATCTATAAGAGGATAATCTTTTTGTGACCAAACTTTTGTCAAATCAAATGGATTGTCTTTATGTTTTTTAGCCTCATCTTCACTCATGACTTGAATCTTTAAATCCCACCTAGGAAAGTTTTTATTTTCAATAGCCTCAAACAGATCTTTTTGTGAACTTTCTCTATCTTTTGCTATAACCATAGAAGCCTCTTCGTTGGTCATATTTTTAATACCTTGTTGAGTTTTAAAATGAAATTTAACCCAAGTCCTTTTATTTTCATCATTTATAAATGAATAGGTATGAGATCCGAAACCATGCATATGCCTATAACTATAAGGCAAACCTCTATCAGAAAAAAGTATGGTTATTTGGTGTAAACTCTCAGGAGTTAGTGACCAAAAATCCCACATTGCAGTTGGATTTCTCATATTTGTTCTTGGATCTCTTTTTTGAGTATGTGCAAAATCTGGAAATTTATAAGGATCTGCTACAAAAAAGATCGGGGTATTGTTTCCAACTAAATCCCAATTTCCCTCTTGAGTGTAAAATTTTACTGCAAAACCCCTTACATCTCTCTCTGCATCCGCAGCTCCCCTCTCACCAGCAACTGTTGAGAATCTTAAAAATAGTGGTGTTTTTTTACCAACTTCACTAAACATTTCTGCTTTTGTATATTTGGTGATGTCGTTAGTAATAATCAAAACCCCATGAGCTCCAGAACCTTTGGCATGCATTGTTCTCTCAGGGATTCTCTCTCTGTTTTGATGAGCTAATTTTTCCAACAAGTAGTAATCTTGCATAAGCAATGGTCCTCTTTTTCCTGCTGTCAACGCGTCTTGGTTGTTTCCTACCGGCTCTCCAGATGTAGTAGTCAATGTTTTCATAATTTATCCTTTTAAATACTTATCATAATGGTACAAGAATATAACTTAAAAGCAAATTATTTTTAAATAGTATATTTTTGTATTTAATATATTTTAGTTTATTTATTGTTGAACTTAGGAATTTTTTATCAATTAAATTATGGCACCGCTAAAGTTGTTAAATCAGCATTACATAATAGAATTTTTTAACCCAAATTATGAAATAGGATTTGCTAAAGTAGTGCTTATAGCCTAGTTTAGGGTGTTTGTAAAAAATTTGAGCTTAACAAAAGGCTAGGCGATGATTTTTTACAAATGCCATAGGCTAGGTGATAAGTGCTAATTTAGTGAATCCTATTGCATAATTTGGGTTTAAGTGCAAACTATTGCAAAATAAAATTAAAAAGAGCAATTGTCCAAGATAATTATCTTAAAAAAAACAAGTAGTAAAAAAGTTAGACTAAATAAGGAGTATTTCTAAAATGAGGTAGAAATGAAGTTAGGGGCATCAAGCCCCTATGATATTTTTTAAAGCTCTTCAGCATGCTTTGCTAAGTACTCAGCAACCCCTTGTGAGTCAGCTTTCATACCTTCATCACCCTTTTGCCATCCCGCAGGGCAAACTTCTCCATGCTCATCAGTAAACTGCTGTGCATCAATCATTCTTAGCATTTCATCAACATTTCTACCAAGTGGCAAATCATTTATAACCGCATGTCTAATGATTCCTTTGTTATCAATTAAGAATGAACCTCTAAGTGCTACGGCATTATTTAAAAGAACATCGTAAGAACGAGCTATATCCTTTGTCAAATCCGCAACTAATGGGAAATTAATTCTTCCGATTCCACCTTTTTCTACTGGGGTCTCTCTCCATGCAAAGTGAGAAAATTGTGAGTCTACCGAAACACCAATAACATTCACCCCGCGCTTTTGAAACTCGTCATATCTGTGAGAAAAAGCTATAATCTCTGATGGACAAACAAATGTAAAATCAAGTGGATAAAAGAAAACTACTGTTCCTTTTTCTCCATAATTCTCACTTAGAGTAAAATTCTCAACAATCTGACCATCCGCTAAAACTGCAGTTGCAGTAAAATCTGGAGCTGGGTTTGTAACTAACATACATTATCCTTTAATTAGTAAATTTTATTAACAAGGAATTATACACAATAAAACATTATAATTAGTTTAAACCAACTATTTGATGTCACTTTCTTCATGTTTTAAACTCATCCAATTTGTTTTTTAAATTTTCAGTCATTTTGCTCATATGCTCTGCAGCATTTGCAATCTCTTCTACGCTTCTAGCATTCTGTGCTGAATATTCGTTGATTTTAGAAATTTGCTCTGCAATCTCATTAATATCTCTTTGAGTTGTCTCATAACCCTTTGTAGCCACAGTTGATGTTACAGTTGCAGCTATATTTATAACTTCTGCCATAGACTCAATATTTTCTTCTACTTCAGTTGTTGATTCACTTAAAAGCTCAATCCTTTTAGAGTTTTTATTCATCTGCTCACTAGCATCCATTATGGACTGTACTATAACATTAATCGTAGCATTAATTTCAACCAAACTTTTTTGTGTTCTCTCAGCCAATTTTCTAACCTCATCGGCAACAACTGCAAACCCTCTTCCATGCTCCCCTGCTCTAGCTGCTTCAATTGCAGCATTGAGTGCTAAAAGATTTGTTTGATCTGCAATATCGCTTATAACCGTAAGAACCTCTTTAACCTGCTCAGCATCACTACTTAACTGCTGAATTTTATGTGCCAATTCTACCTCAACTGAGGCACTATCTTGAATCTCATTTGTAAGTTGAATTATCTTTTCATTTGTCTCTTTCATTTTATTATTTACTTTTTCCAATTCAGCTTTTGCTTTTTTAGCATCTTCAACTGAATTTACAAGTTTTTGTTGTATCTCATTTGCTTTTTGATTTGCTGACTCAGTTGCACTTGAGCTATCCTCTACAAGTTTGCCTACTTCAAGAGAGGTCGAAGAAAGCTCATGTGCTATAGAGGAGTTTTCATTAGATAGATGCTTAGCCTCACTAATTATATCTCTAACCTTGTCTATGAAGTTATTTACCTCTACACTTGCATGTGCTATCTCGTCATCTCCGACGACTTCCAATTTTCTAGTTAAATCACCATCTCCGCTAGAGAGATTTTTTGTTCTTCTTATAAGGCTATTTAGCGGATCTGCAATAAATTTTTTTGATACCAGCCAAGTTATAATCATTATTACAAGTGTTATAATGACTGATGCTATGATTAAATTTTTTTGTAAAATATCATTTGCCTTAGTAAAGTCTTTTAACTCTGCTTCAGCTACAATTATCCAATTCCATTTTGGATAATATTTAAAAGAAACCTCTTTTTTGACTCCATTTTCTTTATACTCAATATAGCCATTTCTCTTTTGTAAAATTTGCTCACCGATTGAATCCTCAACATGCTTTCTTGCTTTTGTTTTATGAATTATATACTTTTTAGTTTTTGTGCTTATTGTGTAAAAAAATCCATGCTCACCTATTTTCATGCTATTTATCTTTTTTTCTAAAGCTTCTAAGCCTTTGGTAAAGTCATACCCTATAAAAAGTATACCTATGATATTTTCATCGGTATCTAAAATTGGAGAGTAGACAGTTACATAATCTTTCCCAAATAATCTTGCATTACCTATGTAGGTTTTTTTATTCATTATCGGCTCATATGCAGGACTCTTTTTACCCAAATAAGTTCCCATAGCCCTGGAGCCATCCTCTTTCAATAAAGAGGTAGAAACCCTTACAAAATCATCACCATCTCTTGCAAAAACTGTTGCTATATCCCCAGTAAGCTTTTTGAATCTCTCAACTTCACCAAATCTATTGTTTATCTGTTTTCCTCCACTTGTCAACAAAGGAGTTTCAACACCATTGACATCTATCTTCACCTCTGGATCAATATAGAAACTTTTAAAATTTTCTTTAAATACACTATAAAGCTTTATAACACTATTTTCAAGAGCACTATTGTAAGTATCAATAGTGTGAATCATTCTAATAACACCATTTTCTAAATCTTTATGTGCCTCTTTTTCAATATAATTGCTCAAGTAGTTACCAATGTAGGTAATAAGTCCCACCATCGATAGAACTACAACCAAAACTTGTATTATCGTAACTTTCTTTGCTATTGACTTAAACATCCATTCTCCTTATCTAAATTAGATACAAAATGATACAACATAAATTTTAATTAAAAATAAAATGTCTATTTATTTTTAAAAGTGAGTACTTTTATTTAAGAAAAAGCATAATAGTTTATTTGTTAGATATTTTTTAATATATCTTTAATTTAGTTTTGATATAGTTTCTAACACAGATAACCCAAACAGAGGTTAATTTTTTTCAAGGAGATAAAATGGCAGTAAAGATTACTGATATTTGTATAAGTTGTGGAGCTTGCATAGATGAGTGTCCTGTTGAAGCTATAGTGGATGAGGATGATAATCCAACAGGAGAGGATATATACTATGTTTACGCAGATAAGTGTGTAGAGTGTATTGGTCATCATGATACTCCAGCTTGTGCAGAGGCATGTCCAACTGAAGGATGTATAGTTTGGGATAACCCTAAAACTGAAGGTGCTGTTGATGGAGAGCCTTGCGTAGAGTAACCACATAATCTATATACCCAAAAGAAGATGCTACCTCTTTTGGGTTCTTTCTACTTTCTAAAGGGTACTTCTGCACTAATTTTATAATTTAGTAGATTTTAAAACTTTTTTTGGTATACTCCTGCGTTCTAACCTTTTTTTAAGGACACTTCTAATGGCCCTTAATTTAATTGGTTAAGTGTTAAAAACTAGGAGAAATAGATATGGAACAAACATTATCGATAATAAAGCCAGATGCTGTAGCTAAAAATGTAATAGGAAAAATAGTTGATAGATTTGAGTCCAATGGACTTAAAATTGCAGCAATGAAGAAACTTCAGTTAAGTGAAACAGATGCTCAAAAATTTTATGCAGTTCATGCAGAGCGTCCATTTTTTGGAGAGTTAGTAGAGTTTATGACTAGTGGACCAGTTGTAGTTATGGTTTTAGAGGGAGAAAATGCTGTAGCAAAGAATCGTGAATTAATGGGTGCTACAAATCCTAAAGATGCAGCACCAGGAACAATCAGAGCAGATTTTGCTCAAAGCATTGATGCAAATGCAGTTCATGGTAGTGATTCTTTAGAAAATGCCAAGATAGAGATAGACTTCTTTTTTGCAAGAAGAGAGATTCAGTAGTAAATTTGAATGCTTTTATCTTTTAAAAAAATTCCCTCATCAGGAATAAATTTTAAATTAAACTGTGAGGATGTAGAGTTTTTTGGATCTGTAAGCAAAGCATCTAAAGATTTAGTTCGCTGCCTAGGAAACATAAGGGGCAAGATTGTGTGCCCTTGCGATAGATGTGCGGATGATTTTGTATATGAGATAGATGAAAAAGTTGACCTTTTTATAAGTGATGGTATGTATAATAGAAACTTTTTAGAGGTTATAGAGTTTTTTGATGGTTCAATAGATTTTGATACCATATTAAAAAGTGAGATAGAGCTTATTAAAAGTGACTACCACTACTGCCCAAAGTGTGCAGACAATAAATAATTTAAATATTAAATAAGGAGATAATTATGGCGGTACCAAAGAGACGCGTTAGTAAAACAAGAGCAGCAAAGAGAAGAACACATTATAAGTTGACTCTTCCAACACCAGTAAAAGACGCTGATGGAACATGGAGAATGCCTCATCATATAAACAAAACTACAGGTGAATATAAAAACTAAATGATTAATATTGCCATAGATGCAATGGGGGGTGATTTTGGTCCTCAACCTATATGTGAGGGAACTATAAAAGCCCTAAAAGAGAGGGGCAATTTTAGTGTTTCTTTAGTAGGGAGGGTTGAAGAGATAAGGTTACTCATCCCAAAATCTTTACATAAAAGAGTAACATTTGTAGAAGCAAGTGATGTTCTTAGTATGAGTGACAGTGCCACAGATGCATTAAAAAGAAGAGACACCTCCATATATAAAGCGGTAGAGCTAGTAAGAAACAAAGAAGCTGATGCTGTTGTTTCAGTTGGTCATAGTGGAGCTACTATGAGCTTAGCTACTTTGAGGATAGGAAGGCTTAGTGGCATATTAAGACCAGCAATTGCAACACTTATGCCTAGACCGCACAATAGGCCATCGTTAGTTCTAGATGTTGGTGCAAATGTTGATTGTAAAAGTGAGCACTTAGTACAGTTTGCCATTATGGGTGAAGCCTATGTAAAAGATGTTTTGGGAATCGAAAAACCTAGAGTAGGACTCCTATCTAATGGTGAGGAGAAGAGCAAAGGCAACGAAACAACAAAATGTGCGTATGAAAAGCTTCAGTCACTTGATAGTTTTATAGGAAACATTGAAGGAAATAATATATTTGATGGAAGCGTGGATGTAATAGTGTGTGATGGTTTTGTTGGAAACATTCTTCTAAAAACAAGTGAAGGTGTAGCAGAATCCATAACAAAAATAATAAAATCAAATGTTAGAAAATCCCCAATAGCCATAGCTGGTGCACTTCTTATGAGAAGAGTTTTTAAAAGCCTCAAAAAACAGGTTGATTACGCGGAGTATGGTGGTGCTCCTCTTTTGGGTATAGATGGTTGTGCTATAATAGGACATGGCAAAAGTAACCCAAAAGCGGTAAAAAATGCAATCTTTCAAGCAATAAACTTTTCAAACTCAAACATCAATAAAGACATTGTTTCAGAGCTATCTAAAATGAAAGCATAAAGGATTAGAATTTTGTATGCATCATTTAAATCAATCGGTAGTTATGTTCCACAGGGTACTCTTACAAACAAAGACTTGGAAAAAATGGTTGATACCTCAGATGAGTGGATAACCAAAAGAACTGGGATTAAAGAGAGAAGAATTGCTAGAGATGATGAAGCAGCAAGTGATTTGGGAGTAAAAGCTGCAAAAATAGCTATAAAAAGAGCTGGAATAACCTCAAATCAAGTAGATATGGTGATTTGCGCAACACTTAGTCCTGATTATTTAACAATGCCCTCTACTGCTGCAATGATATCTAAAAAGTTGGGTATTAAAAATGTGATGGCATTTGACATAAGTGCTGCTTGTACTGGTTTTATATATTTAGTATCTATAGCAAAGGTATTTATAGAGTCAGGAAATTTTAAAAATATACTCATAGTAGGTGCAGAAAAATTAAGTAGCATTGTTGACTACACTGATAGAGGAACATGCATACTTTTTGGAGATGGTGCGGGAGCTGCTATCATAAGTAGCACTGATAATATTGATGAGGCTATCATAGATGTTCATGCAAGTGCCGATGGTAATTTTGGTGATCTGTTGATAACACCTGGCTGTGGCTCTAAAAATCCAATTAGAGAGGAAAATGTAAAAGAGAAACTTCAGTATATGAAAATGGCAGGCAATGAGGTTTTTAAAGTTGCTGTAAAAACATTAACAAATGATGTTATAGATATATTGAAAAAAAATAATATCTCTGCTAATGAAGTTGATATATTCATCCCTCATCAAGCAAACTACCGAATTATTGAAGCAGTTAGAATGAAACTTAATTTTCCATTAGAAAAAACAGCATTTACAATTGCTAAATATGGCAATACCTCCTCTGCTTCCATACCTATGGCAATGAATGATATGTATGAAGAAGGAAAAATCAAAAAGGGAGACTTGATGCTATTAGATGCATTTGGTGGTGGATTTACTTGGGGAAGTGCCTTAATAAAGTTTGCTGGAAATTAACTTTTTATTTAAAATACAGGAGTATACTTTTATCCTAAAAATATTTTAAGGATAGTTTTTATGGATAAAAAGTTGCTAGAATTAAAAAACGAAATCTCAAAAATTGTAGTAGGAAATGAAAAAACTATAGACTCTTTGATGATTGCTCTAATTTGTGAAGGGCATGTTCTACTTGAAGGGGTTCCTGGTCTAGCAAAGACTACACTTATAAATACTTTAGCAAAAGCATTAGGTTTAGAGTTTGGTAGGGTTCAATTTACTCCTGATTTGCTTCCAAGCGACATAATAGGAGCTCAAATTTACAATCCCAAAGAGTCTAAATTTGAAATTAAAAAGGGTCCAGTTTTTGTAAATCTTCTCTTAGCAGATGAAATTAACAGGGCACCAGCAAAAGTTCAATCTGCACTTTTAGAAGCGATGCAAGAGAGGCAGATAACCATAGCCGATATAACACATAAACTTCCTGATCCTTTTTTTGTTTTAGCAACACAAAACCCGTTGGAATCTGAGGGAACATACTCACTACCTGAAGCTCAACTAGATAGATTTATGATGAAGTTAAATTTAACATACTCTACCAAAGAGGAAGAGTTAGAGATTATAAGAAGAATCTCCTTTAAAAGAGATATAAAAATTAACAATATTTTAAGCTCTCAAGATCTGAATAATTTAAAAAATAGCTTAAATGCCATACATATAGATCCAGAAGTTGAAAAATATATCATAGATATAGTTTTTGCTTCAAGGTACCCAACGCAGTATGATGGTCTCGAAGAAATTTCCAACCTCATTAGATTTGGAGCTAGCCCAAGGGGAAGCATAGATCTTCATAGAGCAAGCAGAGCTAATGCTCTTTTAAATGAGAGAGATTATGTGACACCTGTTGATGTTGTTTTTGTCTTGAAAGAGATACTAAGACATAGAATTATCTTAAGCTATGAGGCTGAAGCTGAGGATATTGATAGCGATAAAATTTTAGATAAAATTATTGAAGTTTTACCTATGCCATGATGGATGTAAAAAAAATAATAGCCAAATCAAAAAAATATATTCATGGTGATTTGCTAGGAGAGCATAACTCAAAAATTATAGGTGATGGGTATGATTTTGCAAAAATTAGACCCTATGAATATGGAGAACATATACGAAGGGTTGATCCTTTCGCCACTGCAAAAAGTGGTGAACTTTTTTTAAGAACTTTTTATGAAAGTAGAGAGATAAATATAGAAGTTGTAGCACTTATGAGCGCAACTCTACACTTTGGTTCTAAAGTTTTAAAACAGACTGCCTTGGCAACTTTGGCATACGATATAGGAATAAGTTCTTTGAAAAATTCAGATAGATTTGGTCTTTCACTCTTTAGTAACAATCTAAACTACAGACTCAATGGAACAAAAAAAGAGGGAAAAATTTTAGATGGAATTGAAAAAATTTTAAATTTCAAAACTTTAAAAAGCGTAGTTAACTATGATAATCTTCACCACTATCTTATTTCAGGTATAAATAAACGCTCTTATGTGTTTTTAATAGGAGATTTTTTTGATATACCAAAACTAAAGGGTGTAGGCAAAAAACATGAAGTAATTGTTATAAAACTCAGAGATAGATTTGAGCTTAATCCCCAGCCCATAGGTAAAGTGGGGGTTATAGATCCTCTGACTTTAAAAAAAGATACCTTTATTTTTAATTCCAATTTTGTTGAAACTTATAAAAAAGATTTAAAATTGCATGATTTAAAGCTAAAAGAGTATTTAAAAGGGTGTGGTATAAGGATGATTGAGTGGAAAATTTAAGAGATATTAAGGGAATCTTATCTATTTCTGATTATTCTTTACTAGTTTTTATCACTATAGTTTTAATTTTTTTGATCATTTTATGGTCATTTTTAAAATTTATAAAGTTTAAAAAAAGAACTCTCACCAAAGAAGAGATAGCAAAAATGGAGCTAAGAAAATTGAATTTTGAAAATTCTAAAGAGTGTTCATATGTAGTTTCTAAGTACTTACCAGTACTTTTAAAAAATGAAGATTTAACATTTTTAAATAGGTACAAATACAAAAAAAATGTGGAAAATTTTAGCGATGAAGATTTAAAAAAATTAAAATTTTTTTTGGAAAAGATAGATGTTTGAGTTTGAGTATCCAACTGTTTTTTCACTCTTTTTTATATTTTTAATATGTCACTTTATTTGCAAACCAAAAAAGCTATATATCTATATGCCTGTGGTCTTTAATTTAAAAAATCATGCAAATAGAAGTCTTTTTATTGAGCTTTTAAAATGGTTTAGTATTTTTTGTCTAATCAGTGCTCTTGCTAGCCCTATACTAAAAAGGGAAAGAACCAACACAAAACCAGCTCACGCAATAATGCAACTGCTAGACTTAAGTGACTCAATGAGTCAAGGAAGAATTCCGCTCACAAATGGCAATATAGTTGTCAATAAACTTAGCGTAGCCAAAGAGATAGCAAGTAGATATATCAAAGAGAGAAAAAATGATCATATAGGCATAATAGTCTTTGGAGATTTTGCCTATGTTGCAACGCCACTAAGCTTTGACTATGAGTCTACAGCAAAAATTTTAGAAAACTTAAGAAGAGGAGTAGCAGGAAGTAGAACCTCTTTGTATGATGCACTCTTTTTAAGTGCAAGATTACTAAAAAAATCTCCAGCTAAACAAAGAGTTGTAATTTTACTCACAGATGGATTTGACACAGCCAGTAAAGTACCTTACGATATAGCCAAAAAAGCTATTTTAGATGCAAAGATCAAAGTATATAGCATAGGAATTGGAAGATATGGTGATTTTGACGAAGCTATCTTAAGAGATATAGCAACAAGCACAAATGGTAAATTTTACAGAGCAAATAGTGCAGATATGTTAGATCAAGTCTACAAAGAGATAGACAAACTTCAAAAAGATGAGTTAAGAGGAAGGGTTCAATTTAATAAGGAGTATCTTTATACCTATCCACTTATGCTAGCTTTTATCTCCTTATTTGCTTGGCTCTACCTTAGAGGAGACGAATAGATGAGTTTTGAGTATCCTTATGTTTTAGTTTTGCTGATTTTGCCTATTGTTTTAATATTCCTCAGAAAAAAAAGTAAATTTTACACTTTAGAGAACTTTTTTTCTAAAGAGGTACTACAAAAAATCTCAATAGGTCACCAAAGCTCAAAAAGAAGATTTTTTTTAGGCGTCATTGCACTTATTATGATCATTTTTGCGCTAGCTAAACCAGTTTTAAAAGAGCCAAACTCAAAAGATGAAACTACATATGAGAGTTATAATTTAGTTGTTTTATTAGATATATCAAAATCAATGCAGGCCAATGATATCTTTCCAAATAGATTAAAATTTGCCAAAAAAGCACTTTTTGATCTAATGGATAGACTCAAAGGGGCAAAAATTGCAACTATAGCCTTTACAAAAGATGCCTTTTTGGTAAATCCTTTTAGTGATGATAAACAGAGCATTAAATTTCTCATAAAAAATTTAAATCCAAACT